>JAJCXQ010000741.1 GCA_029263355.1 Acidobacteriota bacterium | reverse complement strand
TCGCGTGACATATCCATCGCGATGGCGCCCCTAGGATGGGTCGCCATCGCGATATTGCGGGCTAGCTGCCTAGATAACGACCCGCTTCTGGCCCCTGAGGAGCGCTTTTCTCGCTCTCTCTAAGACCACAGTGGTGACGCTCCGCTCTTCCGCCGCACGCTGAAACAACTGCAACGCAACAATGGCTTCACGGTGATGCTGGAGCATCCCAGAGATCGGCGCCATCGACGCGCATAGAGTGATCAGGTCGGCATAACGACCTTGTCTCGAGAAGAGCTCGGCAAGATCGAGGCAGACCAATGCGGTACTGAAACCATCGCCGGCCTCGGAAAACGCATCGCGAGCTTCGGTCAGAGCCTCTTCTGCGGGCTCGAGATCCCCTAGGCCCCGGGAAACCAGCCCTTCCAGCCAACGGAATCGGATCTGGCTGTAGCCTGTTCCATGTTCAGAAGACAGGCGCCGAGCCATTGGAAGTAGGTGTACCGCCTTGTCGTACCATCCTGCCTCCGAATAGGTGGCGACAAGATTGTGGAAGACGGCAAGGCGCAAGGCGTTGTTCTGGCTACCGTTGACGAGCGGTAATGCTTGTTCCAGGAACGGGATCGATGCAGCTGGATGACCCTCTTCGAAACGTACTGAAGCTTGGGCCAGTAAGACTTTGATCAGAAGATCGCTGGCCTCCTGGGGACACAGGTCACGTGCCCGATCCAGAAGCTCTCGGGCTTCGAGAAAGCGCCGCTGGTCGCGGCGAAGGGTCGCCTTGAAGGTCAGAAGCTCAGCCTCGACGTCGGGCCGACACCCACCCTGTTCAAGGTATTTCTCGGCATCCTCGAAACCAGCTTCGGCCCCGTTCAGGTCCGAAGCCAAGCAGCGAGCATTGGCCAAACGTGTCAGGCCCTGAGCCCTCAAAGAGGCGAAAGTCGCTTCGTCACCGCGACGCCGGACCAGAGAGTCAAGAGAGGCGAGTGCTGTCTCTGCGACCTTCACACCCTCGTTCGCATCTTCAGCGCCGATGTCTCGGCTTTTCTCGAGTACTAGGTAGAACAAAGCGGCAGACGTTTGCGACGTCTCCGCCAGTACCTCTTGTTGGCGCTCGGCAGACTGTCCATCGAGCCTGTTCCAGATTGTCTCAGCCTGGTAACGATCGTGGGCGTTGCCTCTGAGCTGCGCCGATTCGGCATCCTGACGCGAGGATTCGCTCGCTAGGTCCGCGCCGTGGAGACCGTCGCCACTATCTGGGTCGTCGGTCTTTTCGGGTAAGGCCCCGTTGAACGACTCGCGGCAAGAAGGGTAAAGCCCCAAGAGTGTTTCGATCAACGTTTTCGCCTCTTCGTGGGGTAGCTCGCCATCCAGTGCTTTGCGCAAAGACTCGGTAGCGACGACGGAACGGTCGAATCTCTTCCGTTCTGTGCCCTGTTGGTTTGAACTGGTGCCGCTGTCTAAGTCCGCGCCGCGTCGTGCCTTCTTACGGAATAGGGTCGGGCGTTGGCCTGACCATCTCGAGAAAGCGCGACTGAAAACCTGAATGCTCGAGTAGCCAAGAAGCTCTGAGATCTGCCAGATCTTGAGGTGAGAATCTGCCAAGAGCCGACAGGCTGTCTCCAGCCGACGATCTTCGATGTAGCCATGGGGAGGCCGTCCGACCGCAGAGTGGAATTGGATAGGCACAGAGTTGTCACGTACTCCGCAACTACGCTTGAGCTGATTGACGTCTAGCGTCGGATTGAAGAGGTTCTCCTCAATATAGGCAAGGAGAGGCTTAAGACGTTGCGGCGCCTTGCGCCGATCTAGCTGAATGCGTTCGATGGACTCTTTTGCGGCCTGTTCGAGAAGTTTGTGGGAGTGGCCAGCTAACATGCTCAAATATCTCCCTGGCGTTGTTTCTGTGTGATCCGAGACTCGTCATCTCGGGCGAGATCGAAGGCACTGAAGCTTGGACTAAGCTCTGCCTTCAGTTGGTCTTTTCAACTCTCTGCCGAGAGCCTACTCTCGAGCACACATGAAGCCGAGCGTACTTCGACAAAAGGCCCAAAACTGGACTCAGACACCCAATTTGAGACTAAAGGTGAAAATATCTAACGGATGAGGTCAGCTCGATCTCTCTGCTCTCTGGCATCGACAGGTGTTGACCTCCAATGTCGACAACCATCTTGGCGGCCTTGGGGAGAACAGCCCGTTGTCGGCGATTTGAACTCCAAGCCGCAACACGCTCTTGTCCCTCTGCACTCCGGAAGTGATAGAGGTGAGTGTCAGGTAGAGACGGAAGAGGGCCGATAAAGATGCTGTTCTGGAGCTCTTGAGCGAGCGTCTTCAGGGCTAAGAAGCTGGGTCTACGAATGAGCTCCAGGCGGCCCTGTTTGGCATCACCTCGTGGAGCAATAAGCCCATAACCTCGGGCAACCAGCTGCCACCAATAGACTCGTTCGACCGCGCCGGTAGCCAATGCCAGGAGATAGTAGCGAGCGAGGTAATCAGCCTGAGTGTCAGGATCCACCGACACCGACTTACCTGCCGGAGAATGTGGGCCTTCCCACAATGGCCAATTAACTTCCGTGACCCACGATCGAGGCCCGCAGAGCCTTGAAGTTTCGGCGATCGCTCGCTGTAGAACGATCTTATCGATGGTGTCGAAGCCGAGTTGAGAACTTTCGGGCGCACCTCGTCGATCAACATAAAGCAGACTTGAAAGTATGTCGAAGTGCAGATCCTTGTATTTCGAATTCAGAATGGATGCCGTGACGTGAAACTCGAAGTCGATCACCGCTGGTCCTAGAATCTCTACCCCTGGGTACTTCTTCAAGATCTCAGCTGCGCTCCAGGCGAGTTCCAGGTACTCGTTGTATCTCCAGATACCCCACTTACTCCGATTGATTGCTTGGCCGATTTGGAAGTGGTGGCCGAAGGGAGTAAACCGTTCGGCAAGCTCAACCACCTTGTCGCGCCATCTATTAGGGTCTCGGATCAGATCTCGATTCTGAGGTAGAGCGAAAGCAAGCTCGAAGCCCTTGTTCTGGAGCTCTCGGGCTAGGTTCTCTTCCGCGTCGTGGTCATCGTCCCAAGGGTGGAGCCGTAGCAAGATCTTTTGGACGCCCAAATCTTCGATCGCAGTCAACAAAAGATCTGGTGCTTCGGGGAAAGGGCGCAAACAAACACCGACGCCGTCCCATGGTTTGGGCCTTTGATAGAGGTCTTGCTTGATCTCCCGATACCTTCGGACAATCCGAGGAAGTGCAGCGAAGAACGTGGCTGTTTGCCGTGCGTGGCTCGGTGTGTCTGCTAGACGAACCCAGAGCTTCTCAAGCCTGCTCGCGTGTTGGTGGGGTTGGTCGGAAAGATGATCCCACACGATCTTGTCGCGCGCCGAAGCATCAGTCGGCGCATCAGGTATGTGGGCGTGTGCTTGTCGTGGCATGACCCATTGCCCAAGCCATCGAGTCCATGTGCGCAGCTTCTTCTTGCCGTCGACCTTAAATCGAAAACCGTAATGGCAGGCATTGTAGAGAGTGAGTTGTGTCCAAGTTGGGTTCTCGGTCTCCCAGTAGGCCTGAAGAAAGAGCCTCTGTTGTTCAGGTCTGTAGATCGCTAGCCGACACAAATCTCTGGTTTTCTGCCAAAGGGACAGCCGTTGCCGATGGCGGGCACGGTTCAAATCAATGATCGACAGGTCTTCTGCTGTCGGAGTCTGGCTCTCCATCGGTAAGAGAATGTTACCGATTGACAAATCGCGATGGAAAAAACCAGCTTCATGCATCTGCCGGACGGCTTGCCCTAGGGCGCGAAAGAACGCATCAAAGTCGAGGTCTGGGAACTGTTCCTTCTCAAGATGGCTATTGGCTGCGCGCAAGACGTAACGTGCCTCGATGACGTCACCTAAGTGCCGTGTGACAAAGAAAGACGGTCCTTCCGATTGACTCGACTCGATCAGCATTACGCATTCAGCAGTCTTCAGGCCCGCCTGCTCGAACGCTTGTGCAATCCGCCAACTTCGAGCTGCCTTGCTGCCACCGAGATAACGCCGCAAGCGATTCCGAAGACCGCTGTTACGGAATTGTTTGACCACCACATCCAATCGCTCTGTCGCAGTATCGAGATGCGTTTTGTAGAGGTAGTTGCGACCCCAGTGAATCGTCTCGCTAGCGGTTGCTGGATCGCTCAGTCGTCGGACGACCGATTCGAGGTCGACCGTCTTGTATTGTGCAGAGACCTCACCGTAGGCCGAGTCAAAGGCGAAGCTCTCGACGGCACTTCGGAGGGCGTCCACAGAATCACGATCCCGGGACTCAAGAGCCTCAGCAGATATCGCTCGATCTGACTTGTGCATAGATGTCGTCAGACTTCGAGAATGTCGAAGCGTTCGTGATGTAGTCCAGAATCGCTCTGGATCAGAATCTCTGTGCGAAGAGCATGCTCGAGTTCTCGTAGGATCGGTTGGCTTTCCCGTTGAAGGGCTCTCGCGACTTCAGGATGGACCCGAAGCAATATCTCGCGGTCTTGGAACCGACTCCGCTGTTGAAGGATCTGGCGTCTTAGGTCTAGGCCGATCGTAGACAGTGATTTGATCCTGCCTATTCCACGGCAGTAGGGGCACGGTTGAGTCAAGAGTCTCTCCAGGCTGGGTCGACTGCGTTTGCGGGTGATCTCAACCAAACCGAACTCGGAGATGCTCAAGACACGATTACGCGCCCGGTCTTTGGCCATCTCCTTGGCTAGAGCCTCGGAGACCTGTTCGCGATGCTCTGGCTCTTCCATGTCGATGAGGTCGATCACGATGATTCCACCCAAGTTCCGCAACCGAATCTGGCGCACAATCTCCTGTACCGCCTCGAGGTTGGTCGTCAACACTGTGTCTTCGAGGTTGAGACGTCCCACATAGCGGCCGGTATTGACGTCGATAGCCACCAAGGCCTCCGTTGGGTGGATCACAATGTGGCCACCTGACTTGAGCCAGACTTTGGTATTGAGGGCAGCTTCGATCTCCTCCTCGATCGCAAACCGCTCAAAAAGCCCGGAGTCCTGCTGGAACAGCTTGACCCGATTCACCATGGACGGCTGCATCTGATCAACAAAATCGACCAGCCGTTCGTAGGTCTCTTCACCATCAACCCAGATGACTCTGTATTCACTCGCGAGGTAGTCACGAACAACCCTCAGCGCCAAATCGAGATCACGATGAACCAACGTGGGCGCCGAGACCCGCTCGCAGCGCTGGCCGATCCTTTTCCAGAGCTTCGAGAGATAGGCCAAGTCGCTTCTTAATTCTTCGCGGCCGCTGCCTTCCCCAGCCGTGCGAACAATCAGTCCAACTCCCTGAGGTTGTAAGTCCTCAAGCAGCAGGCGTAGCCTTTGCCGTTCCTCCTCGTCTTCGATGCGGCGCGAGACACCCAAGTGAGTTACGCTGGGGAGGAGAACGAGCGATCTGCCAGGTAGCGTGATCTGAGTCGTCACCCGTGCCCCTTTATTGGGCATCGCATCCTTGAGAACCTGAACCATCAGCTCCTGTCCTGGTTTGAGCAGTTGGTCAATTGAGGGGCGCTCAGGCGCTCGCCGCAACTCCTCGCTATCGGGGTCAATCTGCGGAGGCGCGTCAGGACTTGGCTCGCCGCCTGGGGTGTCGAGACTCAGGCTTGGCAAAGCATCGTTGTCGAGAGCGACGATCGTATCGGTACTCTCGTCCGTACTCGATTCGCGGGCTTCAACCTCGTCGAAAGTCGCAAGTGGATCTGTGACCTCGCTAACGTACAGGAAAGCATCTCGATCGAGCCCGATGTCAACGAACGCCGCCTGCATGCCTGGCAAGACCCTGTTGACCCTGCCGAAATAGATATTGCCGACGACGCCGAGCTGTTCATGGCGCTCGATGAAGATTTCGGCCAATCGATCTTGTTCCAAGAGCGCAATCCGAGTCTGATGAAGGTCACATTCGATGAGCATCTTTTTGTTCATTCTTACCCTCGTTTGCGCTCTGGACAGACGATCGGATCTTCGTTCCCTAGTTTAGGGCTCTCGGCGCCCGACGATTTCGATCGACGAACCTCCAAGCGGCTATTCTATCGATTCACGTAGCGCCTGAAGTCGACATTCAGGATCAAACCGGTCGCAAGACAGTTGGCCAGTGTGAACGAGCCGCCATAAGAAAGAAAGGGCAGTGGGATGCCAGTGATAGGCAAGAGGCCAACGACCATCGCCATGTTGTAGAGAGTGTGAAAACAGAAAACGCTCAATAGGCTGACCACTAACAAGATACCTGCTCGATCACGGCCACGCATGGCGATATTCCCTGCCGAAACGATGAACAAACTATAGAGTGATAGGATCACGAGAACGCCAGCGAAACCCCACTCTTCGGCTAGAACCGCGACGATGAAGTCGGTGTGACGTGCTGGCAAGAACCTCAGTTGGCTCTGAGTGCCTTGTTTGTATCCACGCCCGAGCCATTGACCCGAACCGACGGCGATCTTGCTTTGGCGGACTTGGTATCCGGCGCCGAGGGGGTCCTCGTCCGGCGACAAGAAGCTCATGATGCGGGAACGTTGGTACTGACGTAGACCAAAATTCCACAGACCCGCCGCGAGAACCAAGCTCATGAGAGCAGCGACAAAAATCTGTCGCCAGCGAACTCCACAGACGAGGAGTAACCCGAGTAAGATCGGGCAGAACATCGCTGCGCTGCCGAGGTCACGCTCAAGAGCAATGAGCACCATCGGGACCCCAGTGATCACACCCGCCGTCGCGATCTCTCGAACGGTGAGGAATGGCTTCTTGATCCCGGCAAGGAAACGCGTCAGCAACAGGGCGGTTGCCAGTTTTGCGAACTCAGAAGGCTGAATCGAAATCGGACCTAAAAGGAACCAGCTCTTGGCGCCTCCCGAGCTATGGCCAACGATGAGAACCAGCACCAAGAGACTCAGGATAATCCCATAGAAGATTGGAGCCAACGCGAGCAGGCGATGGTAGTCGATACTGAAGACGACAGCCAAAGCGACGGAACCGGCCAGAACCCAAAGTGCCTGTTTCGGGAAATGATCGATTGGAAGCTCAGCACTGGCGCTATGGATCGTCACCAGGCCGATCAAAGAGAGAGCCAAGGCGGCGACGAGGGGGCCCCAGTGAACATTCCCCAACCTCCGCAGAGGTGAAGACTCATCCGCTAGCAGATGGCCGATGCGAGGATCGACCTTGGAAAAACGCCTCATACATCTTCCTTGCTAGAGGGGCAGCGGCTTTGGAACCTGCGCCGCCATGTTCAACGAAAACAACCACAACCAAGCGCGGATCCTCAACTGGAGCGAAGGATGCGAACCATGCGTGATCACGATTTTCGTGTGCTAGGTTTTCGTTGTCGATCCGTCTTTCTTGGGTGATGACCTGAGCTGTGCCGGTTTTTCCGGCAATGTTGAGGTCGTTGGCCGCGGCCGCTACGCCTGTGCCACCGACCTCGTTGACGACACTCCACAGTGCTTCCTTGACCAGCGCAAAGTGTTCCTCTTCAAGGTGGAGCTGTCTCTCATCGGGGAGCGGTCCATGCAATCGAGGATTTTGCACGAGGTGTGGTTGCACTAGTCTTCCGCCATTGGAAACGGCCGCCATCAGAACGGCAACTTGCAGCGGAGAAACCAAAATGGGACCCTGGCCAGTTGCCACGGAGATAGTCTCGCCAGGGTACCAAGGGGCGCCTCGTGCCTCCAAGCTCCATGTACTGTCCGGCACCAGGCCAGTCTTCTCCCCGCTAAGGTCGATGCCTGTTTTGCGACCGAGGCCGAACTTCCGACTGTAGTTGGCGATCTGATCGATACCGAGCTTTTGCCCGAGTTGATGAAAATAGACGTTGCAAGATTTCTTCAAGGCAGTTCGCAGATTAACGGTACCGTGCCCGGCAGCCTGCCAGCAGCGGTATCTGTTGTTGTAGATGGTGGAGTATCCTCTGCAATAGGCGGTCGTGTTCTCTGGGTCGATCAGGCCGCGGTCGAGCCCTGCGAGTGCCATAACAATTTTGAAGATGGATCCTGGCGGGTAAGTGTTCTGCAGCACTCTGTTTTGCAGTGGATGGTGTGGATGGTCCAACACCTCGCGCCACTCTTCTTGGCGCAGCCTCCGCGCAAAATTATTGGGGTCGAACGATGGTGCTGACACCATTGCGAGGACCTCTCCTTGGCGGGGGTCCAGCGCGATGATCGCTCCCACTTGTCCTGCCAGCAACTCAGCTGCGGTTTGTTGCAGTTCTAGATCCAGCGTCAACCGGAGGTCTCTTCCGCTGTTGGCGTGGAGTCGATCGAACTCTTCGATCAGCTGTCCACGGCTGTCGACTACGACAACACGTTCGCCTGTTTCGCCCCGAAGATGAATTTCATAGAGGCCTTCGAGCGCTTTCTTGCCCACTAGATCGCCCGGCACATAGGGGCTACCTGGTCGAGCCAGATCCGCGTTAGTCACTTCTCCAAGATAGCCGATGACGTGAGCCGTCTGATGAGCATGACGATACAAGCGTACATGCTCGGTCTGGATCTCAAACTCGGGGTGTTCCAAATGTTCGACTTCGAAGCGCGCCAGCTGTGCCAAGGAGAGGTCTTGAGCAAGCCGAATGGGGTGAAATCTAGGAGTTCCCTTATGGCTAGCGAGAATCTTGTCCAGATCCTCAGGGGTCAAGCCCAAGATTTCGCTGGCGAAGGCCAGGCTGACTGCCAGATCGTGAGCCAAACTTCGATCCAGCAGCAAAGAGTAGCTTGGAGCGTTCTCGACAAGTGGTCGATCGAAACGATCGAGAATCAATCCCCGCGGCGCTTCGATGGTCAATTTACGTAGGCGGTTGTTTTCAGCGAGCTCTCGATAGTATGCGCCTTCCGCAATCTGTACGGACCAGTAGCCACCGGCGATGAGCAGAATCGCGGCCTGAGTCAGAGCAGTCAGGCCTCCCACTCTTCTTACCAGCTCTTCTCGGTGGTGCCGAATCTTCATGACTCTTAGATCTTCAGCCGTCTACTTCGGCGAGCACGCCAGCGGCCCTCCAACTCGCGGGTCTTTCCGACAAATGCGAATAGCATTGCACCGATCACACCCGACGATGACATACGGGCTGTCATCGACACCAGTCCAGGTAGCTCAACCGCATCTACGAGAAGGAACTGAAGTGTCGTCAAAGTTGCGAGTTGCAATGCGGCGGCCACAACAAACAGCAGTCCAACCTGGGAGGGCTGTTGAATAACCAGACGTTGTTGCAGGCGTGATGAAAGATAAGCGACCAGAGTGTTCGCAAATCCATGAAGCCCGTAGAGCCCACCGCTCAGAGCGTCCTGTGCCAATCCAACCGTTGAACCGCCCAAAGAACTCCAGGCGGGTGAGTTGTCGAGGCTATGGTAGACCACCAAGACCAGAAAAAGATCGATGCCAAGTGAAAAATGTGAGAATAAATGTTGACCGAGACTCTGCATGAGAGTGACGGCCCCCAGTCCAAAAGCAAAACGTAGAAATTTCATCGCTAGCGGCGATCAATCTTGTCTACCAGAGGAACGAATGATGGAGGAGGAGGTTCCTTCCTTGCTGGAAAGCACCTCTTTGATGTCCGCTGGAACAACCTGCTCGTTGAAAACGTAGACTTGGTCAAGGAGGGCGAATTCAATATGTGGCTGCACACGAATTCTGTGAAAGAGTTCATGCCCTGGCTCAACACTCGTTACAACCCCGATCGGGATGCCACGAGGAAAGACGCCATCGATCCCAGCGGTAACAACTTCGTCCCCGGGTCGGACGTCTTCCTGTAACGGTATGTTGTCGAGGAGCAGGGACTCCTCCCCCGCTCCTCTGGCCATGCCTCGTCGTCGGGTCCGTTTGATCATTGCACTTACCGAAGCGGAGCGGTCGGTAATCAGCAGGACCTTTGCATATGGGTCGGCGGGTACCACGACACGGCCGACCAAGCCGCGAATCGTAACTACCGGTTGGTTGTGCTGTGGTTTTGCATCTCCGGTGTACAAGACCAGAGATCGTAGCCAAGAAGCATTGTCGACGTAGACTACATCTGCAACGAAGAAATCGCCCTTCTCGGGCCGCGAGTAACCAGAAATGCGCGACAGTCGAGTTAGCTCCTCCTCGACGCCGTGAAGGCGTACCAAGGTACGGTGCATGTCTTCGAGCTCGCGGCGCAGTCGGTGGTTGTCCTGTCGCAGGCTGCCGGCCATCCGAAACGAGCCGAACAGTCCAACGACGCTGTCTTTGGTGAGTGTCGCCGCATGAGCCAGCGGACCGACTGCACCCAAGACGATGCCTTCGAGAGGGCTGCCTCGAGACGTCGAATTCGTCGACAGCAAGATCAGCTGTCCTAAAAGGAGGGCGGCGAGTAAAGCCTGATTCCAGCGTTGATTCACGCGCTATCGTAGCGATACTTTGCGCAGCAGGTTGATGTCCTCGAGAACTCGCCCAGTGCCTAGGACTACAGAGCACAGAGGGTCGTCTGCCTGGACCACAGGCAGGCCGGTTTCCTCGCGGAGGCGTTGATCGAGGTTGCGAATCAAGGCACCGCCGCCCGAGAGCACGATACCTTTGTCCATGATGTCTGCGGAGAGTTCCGGGGGAGTTCGCTCCAGAGCTTGGCGTACCGCTTCCACGATTGCCGAGATCTGCTCGGCCAGAGCCTCCCGAACCTCAGAATCGGTGATCACGAGCGTTTTGGGTACCCCTTCGACAAGGTCCCGGCCCTTGATCTCCATCCTCAGCTCCTCTTTGAGCGGATACGCTGAACCCAGCTCGAACTTGACGAGCTCCGCGGTTCGCTCGCCGATCAGCAGATTGTGGCGTCGCTTCAGATAGTTGATGATCGCTTCGTCGATTTCATTGCCTGCGACCTTGAGTGATCGGCTATAGACGGCTCCGGCAAGAGAGATAACTGCGACGTCACTCGTTCCCCCACCGATGTCCACGATCATATTGCCGGAAGGCTCAGTGATCGGCAATCCAGCGCCGATGGCCGCCATCATTGCTTGCTCGACCAAGTAGACTTCGGAAGCGCCGGCTTGCTCTGCGGAATCGCGCACAGCTCGTTTTTCGACGGGAGTGATTTCCGACGGCACACCGATCACGATTCTCGGCCGAACCCAGCGACGACCACCGTGAGCTTTCTTGATGAAATACTTGAGCATCTGCTCAGTGATGTCGAAGTCAGCGATCACACCGTCTTTCATCGGGCGAACAGACTCGATGTTGCCAGGGGTGCGTCCCAACATTTCCTTGGCCTGATTGCCAACAGCTTCGATCTTGTTGGTCCGTTTGTTGATGACGACGACCGAAGGCTCTCGGACAACGATGCCGCCATTGCGCGTGAAGACCAATGTATTCGCGGTGCCAAGGTCGATGGCAAGGTCATCGGAAAAGTATCTAAGTATGGCAGGGAAGGGCATAGCTCTATCCGAATTTTAGAAGGGCTTTGTGGGGAGAAGAGTTGTCCGGTGGCATTGCAGTCGTTGAAATCGTCAGATCGTGCGTTTTGCGCACGCCTAGCCAAGGTCAGAATGCGTCGATGAAAACGCGGCGCTGCAACTCCCTCGAGTTGTCCCAAGCGTCGGTTGCGACAATAGTAATGAAAGCGAAGCCGACTTGGGTCATTTGGATCGTTTTGCTGAAAGTGCCATTGAGCTGAACCGATACCGGCTCTTCGTTGATACTCACGGTTGCGCCAGGCTCAGTACGCCCATTCACTAGCACCAGGCTTCCATAAGGCTGTATCTCTTCGATGGACAATTCCGGGGGAGTCTTGTCTTCAACATCTCCGACGCCGCGGAGCGCTGCGATCCGGAAAGATCGCGTCTCGCTCCAAGCGCCCTGAGCATCGTTGCGCCCGATTGCGGCCACGCGCCAGTAGAAGATCCCCTCGCCGCGAATACCAAGCCGTGCCGAAGCTTTGCGTCGATTGTTATCTTCGATGATGTTGGTGGCGAAAATTTGGCTCCTGGAAACGTTGAGGGCATAACTCTGAGCACTGGAGTCGGGCTTCCACACCAAGCGCACTTCCTTCTGACTATCGAAATCGATCTCTTGGTCGTTGGCCGGGTCCGTAAGTCGAGGGCTCGGTGGGACAGGCTTCGGTGCGGAAAGTAGATCACCCCTCTGGTCGATCTGTTGCAGCGCACCGAGTTTTTGCGTCTGCCCACTTGCTGAAGTCACCTGCGCGCCGCCAGCATAGGCCGTGTATTGCCCAGCGGCTTTATTGGGATCGTATGAGATCGTGGCTTCCGTATCGCTGCCAAGAATAGCCTCTGACTTGGGCGTCTTGATCTTGCTACCGCCTTGTGCGGTATTGAATTCGACCCAGCCGAATTCTATGTTGGCTACTGGGTCGCCATTAGAGGTGCTATCCAATTCAGAGCCGAGATGCACCAGTGTATCGTGACGTAACACATAGGTGGAGCCGTCTGGGAATCGAATCTCTGCTGTGCCATTGTCCGAAGTCTTGACCCAGTCACCAGGATTCAAGCTGTTATTGGTGCGACCCTTGATCCAAATGCCTCGTTCTCCTCTGCGATACTCGACGCCACCTTGCACACTCAGGAACCGGCTCTTGCGCTCCGAATTGTCCCGGCCAAGGTCGAAGATACTGTCAAACTCTCGCAGTGATGCTCGTGCTCGCGTCAGCGCCGGGCCGTATCGCTCGGTATCGAATTCAGCTTGTGCATCTTTGAGGTCTTCCCAGGCTATATGGTGTCCGATACGAATCTGATCGTAGTCGTCGCGCTTCTCTAAAACCCGCGCCACATCTCTTGCTTGACCGATGGCTCTCTCTGCGCGATCCCTTCGAGTTCTCTGCTCCCACTGTTGGTAGATCAGGATCGAGCCGATCAATGTCAGTACCAAGCCCAACAAGGTAAGGCCTCGTCGAAACGAGGAAACAGAGACGCTGTACCAGCCTCGTTTGACAGATGTGCTTTGGGGTTTTGCCACGATATTCAGCGCCGCAGGGGAAGCCGGTCTCGACGCCTTGAACTCAAGGCCCCGAAGAGTGATCGAGAGTGGACAGAACACAAAGCGTGGAGGCTCTAATGGTTCCGGAGACCTGGAGATGGCCAACTCTCAGGATGAAGCTTGAATATAGCACAAGCGGGTGTGGTTCGCGGACCCTCCTCAGCCAAGCGCTTGCTCGTAGAACGGCGAGTTGTATAGAGTCGCCTGTCTGGCACCTGAATAGCGAAAAGGAAGATCATCGACCATGGCTCTCAAGTATCTCCGTGACAACCTGAAGTCTCTGACCTGGATCCTCTGGGGGGTCGTTGCTGTATTCATCATGCTCATCTTCTTCGAGTGGGGCGGCGTGAACGATCGGCAGGTGGGAGTCCGAGATGTCGCCGCTACAGTGGGCGACGAGGAAATCTCCTACTCCGAGTTCCAGCAGCAGTATAGAGGACTCGAAGATCGCTACCGGCAGACCTTCGGTGCCCAGTTCAACCGCGATATGGCGAAGCAGTTCAACTTGCCGATTCAAGCACTTGATCAGTTGATCAATCGCCGTATCATGCTTATGGAAGCAAGAGAGATCGGCTTGAGGGCTACCGACAAGGAGCTACAAGACGCCATCCTCGGGTATCCGGCTTTTCAAGACGAGAACGGAGACTTCATAGGCACCGAACGCTATGAACAAGTCCTGCGGGCAAATCGTCTAAGTTTCAACGACTTCGAAAACTCGATTCGGCAGGATGTCTTGCTCAGCAAGCTCAATAGCGTCCTAGCTCAGACATCCTACATATCTGATGCCGAGGTCGAGTCGAGTTATCGCGAGGAAGCCGAGCGCGCTCAGGTCAGGTTCGTTCAACTGCCAGCAAGTCAGTTTACTGAAGTCACAGCTAGCCAAGAGGACCTGGAAAGCCATTTTGCAGAGAATCAGGCTGACTACGAATTACCTGAGCAGCGGATGGCGTCTTACTTGCTGGCTGATACGGTTCAGCTTCGTAGAGAGATCGAGATCCCGGAAGAAGAGCTGACGGCGTATTACGAAAGCCAGAGCGAAGAATTCACCCGTGAAGAACAGGTGCGTGCGAGGCATGTACTCTTACGGGTCACCCCAGATCGACCCGCGGAGCAGGCCGAGCAAGAACTGAGAGCGATCCGGAAGCGAGTCGAAGCCGGCGAGGATTTCTCTGAGCTAGCAGAAGAGTTTTCGGACGATGAAGACACGTCGAGCCGTGGCGGGAATCTGGGCTTCTTCGGGCGCAATCGAATGGTCAAAGCCTTCGAAGACGCTGCGTTTGGTGCTGCTGTAGGAGATCTCGTCGGCCCCATCAAGACGGACTTTGGCTACCACCTGATCGACGTTCAGGCTCACCGGGAGGGTGGATTACAGCCCTTTGATCAGGTCAAAGCGGTTGTCAGGTCTCGGCTGGTTGCCGAGAGAGTCCAAGAAATTGCCGAGTCGAAGATTCAAGACATCGCTCAGCGAATAGAGACCGAAAAGTTGACTAGTGCGGAGGATTTGGCGAACCTGGCCAGCGAGGAAGGGCTCGAAGTCAAGACAACAGAGCTTTTTGGCCTTGGCGACAATGTTGTGGGTGTTGGACGAGCGCCAGATTTCAATGCTGCAGCATTCGAGCTCGAAGCGGGTGGAATCTCCAAGCCTGTGAAGTTGCCTCGTGGTTGGGCGATTCTGCAGTTGAGCGAGATCAAGCCGCCTCGGTTGCCGGAACTTTCGGAGGTCGAGAGTCAGGTACGGCAAGCGGTCGAAGAGAAGAATCGCAAGGTGGCTGCGGTCGCTAAGTTGGAAGAGATGCGTCGAGCTCTCGAGACAGGCGCCAATTTTGAGGAATTGGCCGCAGAGCAGGGGCTAGAACTGCAAGACAGCGGAGAGTTTGGCCGTTTTGGCACGATCACAGGTTTAGGGTCCAATCAGGCAGTCATCAATGCTGCGCTCGGACTCGACGCCGGTCAGTTGGGTGGGCCGGTGGAGTCCGACCTAGGAGCGGTGTTGTTCGAAGTCACCGAGCGCAAGACGTTCGATGCGGAGGAGTTTGAAACAGAGAAGGCAACGATCCGCTCGAGCCAAGAGTCTGAGCGGCTGAATCAGCTGATCGCCTCCATGGTCGAGCTTCGGCGCCGTGATTTGACGCCCAAATATGATGCTCAGGTTCTTGCCAACTTCGGCATCGATCCGCCCGACGCCTAAGAAGAGGCGCCTAGGGAGCGGCTGGGCGCTCCACCGACAACGCTGCACATTTGTGCACTCCGAGGGTTCTGTAGCCTCATGATCGGATACCTCAAGGGCACCCTTCTCAGCATGACCCCAAGTCGAGTCCTTCTCGATGTTCATGGGGTTGGCTATGAAGTGAACATTCCGCTGTCGACCTACTATCAAATTCAAAAGGTTGACGGCGGCGGCAGCGCTGCGTTTCACATCCATACCCATGTGCGCGATGATGCCCTGGCGCTTTTCGGTTTCTGGACCGAACGAGAAAGGCGTCTCTTCGAGCGATTGATTGCGGTTTCGGGTATCGGACCCAAGTTGGCGCAGACGGTTTTGTCGGGCATG
>JAJCXQ010000740.1 GCA_029263355.1 Acidobacteriota bacterium | reverse complement strand
GGGGCGCAAGTGGTCCACCTTGCCACCCACACCGTCGTTGACGGCTTAACCGACCAAGGCGCCGCGATTCTGCTCAGCCCCGACGCTGAGGACGACGGACTGCTCCGCCCGGCCGAAATTGCCGCTCTCGACTACCGGGTTGACTTGACCGTACTCGCCGCTTGCCGCTCTGCCCTGGGCGCGGTTGAAGATGGTCGCGCATTCGCATCACTCACCGGCTCGTTCCTCGCCGCAGGATCGTCAGCGGTCATCGCCAGCCTGTGGGACGTCGGAGACGAGGCCAGCGCCAGTTTCATGGAGCAGCTCTACTATCAGCTCAGCCGCGGCGAAACTCCCGCCGCCGCCCTGCGCCAAGCCAAGCTACGGCTGCGGGCTGATCCAGCCTGGAATCGTCCCGAGTTGTGGGCCGCTTTCATTCTGGTCGGCGACTCACCCGCCATCGTCGAACATCGGACGGTACCGCCCTGGGCTTGGGGTGTCGTGGGGATTGTCGGTCTGCTGATTGCTGTTGCTTGGTCGAAACACCGTCGCTAGGGGTCTCAGGCTTATCCGTCATCCTCGCGATGATGACCATGCCGGCGAGACGCCGGCGCTCCCGGCAGGTGGCTCCCACGTAAGTAGGTCATGAGTAAACCCTCAACGAAGGGGCGCATCTCCTACTGCACGACAATCCAGGGAGATAGGCCGGTCTCGAAACCATCCGCAAAGATCAAGCCACCTTCGATGACCTCGAGGAGATCGGCGGCCAGCGCTAACGGGACTGTATCTCCTTGATCATCGATCAAAAAGGTCAACAGAGGATCGAGAAATACTGTGCTCTGACTCCCGATCGACGCGTCGGGGGCAACTTGAACCCGGAACGAGATCAGCTGCCCTGGTACCTCGTTCAAGGAGGTATCGGGCGACTCGAACGACACCACCACGCGCCCTGGAAGGCTGTCATCGACATCGAACCAGGCGTTGCCGTGCCGCGGATCCATCAACACCATCGGTGAACCGGTCGTCAGGGCGGGGTCATAATGCAAAGCGACCTGACCGTTGCCGATCGCGAACAGCTCCGATGTTTCCACACCCAACACCGCCACCTCGCCGGGCCCGACGGCGTCACCTTCTGCCGAAAGCTCATAGAGATCACCAGGTGCACGAATACCCAACTCACCGGAACGTGGAACGAGCGCGATAGGCTGCCCGTCGGCGTCGAAGGCAAAGGTATCCGCCAGATCGAGCTCGAGCACAAATTCCTGACCTGGGGTCACCAACCCATCGACGCGAAAATACAACACCGCCAGCGGGCCATCGGCCCAGTTGATGGTTGCCGATAGGGATTCGAACTCGATCATGGTCGTCTGAGTGCTGCCATCGAAGGTCTCGACGACTTGGGCGTCACCGGTCTCGCTGAAGACCACGGCTTGCTCCAACGCCACAAACGGTCCCACCGGCGTCGTGCCATCGGCGCGGTTGGCGGTCGAGCCGCGGAAACAAATCTGCCCTTGGGAGATACCTCGTGGCGCGTAGGTGCGTAGAACAATTGCCGCCAAGCCACCCGGGTCGACCATAGTGTCGTTGATTCGCAGCGTCATCTGCTGCCCTCCGGCATGTAGTCCACCGGGGGCACAGAACACCATCAGCAACGATAGGAGAATCCACAAATTCAACGGGTTGGGTCGATCATCGATCGTCGTCATGATGTTCATTCTCCTGAGGACGGATGCTCGGTTGATTCCGTCGCGAGGTCGATCGAAAACAAAACGGGACCCGAGGTCGCGAGTCGCTTTTGCGCCGAATCGAACGCATTGACATTCCAAGTGTAGATCACACTACGATCGAGAGCCTCAGCCACTGATTGCGGCAGCTCAACTTCGGGTCGATCAACCTCGGATTGCCATAATACAGTATTGTCGATCTGGCGTAGGTCCACTCTGTAGGAGACGGCGTCACCGACCGGTTTCCAGCTGAGGAGTGCTGGCGTCTCTGGGATCGGCCCCCTGGGCGAAGTGGAACCGATGATCGCGCTACGAGTCACGGTCTCGGCGACCGGTGGCGCCAACGGTGGAGGGCCGGGTTCGAGACTGCGCCACACCAGGCCCGCGCCAAGCGCCAGAGCGACCACCGCCGCCATTTGCAACCGGCCGCGACGACGGCTGAGTGCGAGATTCGATGGACGGGTCTCGACCCTAGGACCCATCGAATTCATCAGCTTGGCGAGTGTGTCGTCGTATCCGACGTCTTCTCTGTGGGGCCGCCCTTCGTTCTTAAAAGGTCCGGCGCTCTGAGACCGCTGCGCGGTCAACGTGTGGGACAGCTCGACCTTGGCCAGCAGCTCGTCGGCCGCAAACGGCTTTGACACGAAGGCGACATCACCTGCTTGCAGCCGGCGTATCAAGCTCGAGTCATCGCTGCGACTCGAGATCAGCACCACCGGCAGATCGGGATTCGTTGCTATCAGACGATCAGCCAGCTCGACACCGGTCAGCCCGGGCATCAAGACGTCACTGACCAGAACGTCGATCGGCGGCGTGATCTGCGGCGCCAATCGCAGAGCATCGTCACCCCTTGCAGCCACCGTCACTGTGTGCCCTTGCTCTTCCAGGAGCTCACGGGTCGCGTCCCGCAATTCGTCGTTGTCGTCGGCCAGCAAGATGTTCAAGGAGAGTTTCACCGGGTCACCTTTTCGAAGTGTTTGATCTCCAACGCCTGCCGACTCTAGATGCCGCACGATGAACGCAACATGAACACAGCTTCACGATCAAGCCAGAGTCACGGTCGTCGCTGCCACACAGCCACTGCCGGTTCTCCATCTCTGTCGACAATCATCTCATCACGATAGTAGCGATGAGTGAGAAACTCTTCGAGCCGGGGAAAGTCGGCGACAGGATACTTCGAGTAATAGCGATGGTCGCCAACAGCGGTATCCAACACGAGCTTCGGACGTGAGGCCTCCAACTCCGTCATCAAGATGTCCCAGCCGCCGTCGACGATGTGCTCCGACGTATCGACATCGGGCTGGTGATTCTCCCACGGTAACATCCCAGTGAGATAGTTGGTGTTGCTGAATCGACTCGCCGGCCGGCGTCCGGAGAGGACATAAAGCTCTGGGTAGTACCCCCAAACAAAAATCGTGTCGTCGGGGTGGGTCTCCCGGGCGATGGTCGCGAGGGCATCACGGCGCGGCTTGTCAGGTTTCGACGGATGGTGGATATTGAACCAAGCAATGTCGTTCTTGAAGCGAACCAGCGGACTCGCCAAGCCCAACACGACAACAGCGACCACCAAGGCGCGGCCACCATACGCAAAGTCCGGTAGCCGCATCCAACGACCCTGGCGCGGCGATGCGAGGCGCCATGCCTGATCGATCGCCCAGGCAGTGAGCAAGCAAGCGGCCGGAATGATCTGGATGAAGTAATGCCCAAAATTGCGGCCGCTATACGACGCGCCGAAGTAGGCCAACAGGAACCACAGCGTCAACAGCAGCCGCGGGCCAACCCGGCGATGGCGCACCAGATGCCACAACGCCAGCCCACATTGCCACAATGTCGCCGCCATCAGGAGATAATTCGCCGTCAGATAATGACGGCGGTGAGCAAATGGATTGAAACCCTCCCACCGTTGATCCCAACCCACGATCTTGGCGTAGTGGTCGACGTTGTACTGCCAAAAGTAAAGCGCGAAGTCGGGCAACGCACCAGCCGCCCAGAAGTAGCCTGCCGTCGCAGCCAGCACCCCAGCGAATCCAGCGAACAGCAAAGCCGCCAAGCGGACCGTTGCAGTGCTCCACAACTGACCGCGTCGCCATTGCCACAACAACACGAAGAGCCCACCGGCTGCGGCGTCGAAGGCTGCCGGCTGTTTACTCAGGAAGGCGCCGGCGTAAAACGCTCCTGCGATCACGAAGGGCCGTGTCCCACCGTCGCGTAGACCTCGCCAAAGCATCAACATGCCCACACACGTGCAGACGATCATCGGCCACTCGGTGTGAAACGCCAACATTTGGCTGCGGCGGTAGGTGAAGGACGCAATCACGAAGAGAAAGGCGGCCCAATAGCCAAGAGACACACCAGCAGCCTCTTGCTGCAGATCCGGAAGGTGTCTCAGATCCGCGGCGAAACGAAACAGCACAAACGCAACCCCGAGAATGAGCAGCAGCAATCCCCAGTGCACCGCCCACATGTTGTGGATTCCGGCGACGGCGAAAATCAGTGCATAAACCACGTAGGTCAAAGGCCCACGCTGATCAATAGCGTCGCGATAGGGCACTCCTCCCTCGAGCCATGATGCGGCGATCAGCGCGCTCACCGATTCATCGACGTCACGGATCGGAACGTCCTCCAGCGGCAGGCGCAAGAAACAGAGCACGAGGAATAGGGTGAGAAAAAAGACCCCCACCAGAGCACGACTTTGATGCCATGCTGGCGATTCACCGGAATGCCGACGCAACACCATCAGGTCGCGCCACAGATAGAGAGCCAAAAGCATCAGAAAGAACCCCACCAACCACATGTTCAGCATGCTGTACGCGGCATAACGGTCCGAACGCAGCAGGGAGAACGCGGCATATCCTGCAATCACCGAGGCTTGCCCAGCCGCCAGCAGCCGGTCTCGGATAGCGCCTGCGGGGCCCGACCGGGCCAGCAATGGCAGCAACGCCAACACCGCCCAGTAATACCGTGAGCTGACCGCCAACACAAAAAACGGCACCAATCCGAACAGCAACGCATCATCGAATCGACGACGGTGCAAGGCCAGCAGGAAGAGCATCAGCAGGACGGCGGCAGTCGCCAGGTAAAGGCCGCGCTGGCGCTCGAACAGATCTCGCCGATCGCTTTTGCTCTCGTCGAGATCCAGCGTACGGATGTCGTGGGTGAACACATGTTTCAGGCCAACACGACGCTGGCCGTATGCGTGGTCTTCATGGTGGGAGCCGAGGTTGTCGACGAACTCGACCCAGGCTCGGGGTCCATGGCCAGTCAGACAACCGATGCCAACCCCCGCACCACAAAACAACGCGAAGGCAAGGAAGAAGGCGATCGATCGCCGCTTCAGACGGCCCGTCCACACCCAACTCGAAACCATCGGCACCGCCACTGACGCGACGAGCACCACAGGAAAAACCCTCGAAAGGGTGGCGTAAGCCAGGTACCCCGCCGCCGAAACCGGCCGCCCTCTTCGGGCCGCACACACCCCGAGGGCGATCGCGCAGAACCAGTCGTACTGTAGGAATCCACCGATCAGCCGGGCGTTGTTGACCGGCGTCAAGGCGAAGAACAGCACCACCAATGCCGCTGCTCGATCTCCAAACGTCCGGCGCAGAGCCACGAAGGTGGCGACCAACAGGGCCAGATCAAGGGCGCAGAGCAACTTCAGAAGCAGGGTATTCGAAGCCTGGAAACGTCCCGCTAGAGCCTCCCCTACCACCGTCCAGAAAGGACTGGGATTGTAGCCCCGATCAATGAAGATGCCCCTCCACTGACGGGCTGGCAGCTGCGTCTGGAGGGCGACCACATCGCGCTTGAAGCTCTCCCAACGGGCGACGGAGAAATATTCACCAGGCTGGTAGCCAGCTTCAGCAATGGCTCGTGGCTCACGGCGGTAGCTGCGCAGATCGCGCACATCGTCGATCATTCGCCAATAGTCGTCGGCTTGACGATCGGCAACTAGGGTTGCACGATAAAGATCGTGATACCCCAGTTCATCGAAGTACTTGGCGCCCAAATAGTAGTGATAAACGTTCCAGACGCGGACTTCGGCGGAGGTCATGAATCGCCACACGTCGGACGCGGTCGCCTGCGCCAGGGCAGCCACCGCCAACAGCGCCAGCAAAGTGGTCCGGAGGTCTTTGCTGCCGGTATATTCTGACCACTCTCGAGCCGAGCGCCCGATCACTGAGGCGACAGCCGACGGCAAAGCGAGCACAACCAACGCGACCAACGCCACCATCAGTCGCCAGACATCTGGCTCCAGCCATCTGCCGCCGGCAATGCCGACACCGGCGGCAAGCAGGGCCGCACCGATCACGGGAAGCTTCGGGATGTTGGCGAGAAATTGCACGGCGAGATCATCCACCACTGTTGATGAACAAACCATGAACATAACGGAAGATGAACCCCAAGTCTCGTCCCCCGCCGTCATTTTGCGTTCATGTGGGATCGGCTAATGTTGCCATACACTTTGGCCGTCGACGGCTATACCCGTAACCCTCTAACGATCGACTGTGGATCGAGTCATGAATCGACAACAGAAACAAAGAGCCATCATCGTTTTAGCAGCGACCCTCGCCGTCACAGTGCTTGGGCGCCATCTGATCCAACGCGGCGGGCTGCTCAGACCTGGACACGGTGAGACGGTTGAGAAAGCTGCTCCTACCGCTTTGCAACTCGCCCCTGGCCAGGCGACGACGATCCTGCAGACCGCCCGTCAGCTGCTGGAAGGCCGAGCACCGGCCGAGCTCGAGGACACGGATGCGGCAGGCCAACGCGTCGTGGTGTTGAGCTTATCGCGTCCTCGGCACACAGCCCGGGTCGCTCGCGGCGCAGGGGACACATTACATCGAGCCCTCTCCGAAGCAGCTGCCGAGTTGGCGCGACGAGCCACCGCCGAGGAGATCCTCGAGGGTCGCCTCAAGGTCGATCTGGTAGCGAATCGTCGGCCCCCGCGGACCTTCGACGCTGATGCCCGCGCCAACATCGACCGCAGTCTGGAAGGACTGTGGTTACCCGAAGACGATCTGCTCTTGCTGCCCGAAGAGTTGCTGGCCCGTCGCTTGGTGAGCTCGGAAGGACGGCTCGCCCGCCGTCGGCTCGGGAGTTATCTGGCCGAAACAGGGCGCTCTGAACAGGCTCTCTCTGACGAAGCCGGCCGCCCCGGATCCTCCTTCCACCCGGTCGACTTTCGCAGCTTCATGGAGGGTGACGACCGGCTTCCGCTGCGCCTGTTTCGAGGCAACAACCGATCTCCAAACGTCTCCCCCGCGTCGCTGCTAGCCGCTGCGACCGCTGGCGGCGACTACCTGCTGCGACACCTGCGGGACGACGGCTTGTTCAACTACAGCTACGAGCCCAAGAAAGACAGCTTCAACGACGACTACAACCTGCTGCGGCACGCCGGAACCTGCTACTCGCTAGTCCAGCTGTTCAATGCCACTGGCGACCGGCGCTACCTGCAGGCCGCACACCTGGGACTCGAAACCTTGCTGCAGAAAACCTCCCCACCCAAACCGGAGGATCGAGCCGCAAACTTTGAAGCGATCGTATCTCCCGGACGAGAGGCCAAGCTCGGCGGCGCTGCCCTCGCCTTGCTGGCTCTGGTCGAGATCGGCCAGGCGAGCGAAGAGTTCAGCTTCGCCAAACGCACCGAGAAGTTAGCGCGTTTCTTGGTATTTCAGCAGGAAGCCGACGGCCATTTCGTGTCCAAATACTTCTACGGTCCCCCGGACGCCAAGGTGTTCGAGTCCATTTATTATCCGGGCGAAGCGATTCTCGCTCTGGCCCGGCTGTACCGCGTTGATCCGCGTGACGAATGGCTGGCCACCGCGCGGCGCGGAGCCGACTGGCTGATCGACGTTCGCGACGCGGGTAAAGCAACCCAAGACCTGCCCCACGATCATTGGTTATTGATGGGCCTCGATGAGCTCCACCAACTCACCGGTGACGAGCGCTACGTCGCACACGCCAGCCGGATTGCGCAGGCGATCGTCGATGCTCAACGGCTTCGCTCTCAACATATTGACTGGGTCGGGTCCTTCTACGACCCACCGCGCTCGACTCCAACGGCCACCCGTGCTGAGGGATTGGTCGCGATGCATGCCATCGGCAAACGGACCGGAGCTGACACCCAACCGGTGCTGGCTGCCCTGGTGCGGATGGCAACGTTCCAACTCCGGACACAACTCACCCCCGAGAGCACTCTCTACGTGCCAAGACCTGACCTTGCCCACGGTGGCTTCCGACGAAGCCTCACCAACTGGGAAGTGCGCATCGACTACGTGCAGCACAATCTTTCAGCGCTGCTCGGCCTACGCCAGATCTTGCTCGCGACGGCGACAGATGATCCCTAAGCGCCCGCCGACAACAGTCTTGTGGCGCGTTCATGTTCCGTTCATGCATCGATCTCGATAATCACGCAACGTTATACGTTAGAAACCCGATCTAGGAGGATCCCAACCATGACCAGAGAACAGACACCCAACGGGAAGGCTTCGAGACCGGCCAACCCAACCATGCCTCTTCTACTCACTTTGGCAGTCATCGCAACCTCGATTTACACCGGGGTTGCCAACGCCGGCCCGCGAGCAGACCAAGCCTTCAGTGGGCTGGAAGCACAAATCAGCCGCGCGGTGGATCTACTCGAGCAGGACAACCACACCGCCCTGGCGAGCCATCTGCTCAGCGTTCATACCGGCTCATCGGTCGCTCAAATGGAGGCTTCGGGCCGCTCCCTCGCCGAGCTCGCCCCGGCGGCGGTAGTTGCCGATCTCGCAGGTCTCGAGCTCGACCACGTCGTGGCTCTGCTCGACGGTGGCGCTGAGTTGGCGACGATCGCCACCGACGCCAGTCTCGAGCACCGACAGGTCCTCAGCGCCATGAATCGCCTGCTTTCCGCACTCAACGTCAACAGCCTGGAAGCCGCTAAAGGTCTGGTCGATACCGACAACGACGGCGTTCCAAATGTAATGGACAAAGACATCGACGGCGACGGCACGTCCAACTGGATGGATGCCGACGTTGACGGCGACGGCCTCCCCAACTGGGATGACTCAGACATCGATGGCGATGGCCTCGCGAATCTGATCGATGACGACATCGACGCTGATGGCATCGCCAACGCGGCTGATGAAGATGTCGATGGCGACGGAATCGGTAACGATCTGGATGACGATATCGATGGTGATGGGTTGTCGAATGCCGTTGATGTCGATACCGACGGCGACGGTGCCAACGACACCCAGGATGGTACTGGCGACGACGACGACGACGACGACGACGATGACGACGACGACGACGACGACGACGACGACGATGACGACGACGACGACGATGACGACGACGACGACGACGACGACGACGAAGACGACGACGACGACGACGATGACGACGACGACGACGACGAAGACGACGACGACGACGACGAAGACGCCGACGACGACGACGATGACGACGACGACGACGACGACGACGACGATGACGAAGACGAAGACTACGACGATGAAGAAG
>JAJCXQ010000739.1 GCA_029263355.1 Acidobacteriota bacterium | reverse complement strand
CGATGCTTCTGGCAGTCAACCACTGAACGACCATCGTTTGCCCGCCGCGCAGTTGTCGAAGAGTCGAATCGCCCGTCGTTTGGTGTGGAGGCGGCGCAGGAGACCCCGATCGCGCGCCGATTGGGTTACCGAATGGTGCTTGGGACTGTGATCACGGCGCGATCGAGCTCCTGACGCATTTTCGGACTCCGAGTGACCACGACTCAGGGTAGTGTGGTTCGACCCCGTGTGAGCTCAGAGGGAAGCCAGTTTGCCGGCGAAGCGTCCCGCTGGAGCGGAATGTCAAGGTTCTGCTGGCAGAACATAGGAAACTTTGGTTCCCTCAGTCTTGACGAATCCACGCTTACACAACGTCGCCAACAATGCATCAAGCTGCAGCTCGGACAACTCCTTCTTGAACAGTGCGTTCAGAGAGCTCAGCAAAGTCTTTTGTGTTCTGGGCTTCGATGCCTTTCGGCGAATGAGATCGGCAACGACGGCATCGACCTGAGCTGCTGGAGCGGCAGGAAGCACCGGTTTGAAATAGGGGATGGCGGAAATACAGGTGGATCGCTGGGCAAGGATCTTCTTCCTCTTGAGATACTTCAGCAGCGAATCAAAACCCTTGTCATTGGAGATGACATGGAAGAAGGCTGCCGGTTCGGCCGCCGACAAAACCCCGATGTAATAGGCAATGTGAAAGTCGAGAGCGTTTTTCCCGGCTGTTTCGAGAACGATGTATTCGGCGTTGTCGCCCAACGATTGAAGCGCGGCAGCTAACGAAACTGGAATCTTCGATTGGTTGGGGCCGAGAAACAGTTTGACCTTGAACGGCCCGTCCTCGAGCAAGCCGATGTCTTTCGGCTGAACATTCTCAAAATCGACGAGGATGAAGTTCGTACGCGTTGTCACTGGAGAACCCTTGCGGCGCCTTTTTCCAGAGCGTCAAATGTTTCCTCGTTCCGGCCGAAGCCCGAAACTTCCATCAACGGTAACCACCGCTCGAGATTCATGTTTGATTCGTGGTGCATCGTCTTTTCTCAGGCCAGCGGTCTGCAGCAGATTCTTGCCGGCGAGTACCGCATACAACCAAGCTTTGCGCCAACGGTTTCCAAGTAGCACGATATGAACATGCCAACCCTTTTCGCGCCGCGAGCTATTCCCACTATAGAGAGAGAATGGTGAATGCCTCCGGATCGCCAAGTAGCTGCCGAGAAAGATCTCGAGCGTGATCGATCCCGAGATTGAGCATTACTGTCACTTCCGAAGCTGAAGGTTGGTCTTGGGTCATCGGAAACGCGAGCAGGTAGTAGTTGGGGATGAGGTCGTTTCGAATGGGCGACAGCTCGCATGACTGCCCCGATGCCAGCGGGATTCTCCGTGTTTTGGGTTCAGTACACATTGGGGTCTACCGCGCTAGCGGAAAGGGCTACTGAGCTGGCGCGCCTGCGCGTCCGCTCAAGTTATTGGTTCTGCGCTTTGTCACCACTGGCCTCAACTCTCGCACGCCGTGCTCTGGCACGCTTCTTCCGCTTCGGCTGATGCGTCTTTGTAGACTGACTTGCCGCATAACTCGGAGCCTGCCCCCACAGGTGCTCAAAATGGCGTTCGTATGACTCCTGTGCACCCATCTCGCGAAGGCTGTGCATGTAAGTGACGCACAGCCTGCTAGAGCGAGCCGCTGCCACGACGCTAGAGACAAGCATGTCGTCGAAGAAAAAGGTCATTTGCAGCGGATACTCATCATAAACTCGTATCTCGGCAGAGACTGGACATTCGTCCGAGACTACGAAGTCTCGTACTATATTAAGATCCTCTCGCATCTGCTCTCGGAACACCTGCCGGTTCCTACCGAGCGAAATAGCCCTCTCGTTGGTGAAGTTACTGTCGGGATCAAGAGCGAGTAAGCGCAACTCAAAACGCGATTTCTTCTTTGGCAACTCTGCTTCCAGAATATCTAGAAATGCTCGCGACTCCTCACCCATCGTTGCCAACTCCTCATTTACGATGTAGTTCAGATTCGTAGTTAGCAGAGATATGCGGGTTTCAGAACGGGCCACCAGAGAATGAAAATCGACTGCTCCTCTGTCTACAAAAGCGTGTGAGTAGAATCGCGTTGAGTTCTTACTCGCCCTCATCCGGCCCCGCGCCTCGACAAGCCGGCTTCGGAGTAGGCGTTTGAAGTTACTCTGGGCATCGGCATCGGCAAGGCGAGCCAACTCGGCCTCGGCATATAGCTGACCTTGAATATCAGCAGGTAGGGGACGGTCCGAGAACGGAATCACTGGAATCCCGAGTGCATATGCTGCTCCGACTTCAAGGAGAGCATTCTCGTTCCTAGTGCCTGCAAGATCTGCAATACAGAGGTCAGCATCTCTTAGATAACTATTGATCCTATCGTGAAGCCGCGGTTCAATATTAGGCTCGTCAGCAGCATGGAAAGGATAGAACCCTCCTTCAAATCGAGCTTCTGAGCAGACTTCGACGATGAGCTCGCGAAATCGCTCAGCATATGAAGTCTTAAACGGATGAATGATGAAAGTTCTAAGGGGTTTCATCTGATCCTCCTCTTAGTAGCCTAGGCTAGGCTGCAGAACATTGTAGTTGATTATCCAACAGCCTCGTGACGGTTATGCGAAACACTCGCTGTCCGTATAGCTCATTCCAAAATCTTTCCCCAGAAGCATGCTCTTGTACCGATTTCTCACCCTCTAGCTCTTGTCCACAGCAAAGCTAACGCATCATCAAAGACGACAGCTTGGTGTGTCAGAACACGTTCAGATCGAAATGTCGGCGGCCTCCTACCGAACCTTCGACTGTGGCAAGTGAAACACTCCGGTGTCTGTATATCCGCGAAGCGCTCATAGCGACTTTTCGCGGAAGTCCATGACCACTCTCGACTTCGATCAGGGTATTGATTGTTTCGATCGCACTCGGACGTGTCCGGGTAGTTGACAGGACGCTCAGGGCCGTCAACGTTATCTGGGGCACCTTCTGCCCCCAATAAACAGCCTGTGTCTTCCGAGCTCAACAGCCGCATCCCTAAGACCCTAAAGCAGTTCCAACCCGTGGCGAGATGCCGAATTGCCTTGTTATCGTATTCGATCAAGTCGGCAGAGGGAAGACTTCATCTGGTTCCACCTCCGCGTCGCCACCAACGAAAGCGGTAGGACAGCCTGGTTCTGGGCTGACGATGGCTGCCACCATCATGACGATGGACCGTCATGACGGTCATCATCATGACCCTGACCGTCATGACGGTCAGGGTCATGACGGTCTTCGCGGCAAACCACGGTCAAAAGCGCCCGGATCGGGCGCTTTTGGACCCGATTTGGGTGAACCCGTCGGAGTCGGCGATAAAAAACGCTCGGGAGAAGGCCTTTCGGCTGACGGTAGTCGCCCTCTTTTGCCGGGAGGAGGCCTTTCCGAAGTTAGAAATGGTTGCCCTCCGGCGGGAGGAGGCCTTTCGGAAGTTCGGAAAGGTGGCCTTCGCTCGGGAAGACGCGATTCTAAGGTTTTCAAAGGCCTTCGATTGGCAACCGGGAGCGATTCTGATCTCGGGAAAGGCTCTCGCCCTTCGATTTGGTGCGAGTTTGATCTCCGGAAAGGCGAGCTTGCGGCGCAAGGACGCCATTTCCAGACCGGCAAGAACGCCCAGGTGAGGGGTGGGCGCACTTCTCGTCGTCGAAAAGGCGTCCGGCAGTCAGGCGGGGTCTCTTCCAATCAGAGACTGATGGCGTTTTCGCCGAGCAGGATGGTCAAGCTCTCGGGCTCACTGCTGGCGCTATTCTTTTTCTCTAGGGTGACCAGGAAACCATGGGTGTCGTCGGGCAGGCTCATGGCCTCCATCTCTGACGAGGCGTCGTCGCGGACATCTAGGATGCCGCCATCAACTTTGCCTTCATTGGTCATGAACCACAGACGGTAGTTCGAGCCTGGTGCTGGCGGCTCTAGACCTCGTAGGTTGAGGTACCAGCGTTGGTGTTGACCGCAGACGTAGACCACACCTTCGGCTTTTTGCTGTCGGCCACTATTCGTCACCCGACGCATCGGGTAAGCGGTTTGGGCGACCGTTGTGATCATGTCCAAACGGCTTTGTAGTAGCTGGGCTTGTTTTTGGGTGCGTGCGGCTTCGGTCGGGTCGATGTCTACGCGGCTGGCCAGTTGATCACTCAGCAGCCCGATCTGTTGGCTCTGCTTCCACACCAGAGCACCCAGGAACCCCATGCCGACGATGCAGACGGCGAGCATGGCGGCCATTGCCAGGCTGCCCCAATTCGTGCCGGATGCGGCGGCTGCAGCCGCAGGTTGAATGGGCTTTACTGCGGGCAATTCAGCTGCGCTATGGCGCAGGGTCAAATCCACCGAATCGTTCTCGGCGACGGGTTCCGCGGCCGTGCCGTAGAGCGTCATATCCTCGAGAACGTTTGGCGGTGTCGGACTCGATGCGGGGGTGCTCGCGGATGCACTTGTCGGAGCGGACTGTGTTCCGCTGATGCAATCTATGATTCCCTGCTTGACGTGATCTGCTGGTGTCTCGGGATCCAGGGCATAGGGCAGCAGGCCGAGTAGCTCGGTGTACTCCCGCACGGCGGCGGTATCCGCGGCATCGCCGCCCGGCAACCGTCGCGGCTCGTTGCCGGTCGCCATCACCTGGCTCATGGCCTGATCGATCGCTCGATCTTCTGGATTCAACTCTCGCGTTTTGCCTTCGTCGGTCATAACAACTCTTCGATTTCGGCCTGCAGCGCTCGGCGCAGCTTCTTCATGGCCAACAAGGTTCGTGTCTTGACCGTGCCGAGGGGAATGCCCGTCGCACTCGCGATCTCACTCTGGGTCATACCTTGGAAGAAGGCGAGATCCAAAACCTGTCGCTGCTCATTGGGCAGCTCCTGCATCTCCCGGCGCAGTCGCTGTCGTCTCTGCTCGAGTAATACGGAGC
>JAJCXQ010000738.1 GCA_029263355.1 Acidobacteriota bacterium | reverse complement strand
TGCAACCACTACTCGACAGATATCGGTACAGCGCGATTCCGGAAACTCTACGAAACGCCTTTTCACCCGTGAGCACCATGTCCACATCGGTACCTCTTACGGTTGTCATCCTCAGCTTCAATGAGGAAAGCAACCTTGCAGCAGCATTGGACTCGGTGAAGGGTTGGGCAAGAGAGATTTACGTTGTTGACTCCTATAGCACCGACCGCACGGTGGATATCGCTTTAGCCCGGCGTGACGACGGGGTCCGGGTCGTTCAACATGCCTTCGAAAACTACTCCAAACAATGGAATTGGGCGATCCGTAACCTGCCCCTGAAAACGGATTGGGTACTGAAACTCGACGCGGACGAGCGTGCTATGCCGGCCTTCCGGGAGGAAGTCGAGGCTCTCATCACGGATCCAGAGACTCCCGAAGCCGCCTTTGTGGTTCACTGGCGCCTCTTCTTCATGGGCAAGTGTCTACGCTGGGGCGGGCTCTACCCAAATGGCAATATTCGGCTCTGGCGCTTCGGCAGTGGGCATTTCGATGACCGAGGCGTCAACGAGCACCTGATCGTCGAGGGGCCGGTGGGCGAGATTCGCAGTCCTATCGACCACCAGGACGAGAAGAGCCTCGATCATTGGTTGGATCGACACAATCGCTATTCAACTCTCGAGGCCCTGGCATTGAATCGGGGGGACGTTCTAGGGCAGGTGAAACCCCGATTTTTCGGCAGCAGCGAGCAACGCCGCGCATGGTTTCGTACGATCTACTATCTGTTCCCCTGGCGAGCGTTAGGGTACTTTTTTTATCGGTTCATACTGCGGTTGGGTTTTCTCGACGGCTTGGCTGGATTCCGCTTCGCCTTTCTGCATGCCTCTTTTCTTTATTGGATCGACCTGAAACGTTCTGAGGTCATTCGTACCGGTGTCCTGCCGGTACCGATCTGGCCCGAACGCGGCGCCCCCCACCCTGGACTCGCGGCCGGGAAGGACCGACATCATGCTGGCGCGGATCCGTTACCACATGTCGAATAGCTTCAAGAGCTAGGTTCGTCGCCGCACCGCTTCACAAAGGCGCGTCACCTTTCGGCTTTCTTGCTGTAGCCATGAAAACACGGGTATAAACCCCGCTCCCACCGGATCCCGTCTCGATCAAATTCCAAGCCCATAAGAAGCGACGGAGGATTCCCCACAATACCCAGCGGCAAGCCGACCGAACGCCGCGAGGCACGGGACCCAACTCGCGAACTTCTGGTTGTTCCAATCCGCACAAATCCAACAAATTCAGCAGAGCGCCAGGATTGAAACACACTTCGTGGGTGAAGTCGCCATAACGCACAGCCAGCGCAGCCGGAGACTCGGCGTTGGGAGTTTGCAGCACCAAGCGCCCACCGGGCTGCAGAGCGTCAGTGCAGGCATCCAGAAAGCGCAAGACCTCCGCTTTAGGCAGATGCTCGATCACATCGACGGCCAAGATGAGACCCAAGGTTCCAGGCCTGCTCTCCAAGAATTCGATAGCGCCCCCCTCCTCCACGGACGGGCAAACCTGGCGCGCCAAAGCTACTTGTTCGGGGCTGAGATCAACCCCATGCAAATTGGTGTAGCCAAGATCCTTGAGCAGCAGCAGCAGGCCGCCCGCACCGCACCCAACGTCTGCAATCGGAGTCGTCTCTGACTTCGGCAACCAGCCCTTTAGATAAACACGATAAGGACGAGCCCACCACCGAGCCGCCGCCGCATCTAGGTTGGGTCCCCGCTGGTTGACCACCGAGGCATAACGCTCGAACAGCCGCTGTCGGTAGTCTCCACTTTCAGTCATCAACATCCTCCGAGACGCCCGGCCCGGCCAGGCTTTCGATCGCGTTTAGATAACCCTCGACCGTACGATCCATACTGAAGCGCGCGACGCGATTCGCAGCCCCAGCCTCGAGGTTCGACCGCAAATCCGGCGAGGTGACCATCCGTTCCAGCGCCTCGGCAATCTTCTGAGGCTCCCCGACTGGCACAATGTAGCCGCTCTCATCCGGAACGACCAAATCAGGCCCGCACCCGACCACCTCAGAGACGATCGCTGGACATCCCATGGTCATCGCCTCGTTGACCACCAGGCCCCAAGGTTCATGACTCGAGGGCAGCACCAGCACGTCTCCCAAAGCATAAAGTAATGGCAGTTCGGTCTGGTTACGGAAGCCAAGGAAGTGGACCGTGACTCCACGGTCGACGGCAAGTCGACGCAACCGATCGGCCAACGGACCGTCGCCGATGAAGATCGCCTCGACCTGATCTTTGGAAGGCATCCGAGCGATCGCCTCGATGAGGTCGTAGGGCCGTTTGACATCCGTTAGTTTGCCGCAGGCGAGGGCCCGAAACGACTTCGGCCGGAGACCAATCTGCGCCGCTTTGGCGGCAACCTCCTCGTCGTCGAAGGTTTGCTCCTGGAAAGCTTCCGTATCGATTGAGTATGGCGCCCAGAAGATCCGCTCCGGACGGACCCCGGCTCGCAGGTAGTATTCTTGGTTCAACGAGCCAATCGCTAGAAATCCCCCCAAGCGGCGCAGCGCGGGAAAGAGAAGCAGAGGCTTGACCATACGCGTCCAGCGGCTACCCTTGACATGACGTTGCGATTCTCCGCGGAGTAGGACCGGGATTCGGTGTCGCCACGACTCGAATAGGGCAGTCAGGCTCAGATGCGTTGCCCAGCCGTGGACAATCAGAAGATCGGTCTCGGTAGGCTTGAGGTAACGCCCCAACCCTTTGCCGCTCACCGTCGAGAAACCACTCCCGAGCGGCTTGCCCGGTGAAAGCACGCGATAATCGTAGCCATCCAGCAGTGGCCGATCCCAGCGCACAACCTGCCCAAAGCCGGGATCGTGGTAAGGCGTCGCCCCCGCGTCGGTAGCGTAGATCGCTTTCAGGTCCAACTGCGGCACAGCCGCCAGCTTTCGAAGTAGCGGAGCAAAATACTGGATAGGGTGACTCAGCACGTAGGTCACCCGGACCCTTCGCGGCGTTGACGAGCGCGGTTCGAGACGGCGACCCACCGACGCATGTAGCATCATGGCACTATACTCAGATGTTCTAGGCAGTTCAAGCAGGCTGCCGGCTACTTGGAAAGAGCTGGTGAACATGAGAGGATCGCGCTCACCGAGCGGGTACTGTGCCTCTCCAACAGTTGCGGCGTATGGAGGGCCGAATCAACAGCAAGATGCTTATCGGCCTGGGCAAATGCCTACTATGAACCAGTCAACACTTTCGGTCGACCTACGGGGACCGCGCCGAGTCTCGGCTCCTTTTGACACCTCGGTCATTTATTTTTTCTTCGTATTCCTGGGGTTGCTCGGATACGCCTCATCCCTCTGGATGCCACCGGAGACGACGTTCGCCTACCTGACGCTTCTCATGATCGCCTATCTGGCTTTCGAGGTCGCACGATTCTCTAGGAGCCGACCGTCTCGGTGGTTGGTCAATCCTGTGATCTTGAGCTCGATCTTCGTTTTCGGACTACCGTTCGGGTTGACAAATATTATTTTCTATTTACCCGAGAGCTATCGAGTGGCGCTTCTGGGCGATCTCTGGCGAGGTGATTTCAGCTGGCTGAACTCGGCGATGCTCATGGCTCTTCTTGCGGCATTCGGTATGTGGCGGGGCTATTATTTTAGCCTCGGCGAGCGTATCGCGGTCGCACTCAAACGATCGAAGTTTGTGTCCGGCGTCCTACGTCGTCAATACGAGGTGCGCCTTCCCATGATGGTTGTTCTCGTCGCCGTAAGCTTGGGCAGTCGGCTGATGATGATCCGCCTCGGCATCTTCGGATATAGCAGCGAGTTGGACCAACTGTACGAGACCAGCAATTTTAGCCAGTTTCTACAAATGGGTGTTTCGCTGGGGACCGTGGCTTTCGTCGCTTTGAGCCTGAACTATTTCTCCCAGGCCAGCAACTACCGCATTGCACAAGTACTAGTCTTGCTTTTGCTAGTCTTCGAGACTGTGTTCGGCGCCGCCTCGGGCATGAAAAACCAAACCATCTTGCCCTTACTCACGTTAGGACTCTGTGCCTACATCGCCAGAGATCGCATTCCCAAATGGACCCTGTTCTGTGTCCCGATCCTCTTGGTCCTTTCATTCAAAGTTATCGAGCCATTACGTTATTTACGTTTCAATGACCCAAGTTACCAGAATCGCA
>JAJCXQ010000737.1 GCA_029263355.1 Acidobacteriota bacterium | reverse complement strand
CAGGTTTTGTCGGCATCGCTGCTCGCGGGCCGGTTCAAGAGCCGGTGCGAGTGGAGAGCTGGGGGCAATTCGTCTCGATCTTCGGGGGTCACCTCTCCCATGCCTATTTGGCTTATGCGGTAGAGGGGTTCTTTATCAACGGTGGGCGCGCATGCTGGGTGGTGCGCGTTGCCGACCCGCTGACAGCAAAACCGGCCAGCGTCGACTTGCTCGATGGTCAAGGGCGTCTCGGCTTGCGGCTCGAGGCCTCGAGTCCTGGAGCTTGGGGGCGGCAGATTTCGGTTTTGGTCAGCCGGCAGGGGCGGGGAAGATTTTCATTGAGTATGCGGTTGCCTTCGGGGGAGAGCGAAACCTGGCTGGATTTGACCCTGGCGGTCGCCAGTCTCGATCTGGTCGACGCCAGCGGTCGGCCGGCGCTGAGACTCGAGTCCTACGATCCGAGGATCGTCGACCACGACATCACGGTGACCGTGGCCCAAGACAAAACTCCCGGCGAATTCTCCCTGGAGCTCGATCCGAAACCTCGGGAACGAGCGCAGGATCAGGATGATTTTGATCCGATGGAGCGAGAAAGCTTCAGTGGGCTTTCGATGTCCCCTGAGCACGCGCGTTACGCGCCGCGGATCTTGTTTGCGGGTGGCCCGCAGTGTGTCACGGCGATTGACTTATCGTCGCCCGCCGGTCTCTCTGGCACCTCGCCAGCGACCCTGAAACCTAGCCGTGAAGCCGGGCTCGGCCTACTTTTGAAAGAGCCGCGCAATGTTTATCGTTTGCTAGGTGAGGGATCGCAGCTGGTCCAAGTGAGTGCAGCGGGCTCCGGGGCTTCAATCCCGGATCGCGATAGCACGCCGGATCCCAGCTGGCTGCCACAGGGGCGTACCTGGCTCACCGGTGGCTCGGAGGGCCTCGAAACCTTGTCTCCTGGCCACTTCAGTGGCGCCGGAGCTCCGTTGGAAGCGTCCTGGGGGCTGGCGGCGCTCGGGTCGGTCGACGAGATCGGAATTGTCGCGGCTCCTGACATCATGCCCAAACCGGTTGTCGGGGCTCCGGCGCGCAAGGCCGCTGTGGTGGACTGCCACTGTCTCGAAGCGATTCCTCCAGAGCCACCGCCGGTTGAACCCATCGAAGTGGCGCCACCGTTTTCCCCGGTGCAGATCGATGTCCTGCAGTCGGCACTGATCCAACACTGCGAGAACCTGGGTGACCGGGTGGCGGTGCTCGACCCTGTGCCTGACTTGGTGACTCCACAGCAGGTCACGGAGTGGCGCCGCCGTTTCGATACCAGTTATGCCGCACTCTACTTCCCGTGGCTCAGTGTTCCGGATCCTTTGCGGCTCACCGGGTTGTTACATCGGGTGCCACCGAGTGGTCACCTGGCGGGTATCTACGCCCGGGGCGATCGTGAGCAGGGAGTGCAGAGGCCGCCCGCTAATCAGCGGATCGAAGGCACCCGAGATCTATCGGTGATCGTCGACGAGATTGATCACGGTTATCTCAACTCGGTGGGAATCAACGTGATCCGGGCCTACCCTGGCCGCGGTCTGCGGGTGATGGGGGCGCGCACGTTGTCGAGCGACACGAGCTTGCGGTTCATCAATGTTCGCCGGCTGTTGATCCTGATTCGGGAGGTCCTGGACGAGGGCTTGCAGTGGGCGGTGTTGGAGCCCAACGGACCTGCGTTGTGGGAAACGGTCGAGCGTTTGACCGAGAGTTACCTCCATCGCCTTTGGCGACAAGGGGCGCTCGACGGCGCCAGTCGGGACGAGGCCTACTACGTGCGCTGTAACGAGGTCACCAATCCACCGGAAGACATCGAAGCCGGTCGCTTGATCTGTGAGATTGGTGTCCTGCTGCCACCGCCGGCGGAATTTGTCGTGATTCGCATCGGTCGCAGTGAGGCCGGTGTCGAGATCCTTCAGGTCACCCAGGAGGCTCGTCGTGGCTGAGACCGGCAATCGAAACGACCCGTTTCCCGCCTTTCGCTTCGAGATCGATATCGACGGCATCCGGGGCGGATTCAGCGAATGCACCGGGATCGAAGTCCAGACCGACGTGTTCGAGTATGCCGAGGGGGGAGTCAACGACTACGTCCATAAGCTGCCGACTCGGTTCAAGCAGGGCAACATCACGTTCAAGCGCGGCATCGTCGATACCGCCTTCTGGACCTGGCACGCCAAAACGGTTCCGGGGGATGTGGATCTCAGGTCCGGCTCGATCAAGCAGCTCGACGAGCAGGGCAATGTGATGGTGACCTGGCGCTTCGAACGGGCCTATCCCTGCAAAGTGCAAGGACCGGCCTTCAATGGCGGCCAGAGCAGCGCCTCGGTGGAGTCGATGGAGATTTGTCACCACGGCCTGAAAGTGGTCTAGGCAAAACCAAACCAACGGGCGTTAGCCCAGCGGGAGAAGCACATGCCGGTTCACATCGGAGAAATCAGCAGCGAAGTCACCGCGATGGATGACGAGGTGCCGCTGTCGGAGAAGCAGCAAGACCGCATCGTCGAGCGGGTGCTGCGCCGCCTTCAGGATCTCGAACGCTATCGGACCTTGCACCACGACTCGACCGATCTGCGGACCAGCTCCGGTAAAGCCGGACCCTTCCGCCGCTTCGTGCCACGGGAATCGATCAACAGACCTTAGCTCGAAACCGGACAAGACAAATGCCAGGCAAGCTCACCATCACCAGTTCCAAAGGGAACGTCACGGCGCAGTTCAACCCCACGGAATTCACCCTCGACAAGGGTGTCCGCATCAAAGAGATGGAGACCAAGCGGCTCAACGCTGCGGTCCTCGAGTTCATCCGGGGCAACAACGAGAAGCTCGCTTTGACCCTGCTCTTCGACGACACCCTGGACAACAAGGTGGGTGTGGCCGCGCAGGCGGCAACCCTGCAAGAGATGGCCAAGGTTGACCCGGCCTCGGGCCAGAAGGCGCCGCCGGTCTGCACCATCACCTGGTCGGGCCTGTCGTTCACCGGTTACATGGAGAGCGTCCAGCGCAAGTTCACTCTGTTCGCGCAAGACGGTACGCCATTGCGGGCTCTGGTCAGCATGTCGTTCATCGAATTCAAGACCGAAGAGCAGCTGTTGGCGGAGGTTGGTGGTCAGACCTCTCCCCACACCACCCGCCGGGTCGTCAAGCGTGGGGACACGTTGAATCGAATTGCCGCCGAAGTTTACGGTGACGCCGCAGCGTGGCGCTACATCGTCGAGACCAATCCTGGCGCGGTTGACAATCCACGTCGGTTGGATGCCGGAACGGTCTTGATCCTGCCGCCCTTGGAGGGAGCGTGACGTGCCGAGGCCATGCCGCAGCAGCCGAATCGTCGAATGGGCTGGAGTTGTCCATGTCG
>JAJCXQ010000736.1 GCA_029263355.1 Acidobacteriota bacterium | reverse complement strand
AGGAACCTCGATCACAGCGGGTCGCGCCTCCCCTGTAGCTGAGGAGACATAGCAAGCGGCGCGCCTATCTCGTCTCAATCCAGGTGTCGCGATACCCATCGGGGAGCTCGTCAGCTCGCCACCGATCACGGTCGTGGGACGCCTGGAGGGTCGTTGAGGACCAGTCGATCGATTCTGTGGACCATCGGGCCAACCCGCCTTCGAGGTCAGATCCAGAAACCGAGTGATCTATTCTGTCTTCGCTCTTTCAACGCACCCCGGGGAGGCGTCTCAGTTGAACTGGACTTCAATGTCTTGAACTCTTGCTCTCAGCAACTCAAACATTTGAAGCGATTGAACCGCGTCCCGTCACTGCCTATCGACGAGTCTCGACCCGCGGACCACGTTCGCCGAACAGACGTCGAGCGAGCTCGGCAAGCCATTGGTCGGTCGGCGAATTGTCCACCAGCAAGCGACCTTCGGGGACTGCCGCCAACAATCGTTGGATCTCGGCCCCCGGATCTCGCAGACGTTCCAAGGTCTTGTAGATGGTGGCATGTTCCGGGGTGGCGCCGGTGCTGGTGATCCAGTTGTCGACTTCGGCCGCAAACTCAGGATTGGGCGGCAGAGGCGCCTCCTCGTCATGACTTGGTCCGAGAGCGTTGATTGCCTCCATCACTGTTTGGCGGCGATCCTTGTAGCGCAGCGTCTCGAGGTCCTCGGGCAGCAACGGCGCACCGAGCCAATAATCTTGCTGACCGTGGCCGAGGGGGAACTCGATTCGTTGCTCGAGGGGCTCGGCTGGCAGACCACCGATGAAGCGTACCGGCACAATCGCGGCGCCGTTCTTCATCGCCATGTCGACAAAAGATCCGCTGAGGGAAGTCACCGGCTGACGGCAGGTGAGTGAGCGTGTGCCTTCGCAATGCACCGCCACCGATCTGGGTTCGTCGGCCATTCTTTTGCCGAGCTTACGGATGATGAGAGGCAGCGAACGCATGTTCTCGCGCTCGAAGAACGTAATGACCTCAGGATCGTTCACTCCGGGGTAAGAGAAGCAATGGGCGATTAGCTGACCGAGCCATGATGTGCGATGTTCGGCCTTGGCGAGGGTGACGGTCGGCGTGCCGGCGAGGGCCGAAGCCAACATCGAAAACAGCAGCGACTCGACGCCAACCTGGTGATTGGCCAGGAAGAGGGTACTGCGACCTTGGATCGCGCGTAGGCCCGCCGGGTCGACGATCACGACCCGCCGCACGAAGCGCTCGACCAGCCCATAGTAGATGTCTTCCACCGGCCAGTTGGAGATGCCGAGGTGGTCGGCCCAATATCTCCGCAGGGGGCCGAGGTCAACTTGCGGTGCGCCGCGATCCGTCACCGTGACTTCACCAGCATCACTGGAATCGAACGTCACTGGGAAGCGTGTCAGGGGATAACGTTCGGGAACCGCGGCGCCGGACTCGTCTTCCGCGTTGAGCTCCAGACTGACGGTTGCCGGATGCACCTCAGCACGGTAGGCGACGTGGTCCTTGATTGCCACCTCGCGAGTCATCAAAGCGCGATCACTGGCTGCGGCGGGAGAGACGCGGTAGGCGCGAGCAACGGTTCCAGGCAGCCAGTCACTGGTCACGACTTCTCCTTCGCTCAACCGCGTCTTGTCCGGTTCGAAACGGGACAAGCCAAGCCCTGGGACCGCGGTATGGTCACGCAGGAAGGCGCGGCGGTCGCGTGCTGGGGCCGAACCCAGCGGTCCCTTGGGCAGGAGCACCTCATGCAGACGGAGGTCAGCCCACGGCAGATCGTCGATCAGCATCTGGAGATGGAAGACGGCTTCCCGATGTTGCGGATCGTAACTCTCGAAGCGTGCTTCGCAGCGCACCATGCCAGACTTTGGTGGGCGGGCGTAGAAGCGCACTTGGCTGAGGCGCTGCGGATAAGCGACAACGTCCTGGGGGATGGCTGGACACCAGCGATGTAAGGCGTCGTGGGGAATACCGTGAGTGGCGGCGTCGAGCAACGCCGGATGGAGCGTACCGAGCGGCACCGACCCGGCCCCAGCATCGAGCTCCGAGCTCGAGCCAGCCTCATTGGTAGCCAACTGACGCAGCAGCTGAAAAGCAGGGCCATGAAAGAGTGCGCCAGCAGCATAAGGGTCGTCTTGCGGTACCGGATTTTCGAGGCTCGGCAGCGGCTTGGGCGGCGAGCAGAAGCTACGCGCCATCAGCACACGACCGGTCGCGGCAACCTCGAAGCGCGACAGAGTAGGAGTCGCCGCGTCGCGCCAAACCAGTAAGCACACGTCGACGGCGCCCATCTCAGAGCCGCGGTGTTCTTCGGAGACGATCTCAGTCTTGAGGCGTCGTGCGCCGGCCGGGAACGACACCCAGCGCTTGACCCGGACGTCTTCGAAGCCGATCACCCGTAGATCGGAGCGGCGATTACGCGCCGCGGCTGCCAATCGGTCAACCAGCGACATCATCGGCAGCGCCGGCAAAGTCCAGGTCGGTTGATGATCAAGGATCCAGGCATCATGCTCGGGATCAAGAATCTCTTCGCCATCTTGCAAGGCGATTTCGGGCGTCGCGGCTTCCGCTTGGAGGCTTTCTTCCATGACGACGTTCTCTGTCGCTACGGCTTCTGCAGCCATATCTTCTTCCGAGCCAGAATCTTGCAGGGCAGTTTCCGTCGTCACGGCCTCTTCCAAGGCAGTTTCCGCCAAGGCAGAGTCGGCCGTCGTCAGAGGTTCGGCCGATGCGGTGTTTCCGGCGACGATCCTCATACCCAAGCCGGTCGCCGAGTAGATGCGTTTGCCATCAACCCACAGATAGGCTTCGCCGATCGCGAAGGCGCCCCGGTCGTCACGACCGATTTCGATGATCTCGAGCTCGGTAGTGATCACACCGTTGGTTGGCACCACCTGACCGCGATACTTCCAGGTCAAGGGTTGGTCGAGTTCGAGGGGCTCGAAACGAGGCTGTTCGATGTCGTCGCCGAGGCCGCAGTGGATCATGGTGAACTGGAGGGCTTGGATCATCGCTTCGATGCCGAGGGAGCCCGGTTGCACCGGGTCCTGGAAGAAATGGGCCTTGAAGAACCACTCCCCAGGGTCGACGGTCTTCTCGGCCCGCAGGCGTCCGAGGCCAGCTTTGCCGGCTTCGGGCCAGAAGCCAGTGACACGATCGAGCATCAGCAGCTGCTGGCCTGCGAGGCGCAGTGAGCCGGAGCAGTAGTTGTCGGGACGGGCGGTAAGGTCGACGTGAAAGTCGGACGGCGCGTCGAGCCAGGCGCGCTCTTCAGCAGTCGAAGGCAAGCCAACCTGATTCTCCATCGCGGCGCCGGGGAAGAAGCCGAAGGCGGTCGACATCTCGAAAACCGGTTGTTGGGCGTCACGCATGGCGACTTCGAAACGTACGATCAACACCCCCGCCGAGCTCGAGGTGGCGGTCAGCTTGACGTGGGTGGTCAGGGTGCCGGTGGTTGGCAGCACCTCGGCGGTCAACGTCCCGGTGCCATCGAGGTTACGGAACTTCAGGTCGGTGTCGGTCGTCAAGGCGCTGCCAATGTAGGACGCCAACCAGCCGCAGGGCTGCAAGCCAGCTTCCATCAGCACCGCGAACGGCATGGTGAGGGCGCCGTTCTCAGCGAAGTACCACTCGCCGGGGGCCACATCGTATTCGGCTTCGAGGATTGCCCCGGGCTCGAATCGGCCCATCGCGCCATCGATCGAGACCACTCGTGACATGAAGTGGTAGGGCGGGCCGGGTAACCGCGCCACCCTACGAGGGCTGTCGAAGACCTGGTACATCTCACCGAAGGCTTCTGACGGTCGGCCCCACGCACAGGCGAGGAGCGAAGGGTAGTCGAAGCGGAAGCCGTCGTTTTCGGCGATCGGTTGTCCGGTAGGGCGCTCGCCCCCAGGAAACGGTTGTTCCAGCATGCTGGGGTCGATACTGAGTGGCCAATCCGGCACCAGGTGCAAGCCGAGGCGCTGAGCATGGAAGGCTTTGAGGCCGTCGACGGTGCACAGTAGGTCGGCATGGATGGTCGGCTGCGGGCCAGCGGTGACCTCGTGCACAAAAACCTCGTAAACGAGCTCCCGCGAGCTCGGAATCGCTTGGCCGCGGCAGCGCATGAGGTAGGACTCGTCCGGCACCGGCTCGAAGCGCCAGCCGTCGCGCTCGAGGGTGAAGCCACAAGCCGCGAGGTAAAAGCTCAAGGCTTGAAAGCAACCCTCGAGCATCAAGGTGCCGGGCATGCAGGGGTCGTTCTTGAAATGCCCTTCGTAGAGCCATGACTCGGGGTTGATGGTGGTGGTGGCGCGCAGGTAACCGCGTTGCCAGGGGCCACCTTTGGGATCGAAGTGGGTCACCTGGTCGAGCAGCATCATACGACCGCTTTGGATCGTCGGCGTCAGGGTATGGGCGGCCGCAAGCTCGAAGCCTGGTCCCATGCAGTCCATCACGCGGCCCTCGGAGAACGCGCGCATCTGCTCGTTGGAGAAGCTGCGGTGGTGGGGCAACGCCCGCGGCGGATCGAGTGGACCGGTCGGCGCCTTCTCGCTGGCGGGATCCCACAGCACGCCAGCGGAGTCAGCGAGCTCGGCGTCGGTGAAGAAGCCAGCTTGGCCGTGGCGTACCTCCAGACGGACCTGATCGTCGATGCGGCAGTCGTAATGAAAGAAGAACAGTCGCACGTCGCCCTGCTGGGCATGGCCGGCGATGTGGATGTCGTAGGTCAAGGTGTCGCCGGGCTTGGGTAGGCCACCGCGATAGGTCAGTTCGCAGCCCAGCAGTCGATAAACCCGCTCGCTCTGATTGAGGAAATCGGCGCCGAGCCAAGAGATGAGCAGCAGGTCAGCCTGCCCCGCTTCGATCATCAGTCCGCCGGGCATCTGCCCGCGGTGTAAGTACCAGGAATCCGCGGTGACGTCGGTTTCGGTCCAGATGGTGCCGGTACCCATGCTGCGTGGCTCGGCATCGATGCCGGTGACCCGGTCGGCGAGCAGAAAAGGAGGCTCGGGCATGCGGGTCTGGCGTTCGTAGGCGTCCTGACCCGCAAACAGTGGGCCGAAGATTTCGGATACCTTACCCGTCGCCAGAATCTCAAGCTCTTGGCGCGAGATCTTCAGGCCTGGGAGCTCTTTGGCCGTTTGCGGTGCTACAGGTTGTGGCGTTGCAGGTTGTGGTGCTACAGATTGCGAAGCCAGCAGCTGCTGAGGCGTTGACGAAGGCACCGTCTTTGGAGTGGCCGGTACGCTAGTCGGCCCCGGCGCATCGGCAGCAGCCGGTACGGTATCTTCCAACGCGATAACCGGGGCGGCGGGCACTGGGGCGACGGGCACTGGGGCGGCCGGAACCGGCTCGACATCCGCCGGGGAGGCCGGCAGCGCAGCCGAGGTAGGATTCTCGGTAACGTTGGGGGCCGGTCCGACACCGCTGGACGACGAGAAGCTGGTGCGAGCCCGTAACATGTCGACCAGGGTCTTCTGGCGCAGGGCGAGAAACTGCTGATGAAGGACGGTTTGTGAGCCAACGTAGCATTGTTGGCTGGTGGTGATCCGACCTTGTAAGTCCGTGATGCTCTCGAGTACACCTGGATTCCAACCGCCAGTCATCCCGGTAACCGGGACCATCTGTGGCCCGGATGCAGGATTCACTGAGGCCGTTGTGACGGTCGCGGCGGCCGGGGGAGCGATCCCTGGGAAGAGCCCGGGGATCGCCGGGGCCTCGATCGGTTCCGATCTGGGCTCAGCTGTTGCGACGATCGCAGACGGGTTCGGCGTTGCCAGTGATGGTCTGTGGGCTGCCTCCGTTTTGGGTCGCGCGACGGTGAAGTCGTCGAGCACAGGCGGGAGTGGGGGCGCCGGGGCCATCAACTGAGGCTGTTCGAGGTTGCTCATCGGTGTCTCACTAGCAGGTATTTCGCTGACAGACGTCTCGGTTATTGGAGATTCGATTTCGGAAGATGTTTCGGGCCCGGACGCAGTCACATCTGCCGGTGCCTCGTCGATCACCGACGCCGGCGCCGGGGAAAGATGAACTGGAAGCCAATGTGCTGGGAAGGAGAGCACCTTGTCGGCTCCCTCGGTTCGACTCGAGCGGCGGGCATGGAATGGAGCCCAGCTCAGATCGACGCCAGCAGCGAGCAGCTGGGCGGTGGCGTCGACGGTTTGGCGGAGTGACGAGCCGCCCGCACGATCGAGGGGCACGGCGAGATAGGAGGACTCCGGGATGCCGTGATGGTTGAGGATTTTGCGGATCCAGCCGCTGCACAAGCCGCGGGGGCCATGCTCTAGGAAAATGCGTACACCGTCATCCCAGGCTTGTTTGATCAAACGGGGAAAATCGAGGGTGTGGACCGCCTGACCGAGGATCGCCTGCGCGGCGCTCTCGCGATCGGGACGGTAGTGGCTCAAGGTCGAATGGGTGTAGAAGCGCACATCGGGGACATCGGTCGTCGGTCGGCGATGGAGCTCGAGCCAGGCTTCGGCTACCTCACCAACTTCCGGGCAGTGCACCGCGAGATCGTAGCCCAGGGGAACGGCGGTGACTCCGAGGCTTTGGATCACGCGTCGGCAGGCTTCGGCGTCGCCGCCGATCACCATGTCTTCGGGGCTGCTGAGCAGGGTGAGATGGGCTCGCTCTTCGTTGGCGAGAGCGGCGCGCACCTGCTCGACCGGACTGCTGAGAACGAAGTTGGCCCACTCGCCCCCGTCGTGGTCACCCTCTGCGCCGTTGGCTCGCCAGGCCCGTTTGACGGCGGCGTACTCGCCACCGAGCTCGCGGGTGAAGAGCCCACACTCGAAGGTGTCGCGATTGAGGGCGTCGAGATCATTCCAAGCCCCCATCGCCATCAGCGAATTGGACTCGCCGGAGGAGTAGCCGATTACCGCCGCAGGGTTGATACCGAGCACACCACGACTGAGTTCGACGTGGGCTTGGCTGAGGAATGAGCTACCCCACAGCTGCTGTAGCGGCACCAGTGGCTTGTCACCCGCTTGGTAGACCCAATCGGCGGCGGCGGGCATGTCCTTCATTCGTCGGCCGAGGCGGTCGAGTAACTCCGGGAAGGCGACCAGTAGCTCGCGGCCCATGCCGCGATAGGCGGCTCCGGCGCCAGTGAAGACAAACGCCAGCTCGCCGCTTGCAGGACGGTCGTTGAAATAGACGCCACGCCTCGGCAGCCGTTTTGCTCCTGGGTCGGCTCCGGCAACGCCGGATGATGCGGTCAACAGCTGTTGTGCTTGGTGGCGGCACACCGCAAGCTCAGCGTCGTCGGCTGCCACCAGAGCCAGTCGGGCCGGTTGGGTTGGGCGGGAAGGATCGTCAGGGCGGTCTTCCCGTAGTCGAGCTAGAACCTCGGTGCGGTCCTCACCGCTGAACAGGTGGATGCGGGGCAGGCCCGCCCGGTGCTGTGGGTGGTCGCTGTTGTCACCGATGGTGGCGTCTTCTTCGTGCCGCAGATGGACGGTGGCGCAACGGCCTTCCAGGCCCTGGGCGGTGACCGTGGAGCGGCGCGGGCCGCGGCTCAACCAAGGGATGGCTGCGGTAGCCTCACCAGTCTTTGAGGTTGCGATAGATCCGGGAATCGTCCGGTGGTGGCACGTCAGCGCCGCCGCCGCGACGTGGAGCAGGCTGGAGGCGGCGTGGGCGCGGCCGAATTGTTGATCGAGATTCAGGCGTCTTCGGTCGGGGGTGTTGAGGACCAGACCCACGCGATCCTCTGGCGCTGGATCGGCGATGTCTTCGATCACCGCGTAAACTCGGTCGCCATCGCTCCGGGCTTGATCGAGGCGCTTGAGTACCAGCACCGCCGCGGCGTCACCGGGAATGTGGTCGCCGATCAAAGCCTGAACGGCAGCCTGGTGAACCGGTTCGCAGGACAGATCGACGGCGCCGACCAATGCGGCATCCATTTCATCGGCCCGCAAAGCCCGGACCGCGAGATCGAGAGCGACGAGTCCCGACAGCTCCTCCGACGACACCGACGAGCTGGCGCCGCCGAGGCCGAGCTGGCTGTTGAGGCGATTGGCAGTCATGTTGGGCATGGTGCCTACCACCCCTGCGGCTTGCAGGCCTGCCACCACCGAGTCGCGGGCTTTCTCGACCCATGCCGGAGCTAAGTTCCGCCCCCAGTCCGCGAGTCGCCATCTTAGTCCGTAGCGGGCGATCTCGGCGTCGCAGCGCATACCGATCATGACCCCGGTGCGAGGCTTTGGCAGCTCTCCTTCGAGGCCGTCCATCGCTTGTCGCGCCGTCGCTAACAGAAGTAGCTGTTGGGGGAGTGTCTGTCGCAGATCATTGGGAGGAAATCCGAGGCCTTTGAGCGGCAACTCGATGGTCTCGGTGCGTCCAGCAGCCTTTCCGGCGTGCCCCGCAGTGGGGTCGTCGGAAAGAGGCTGGAGCCGCGACTCACCGGCGAACAGGACGCGGGTGAAGGTCCCAGTGTCGGCGACGTCAGCCGCCATCGCCGCCAAGCCGACAATCGCGATCTCGGGTTTGGACTCGGGGACCAGGGCGGCGGACGTTATCGCAGCGGACGTGATCGCAGTGGACGTTGGCGCCGCGCCAGCCACTCCTGGTGGTCCATCCGGTCGCCACTCCTCGACCAACAAATGAGCGTTGTTGCCGCCGAATCCGAAGGCGCTGAGCGCTGCGAGACGCGGGCGGTCGCTGGCCCACGGCTCAGCGCTCTCGAGCAGACGGAACGGTGAGTCGTCGAGGGCCGGATTGGTCGGACCCTGGTGGACGGTCGGCGGGCGGGTCTGAGTCCGCAAGGCGGCCAACACTTTCAGCAGGCCTGCCAAGCCGGCAGCGGTGATCAGATGGCCGAGGTTCGACTTCAGGGAGCCGATCGGAACCCCGGTGAGGCCCTGGTAGAGCTGGCTCAGGCTGTGGATTTCGGTGGCGTCGCCGAGTTGGGTGCCCGTCGCGTGGCATTCCACCAGAGACACGTCGCTGGGCGCCAAATCGGCTTCGTCGTAGGCCTGGCGGATGGCTCGGCTTTGTCCCTCTTGCGACGGCGCCAAGAGTCCGCCACTACGGCCGTCATTGGACAGGCCGACGCCACGGATCACACCGAGGATCCGGTCGCCGCGGTCGACCGCGTCCGATAGCCGCCTAAGGGTGACGAAGGCGGCGCCTTCGGCGGGCAGCAAGCCGTCAGCATCACGGTGGAACGGACGGCTACGACCGCTGGCCGAAAGTGCTTCGAGGGCACAGAAGCCGATGTGGATGAACAGATCGTCAGCGCAGCTGACCGCCCCGGCCAGCATCACGTCGGCGCGGCGGTCGTGGAGCCGATCACAAGCGAGCTTGATCGCAACCAACGACGACGCGCATGCCGCATCAAGGGCAAAGGCGGTGCCACCGAGGCCGAGAGCGCGGGCTAGCAGATGGGCGGGAAGTCCCGACATGAAATGGTTACGTGGGTCAACCGTGGGCGGGACATGGTCGCCGACCGGGCCGTCGAGCCAAATCGATTCGGCGAAGCGGTTGGCACTGACACTCGGAAACGACAAGTTGCCGAGGATCACACCGGTACGATCCGGCTCGTCCGCTGCTTCGATGCCGGCATCGCGCAGCGCCTCACGGCCGGTATGCAGCACCCATTGGAACAGCGGATCGAGTCGCCGTACTTCGTTTGCTGGCAGGCGAAATCCACTTGGGTCGAAGATGTCCTCGAACCCCCTTACATAACCGCCACGATCACACCAGGTGCGATCGGTCGGACGCCCCGAGCCGTCCGCTATCGCCAGCTGGCGGTCGAGGCCCCAACGACCGGTGGGCGCCTCGGAGGTGAGATCCTGGCCGGCCAGCACCGCGGTCCACAGCGCCTCCGGGTCGAGAGCTCCGGGCAGGATGCAGGATTGGCCAACAATTGCGATCGGTTCGAATTTGGGTTTCATGAACGTGGGTTTCATGAAGACCGCTTCTAAACAGCGTCCAATGTAGGGGTTGCCAGGACTTCTGAGTCCGGGGCGCCAACTTGTGGGTTGGCTGCCTCTTCGTCCGGGCGTCGCACCAGCTCGACCCCCCGCAACTCGGCGACCACACTGCCGTCGCCGTCGACGAAGATAATGTCGGCGACGGCTCGGTGAGTATCCCGGACCTGGCAGTGAGCGACGGCGCGAACGGTTCCGGCCACTGGCCCATTAACGTAGCTGCGCAGGGTCCCGACGCCGAGGGGCAAGGAAGCGCCTTGCAGGGCTTGCTCGAACCACAACACCGCCAGTTGTAAGCCACCGTCGAGCAACGCGGCATCGAGCGCCCAGCCGTCGCCCCAGCCCATTTCGCGACCGCCGGCGAGCTGGCCGACGATGCTCTCCGCGGAGACGCCTTCGACCTCGCGAATTACTTGCAGCGCTGGGCCATGGAACAGCGCCCCACCGTAGATGTCAGGAGTTGTCCAAGGCTCGAGCTGTGGCAGCGGCTCGGCGTTCGGTCGTGGCTGGTCGCTGGGGACCGCCATGTCGACCAGGGCACGGTAGCGTGGGTGCCCGTCGCTGTCCCGGAGCTCGAGGGCGAGTTCGCAGCCCGAGCCGTTGGTGAGCTGCCGGCTGCTCAACCGTAAGCCATCGACGCCATCAGCGAAACGTTCGAGCCGGATGCCGCGCAGCACCTTGACGTCACGGCAGGCTACGATCTCGAGATCTGGACGGTGGGCCCGGGCCAGGCGATGGAACCATTCGAGAGCGAGCACCACCGGTAATACCGCGTTGCCGCCGATCACGTGGCTGTCGAGGAAGGCATGAGTCTGGCGGCTGACGAAGGCGTCCATTTCGAGGGTGTTCTCGGGCGCCCCGTGTGGCGAGTGTGAACCGAGGGTCGGAGCGCCGCCCAGCACCACCTCGATATCACCCGCCGCGTCGCCAGCGACGGTGAGCTCGTCAACCATCATTTGTGCACCAGTGGCGAGGGGGATCAAGGCGACTCCGAGCTCGGCGAAACGTGTTTCCAGCTCCGGTGTCACCATGCCACCTTCCCACGGTCCCCAGTTGAGGGATTTAACCCGGCAGCCAGGACCGCGGCGCCGACTTTCGGCGGCGGCGATTTTGTTCAGCACCTCGTTGGCCATCGCGTAGTCGCTCTGGCCGGTATTACCGCAGCGTGCAGTCACCGAAGAGAACAGGCAGAGCAAGTCGATGGGGTCTCCGAAGGTCGCTTCGAGCAAACGCATGAGGCCGTCGACCTTGGTGTCGAAAACGCGGTCGTACTGATCCTGAGTCTTTTCGGCGATGGCCTTGTCGGCGATCACCCCGGCGCCATGGATAATGCCCGTGATCCCTCCCCATTCGCGGCGTACGGTGTCGAGAGCCGCAGCCAAGGTAGAGACGTCGCGGACGTCTGCGGTGAGGTAGCGGGCCGGCGAGCCCGCCTCTTCGAGGGCCGCCAGGGTGGCGCGGATTTCACGGCCGGCGCGGATGCGGTTGGCGCGGGCGCCGAGCTGTTTGGGGGTCAACTTCTCGCCGGCTTCGGTGGCTAACCCGAGCAGGGCGCGTTTGAGGGCGGCTTCGTCGTCGACCCCCTGGCAGGCTTCGGGCTCATCCTCCAGCGGGGTGCGTCCGAGAAGCACCATCCGCGGGCCGGCTTCCCGGGCGAGGGCGATGAGGGTGGCAGCGGTGACGCCGCGAGCACCGCCCGACGCCAGAATTACCGACTCTGGTCCGAGGTTCGAGGCCCGTTCTGGACCCAGGGGTGCGAGAAAGCTCTCGAGGGTGGTGCGGCGACCATCGGCATGCAGACCCACTTCGATCTCCGGTCCGCCTTCGAGGATCTCGGCGACAAGAGCGTCGGCCAATTCGGCAATCGCACGACCACCACGTTCGAGATCAATCGCTTTGACCGCCGCGCCGGGCCACTCGCGGGCGGCGGTTTTGGTCAACCCCGCCAGGCCGCCGAGGGTGGCTCGCGCCATATCGCGTCCGGACAGCCCGAAGTCGCCGCCGGTGTCTTGGACGGTGACGAAAACGCCGCGCTCGGCGGTGGTGAAGGCAGCAGCGACGGCTTGTGCGGCGCGGAAAGCTTGTCGGTTGACGGTGAGCCCTTCCTCGAGGCTGGTCAGGGGACGCAGGCCGCCGAGGAAGATCACCGCGGTGAACTCGGCGGTCACGGTCTCCACAACTTCGGCGGCCAGGCCACGTTGGATCAGGCGGCCAGCTATCGCCTCAGCGATACCTGTGCCGTCATTGGTGACCGCCACCCGTCCACCTCCTGCAAGTCCTGCCAGTGCCAAGCCGGCCGCCGGGGCGTCGATCTCGTGCAGAGCGAAGCGTCCGAGTTGCGGTTTGCTGATGTCCGATGGATCTGAGCTTTCGGCAGCCACCGACGTGTCGGCAGGTATGAGTGTAGGAGCCTCCAGCATGTCGACACCCGTGCTAGCTTCCGACGGCGCACTGTCTGCCGCTGCCTTCTCCGTTGCGGCTTCCTCCGGTGCCGTCTCTGCTGGTGCCGTCTCTGCTGGTGCCGTCTCTGTCGCCACGGCGGCGCCGTCGTTTTGCATGAAGGTGACGATCTGGCCGAGGGTCCTGAGCTGAGCCATCCTAGCGGTATCAACCTCGGGTAAGCCTGGCTCA
>JAJCXQ010000735.1 GCA_029263355.1 Acidobacteriota bacterium | reverse complement strand
GAATGGTTGGAGAGTTGCGACGCTGGAATCGTGTCGCTGCAGGAGGTCCGGGCCAAGCGCGAGCAGGTGCCGCCGGAACTGCGTGAACACGACGATTGGCACTTGGAACTGGTAGCGGCGGAGCGAGCCGGATATAGTGGTGTGGCGGTGTTTGCCAGACGGGCGCCAGATGCTGTTCAAACCGAGATCGGCACTCCCGAAATCGATTGTGAAGGGCGTTTGCAGATCTTGCGCTTTGGCGATCTACACCTGGTCAATGGCTATTTTCCCAATGGCAACGGCAAGAACCGCGACCTCAGCAGAATTCCCTACAAGCTCGATTTCTATCGTCGACTCTACGACGCTTTGGAGCCGGCAAGGGAACGGGGAGAGCCAGTGTTGGTCATGGGCGATTTCAACACTGCGCACCAGGACATCGACTTGGCACGCCCAAAACAGAATCGTGCCACCAGCGGGTTTCGACCTGAGGAGCGCGAAGAGCTTGATCGTTGGTTACAGGCGGGTTGGACCGACACCTTCCGCCATTTCGAGAGCACAGGCGGTCACTACTCATGGTGGAGTCAACGATTCGGTGTCCGTGAGCGCAATATCGGTTGGCGAATCGACTACATCCTGGCGTCGCCTGCGGCGATGCCGTTCGTCCGCGCTGCGGCGATTCATCCCGAGGTCATGGGGTCGGATCATTGCCCGATCAGTGTTGACGTCGAAGACAAGATTTTCGGAGATTGAACATCTCTTGGCCTAAAGGAGGCACGACACAGTATGAACTATCCCATTGAACGGGTTGCGGTTCTCGGCGCCGGCACCATGGGCGCCGCCATCGCGGCCCATGTCGCCAACGCCGGTTTGCCGGTCCTGTTGCTCGATATCGTACCCCGTGAGCTCACACCCAAGGAGGAGGCGAAGGGGCTGACGCTCGATCACCCGCTCGTCCGCAACCGCATTGCTCGCGATGGTTTGGATCGCATCGCCAAACTCAAGCCCGCATCCTTCATGAGCCAGGCGGCGCGTCGACTGGTGAGTGTCGGAAACCTGGAAGATGACTTGGAACGTTTGGCGAGCGTAGACTGGATTGTCGAAGCGGTCGTCGAGCGGCTCGACGTCAAACGCGAGTTGATGGCCCGAATCGACGGTGTGCGACGCCCCCGGACGTTGGTGACCACCAATACCTCGGGCCTGCCGATCGCCTCGATCGCCGAAGGCCGATCCGACGATTTCCGTCGGCATTTCTTCGGTACCCACTTCTTCAATCCGCCGCGCTACATGAAGTTGCTCGAGATCATCCGCGGTGACGAAGCGGATCCTCTAGCAGTCTCGGCGCTGGCGGAGCTTGCGACCAGCCAGTTGGGCAAAGGGGTGGTCTTCACCCGCGACACGCCAAACTTCATCGGCAATCGCATCCTGTCGATCCACGGCTCCTATGTCATCGACTACGCCCTCGAGCACGGCTATCGCTTCGAAGAGGTTGATGCCGTCACCGGTCCTTTGATCGGCCGCCCCAAAACCGGCACGTTTCGGCTGCAGGATTTGGTCGGTATCGATATTTCGGCTTTTGTCGGAAAGAACCTCTACGAGTTGATCCCCAGCGATACCTACCGCGACGTCTTGCAGGCGCCACGGGTTGCCAAGTTGATCGGCGGACTGGTCGAGCGCGGGCGGCTCGGCAACAAAACCAAGGCCGGCTTCTATCGCAAGAGCAAGGGGCCGGACGGTAAGCCGGTCTTCGAAGTGCTGAATCCCGAGACATTCGACTACGAGCCGAGCCAGAAAGTCACCTTCGAAGCGGTTGGCGCGGTGCGTAAGATCACGGATCTCGGTGAGCGGCTGCGGGCGCTCTTCGACCCCCGTTTCGCGGCAGACCGTGGCGCCCGTCTGGCTTGGTCGGCGACCCGACAGTTGTTGGATTACGCCGCGGCGTCAGCTAGGGAGATCGCCTACGACCTGGTGAGTGTGGACAAAGCCGTCCGTTGGGGCTTCAGCTACGAGTTGGGGCCGTTCGAGCTGTGGGATCAGTTGGGCGTTGCCGAAACCGTTGAGCGGATGGAAGAGGAAGGTTTCGAAGTCGCCGAATGGGTCAAGGAGATGTTGTTCGCCGAGATCGAGACTTTTTACCGTGTCGAGGACGGTGAGGTCACCGGCTACTACGACTGGCAGACTAAAGCCTACGCTGATATCCACGTCGACGAGGATCACATCGAAGTTGCCGCTTTGCGCCGTGGCAACGAGCCGGTGGCGAGCAATCCGTCGGCCAGCTTGCACGACTTGGACGACGGCGTGCTGCTGCTCGAGTTCCACTCCAAAATGAATGCCATCGACGACGACCTCGTCGCCATGATGGTCGAGGCCCGTCGTCAGCTCGAAAGCGACGCCTACTATGGCATGGTGATCGGCAACGACGGTCCCAACTTTTCGGTTGGCGCCAATCTGATGAACGTCGGCCAGGCCGCGATGGCCGGCCAGATCGACGGCATCAAGCAAGCGACCGGTGCATTCCAGAGTGCTTTGCAGGGCCTGCGATACGGTTCCAAGCCGGTGGTCGCCGCGGTGCATGGGATGGCGCTGGGCGGTGGCGCCGAGGTTGCCCTCGGCGTGTCGCGCATCGTTGCCTATGCCGAGAGTTACTTTGGCCTGGTCGAAGCCGGTGTCGGTTTGTTGCCGGCGGGCGGTGGGCTCAAGGAACTGGTCCGACGGATCATCTCGCCGGTGATGGCGATCAAAGAGGCTGATCCGCTGCCGTTGGCGCAGAAGATCCTCGAGGGCGTCGCCATGGCCAAGGTTTCGACCAGCGCCGCTGAGGCCCGCGAGCTCGGCTTCCTGAGCTCCCACGACCGCATCGTCATGAACCGCGACCACCTGCTCAACGAGGCCAAACACGAAGTTTTGTCGATGGTGGCAGACGGCTATATGTCGCCGCCGCCAGCATCGCTCTACGCTGGCGGTCGCGACCTCTTAGCGGCTCTCAAGATCATCCCTTGGTCGATGTTGCAAGCCGGCTTCGCCAGCGAGCACGACGCCCTAGTGGCCGAGAAGATCGCCTTTGTCATCGCTGGTGGTGACCTGTCGTCTCCGGCTTGGGTGAGTGACGATTACTTTCTCGAGCTCGAGCGCGAAGGTTTTGCCGAGCTTGTTGCAACCGAAAAAACTCAGGCCCGGATCCGGCACATGCTGGAAACCGGCAAGCCGTTGAGAAACTAAGTGGCCCGAAGGAGACAATGAAATGACCGAAGCTGTCATCGTTAGTGCGGCGCGTACCGCCGTAGGTCGGGCAAACAAAGGAACCTTGGCCGACTTTCGGCCTGAGGATATGGGAGCCGCGGTGGTTGCTGCCGCGGTCGAGCGTGCGGCGGGACTCGAGCCCGCCGACATCGACGACGTCATCATGGGCTGCGCCATGCCTGAGGGGCCGCAGGGTCTCAACATGGGGCGCATCATCGCCCTACGGGCGGGTCTGCCGGACACCGTCGCGGCCCAAACCGTCAACCGTTTCTGCTCCTCTGGGCTGCAGACGATTGCTCTCGGCGCGCAGCAGATCATGGCTGGCATGGGTGACGTGGTCGTGGCCGGCGGCACCGAGTCGATGAGCGCAGTGCCGATGAGCGGATTCCACTTCCGTCCGAATCCTTGGATGGTCGAAAATCGGCCCGAGGCGTACATCGGGATGGGGTTAACCGCCGAGAACGTCAGTCGCAAATACAAGATTGGACGCCAACAATCCGACGAGTTCAGCGCCCGTTCGCACGACAACGCTCTGGCGGCGATTGCAGCCGGCAAGTTTGCTGACGAGATCGTCTCATTGGACGTCGAGAAGACCGAGCTGCGCAACGGCGGTCGCGCCCAGCGTAACGTCACCTTCGATGTCGACGAGGGGCCGCGTCCCGGCTCGACCCCCGAGGTGCTAGGCAAGTTACGCCCGGTGTTTCATGTCAAAGGTACCGTGACCGCTGGCAACAGCTCGCAAATGTCCGACGGCGCCGCTGCGGTGACGATCATGTCGCGCGAAAAGGCCGACGAGCTGGGACTGAAGCCGCTGGTGCGTTTCGTCAGCTTCGCTGTTGGAGGCGTGCCGCCGGAGTTGATGGGCATCGGCCCGGTGGTGGCGATTCCCAAGGCCCTGAAACGTGCTGGTCTCGAGCTTGCCGACATCGATATCGTTGAGCTCAACGAGGCGTTTGGTGTCCAGGCGTTGGCGGTCATCCAGGAGGCTGGTCTCGACATCGACAAAGTCAACGTCAACGGCGGCGCCATTGCCCTCGGCCATCCGCTCGGCGCCACCGGCGCCAAGCTCACCACCCAGATCATCTACGAGATGCAGCGCCGTGGTAGTCGTTACGGCATGGTGACGATGTGCATCGGTGGTGGCATGGGTGCGGCGGGGATTTTCGAGAACTTGCAGAACTAGGGAAGGTTCAGGCTGGTCGGAGAAATCCCCCCTCGGTCCCCCCTTTTTCAAAGGGGGGAAGCCGGAATCGGAGTCTTTTGTTGGCGATGTTTGTTTGGGTTGTCCCTTCAGGTCCCCCCTTTGAAAAAGGGGGCTAGGGGGATTCTCTTCTCTGACTGGTGAAGAAGTGAGGCCCTCGAGTCATGCGGCGGGATCAGGTGCTGGGGTAGTTGGGCTTGAGGGTGCTGAGGTTCTCGAACTTGGAGGTGCGGCAGCAACTTGATGCTGTCTTGGAGGCAATCCATCGTGCCTTACTCGAGAGCGTACAAGACTGAGGTCTGCGAGCCCGTGGTGGCTATTCGCCCTCCCGACTCGCGCCAGTGGCCTCTACTGCATCAACCGCGATGCTGTAGAGGAATTCCTGTCCCCGTAAATAAAGCTCGTTACCAACCACCGCCGGTGAAGCCGAGAACGAGTCGTCGAGTTGATTGACGGCCAGCAATTCGAATTCGATGCCGCGCTGGACGACGGCGGTGGTGCCTTCACGACTGGCGATGTAGATGCGATCGTCGGCGCCGACCGGTGACGCGAAAATGTTACGCACGCGGGGTAAACGCACCGGCCCCAGCCGAGGCTCACCGGTTTTGGCCGCAACGCAGGTCAGAAAACCCTGGCTGTGTTTGAGGAAACACAGGGTGTCCTCGAAGAGGACGGGAGAGGGCACATAGGGCGTGTCGCGCTCACGGGTCCAGGCGATGGCGTCAGTGGTGGTGATGTCGCCGTGTGCTTTGTCCAGTCGGATCGCCAGCATTGCCTGCCAGTCGTAGCTGTTGCCAACGAACACCATACCGTTCGCCGCCACCGGCGACGCCACCACGTTGCGAGACAAGCCGCTGGCTTCCCACACCACTTTGCCCGTTGCTAGATCGTAGGAGCGTACCCGTTTGGTGGCGCTGATGATCACCTGCCGTTTGCCGCCGTGGTCGACGATCAGTGGTGTTGACCACGAGGTGATCTCGTCACGGGCGGTGCGCCAGCGCTCTTCACCGTTGCGCTTGTCGAGAGCGACGACAAAGGAGTCGCCTTGATGGTCCCAATTGACGACCAGGGTGTCGCCATGGAGGGCGGGGGAGGAGCCCTCACCATGCTCGTGCCTGACCCGCATGTCGCCGAGGTCTTTTCGCCACACGATCTTGCCGTCGAGATCAAGGGCGTAGAGTCCGCGAGATCCGAAGGAGGCGTAAACATGTTCACCGTCGGTCACCGCGGAGTTCGAGGCCCAACTGCCGGTTTCGTGTGCGCTCTCGTGGGGCTGCTCGTCGCGGACCTCACGTTGCCACAGCAGGTTGCCGTCGCGGCGGTCGATTGCTAGCACTACAAATTTCTGGCGGCGAGAGGGTGGGGTGTTGTCGTGGGCGCCGTCGTCATGGGCATGATCATCGTGATCGTGATTGTGGATCGGCAGCTCGTCGCCATGGGGGATGGCGGTAGTCAGGAAGATGCGGTGCCCCCAGATGATCGGCGTCGAGTGGCCATTGCCGGGGATGGCTAGCTTCCAGCGGATGTTTTTGTCCTCGGACCACGTCACCGGTGGGTCACCGTGAGGAGCGACGCCGGTGCCCAAGGGGCCGCGCCAGGCGGGCCACTGATGGTCGTGGGACAACGCCTTTGCGGGGGCGTCGTCGGCGAGGGTGGCGCTGGGCAGGGCGAGACTCAAAGCGAGGATGAAGATCTGGATCATAAAGCCTCTCCGATGCCATACCGTAGCCTGGGTTGGAGGAGTCCTGTCTCGGCGACGACGCCTAGTTCTAAGTACTATAGGCGATCAGCCTCCGCAACTGGAGCTACCAGTAGAACCGTCTCAACTACAGCCGTGTCACGTATGATGGCGTAGTCGGAGAGTCATCATCGCAGCCATGTCACTTGTGACGTCTCAATTGCCCGTCATAGTCGTGGGGGTGTTAGTTATGACGTTTCTGTCGGATCGTCATAATCTCGGCGGTGTCAGTTATGACGGTTCAGTTCGTCGTCATAATCTCGGTGGTGTCAGTTATGACGGTCAAGTCGAAACGTCATAATCTCGGCGGTGTCAGTTATGACGGCTCAGTCGGGCCGTCATAATTTCGGCAGTTTCACTTATGACGTCTCAACTGGCCGTCATAGTCTCGGCGGTGTCAGGTGTGACGTCCCGGTTAGCCGCCGTCGTTTCGGCGGTGCCAGTGATTACGTCGCAGTTAGCTGTCATCGTCTCGGCGGTGTCAGTTATGACGTTCCGGTTAGCCGCCGTTGTCTCGGCGGTGTCACTCTTTTCGTTCCAGTTAGCCGTCATAGTCTCTGCGCTGTCAGCCATGACGCGCCAGGCACTCAGCCAGCAGGCCTTCGATCTCGGCGTAACGTGGATACTGGTCAGCGTGGGGCCGACAGTGCTCCAGGCTGTCGCGGAGTAGCTGCTCAACCTCGCGACACCGTCCCTCTGCGAGCATGAGCTGAGCAATGTCGATGGTGGGTCGGAGGACAAAGGGTGGTGGCGCCTCCGAGGCTATGGCGACTCCCACCGCTTCGCGGTAGATGGCCAGCGCGGCGTCGATGTCCTGTTGTTCTGCTGCAAGTTTGGCGAGGCCGACGAGCGGCCGAATGCGGGCATAGTGCGTCTCGCCAAATAGCTTCAAGACCTGATCGTTGGCTTCTTCGAGGGTGCTTCGCGCCAAGGCGAGATTACCGCGGTCACGGTGGATCAGTCCGAGATTGAGCAACACGGTGGCGACCTGTGGGTGGATCGTTCCCAGGTTTTGTCGATAGAGCCTGAGAGCACGTTCGTACAGCAGTTGCGCCTCGGCCGTGTGGCCTAGCTGGCGCAACACCAAACCCCGATTGACGGTTGCCGCTACGGTTGCGGGCGCGTCGTCGTCGAGTCTTGCGTCCGCCAAACGGAGGGCTTCAGCCGACTCGTCGGCAACTTCTTCGTATCGCCCTTGAAAACAGTACAGGCTCACCAGATTGTTGAGGCTCTCAACCAGCTTCGTCGGTTCGGTGTCCGACTGGCCACGCAGCCACTGGAGACCGGTGCGTATTTTGGCCTCGGATTCGTCGAAACGCCCCAGCTCACGCAGTGCTGCGCCGGACTGCACCAGACTCAGAGCATAGGCTTGACTGTCCTCACCGACCAGCTGCTGATTGAGCTCGAGCGCTCGATCGGACCAGGCAAGTGCTTGTTCCGGTTGCCCCAGCTCACGGTAGATCTCGCCGAGCACGGTGGCAATCTCGACCTTCACCGCCGGTTGATCCACCAGGCCCTCGGCGATCATCTCCGCGTTTTGATCAACCGCCTCTCGCAACGTCAGGTTGCGACCTTGGTCGACCAAAGGACCGGCGCGTTCGAAGAAGAGTCGGAAGAAGCCAACCACTTCTTGTAGCTTGGCTCGCTCCTGAGACAAATGCCCGGCCAGCACGGTCATGCTCACCGCGAAGCCACTCAGGACCAGCAGGCCGACGATCGCCGCGGCCACCGACACACGATGGCGTCGCAGGAACTTCTTGGCTCGGTAGCGCAGGCTTCCTTGGCGGGCGAGCACTGGAAAGCCATCGAGGTGGCGTCCGAGATCTTCCGAGAACTGCTCGACGGAGCCAAATCGTGCCTCGGCCTGAGGTCGCAACGCTTTGAGCACGATGTCATCGAGGTCGCCGCGGAGCCCGCGCGAGACGATGGGCTGGAGACGGCGGGTGGCGACGCTTGGCGGCACGACATCCTGGTCCGTCTCACCGCGACCTGGGTTATTCGAGGTGTCTGGGCGCTGGCCGGTCAACAGCATGTACAGCAAGACTCCAAGCGAGTAGACGTCGCTGATGGTCGACAGCGCCTCGCCGCGGATCTGCTCGGGACTGGCGTACTCTGGCGTCAACGGCCGGCGACCGATGGTGGTCGGCTCGGCTCTGTTGTCGGTCGCGTTCTCGCGCAGTAGTTTGGCGATGCCGAAGTCGAGCAGCTTCGGTTGACCCTTGGCGGTGACCAGAATGTTGCTTGGTTTGAGGTCGCAGTGGACCACAAGATTCTGATGGGAGCAGTGGACCGCAGCACACACCTCGCGAAAGAGCTCGATCCGCTGGCGGATGGTCAGCCGTTCACGCTCGCAGTAACGATCGATGGGCTCTCCGTCGACCAGCTCCATCACTAAATACGGCACTCCCTCGCTGGTGGTGCCACCATCGAAGATCTGGGCAATCGAGGGATGATTCAGGCCGGCGAGGATTTGGCGTTCGGTCCGCAGACGACGGTGGGTCTCTTCGTCCAGCGAGCCTTGGAGGATCAGCTTGATGGCGACCTCGCGATGGAAGGCATCGTCGTCACGCATCGCCCGATAGACCACCCCCATCCCGCCTTGACCGATCTTCTCGTGCAGCCGGTAGGGCCCAATGCGATCTGGCGGAGCAAACGTTGTTGTGGGAGCAACCCGGACCAGTGGATCCTCGAGAAAACCGCCAGCGCCGGCGTCGGCCCGCAGCAGACGCTCAACCGCCGCCTTCATGACCTCATCGTCACCGCATTCCTGAGCGATGAGCCGCTCCCGTGCCGCCCCGGAGAGCTCGACCGCTTGCTCAAAAATCCAGCGGGCGCGCCGCCGTTGTTCAGAGCCCATCAGCCCCACCGTCCGCAAGGTAAGCAAAGAGCCAGGCGCGTGCCGTGCGCCACCTTCGGGCCACCGTCATCGTCGAGACGCCGAGGGTTTCGGCAATCTCATCGCGGGTCAAACCACCGAAGTAGCGCATGACCACCAGGTTGGCCAACTCCGGATCCTCGGCCTCGAGATCGATTAAGGCGTCGTCGAGGCGTACGAGGTCGGGGGCTGCTGAGGGGTCGAGATCATCGAGCTCGTTGAGACAGACGGTTTCAAAGCTACCACCGCGTTTCGAAGACTCGGTGCGGCGGGCGTGATCAACCAGAATGCGACGCATCATCTTGGCTGAGAGGGCGAAGAAATGGGATCGGTCTTGCCAGCGTACGCGGTTTTGTTCCGCGAGACGCATGAACGCCTCGTTGACCAACGCACCGGTTTCCAGAGTATGACTGTCGCGCTCGCGATTGAGATAAGTCGCCGCGAGTCGCGACAGTCGACCGTAAACCAGCTCCCAAAGTCGCCCCAGCGCATCCTCGTCACCTTCTTTCCATCGGTGCAACAGCTGGGTGAGCTCTTGCGAGTCGGGATCAATCATCGGGCGCCCCTACGGATCCACCAATCTGAGAACCCTTCGCCGCCGGGCGAAGAATCAGTTCACAAGGGGCCATTTTAGTCCGACCGCTTGGGCGCGAACCGGTTCAAGAGCGCGCCCTGCCGGCGACAAGTGCAGATTTCTGCGAGATCGCTGTTACGAAATACTCACCCTTTGCGCGTAACGGTTTAGAACCCGAGAATGTGCGCGCGAGCAAGGGCTGCCGATGTGGCCTGCCCAAGCAACGAAACCAACACCAAGGAGAGGTCCCCATGAACAAACCAAAGCTCGACTCCGCACCGAGACCGCGTCTGGCGGGTATGACAACCGCCGCGGTGTTGATCTTGATCGTCGGTGTTTTCGTCCCGCTCGGGTCCGGCGCCGTACCTCCAGGTAGCGGCCCGACGCCTATCGGCAACGAGGGGCCCTGGCTCAATGCGGTCCCTAACTACGAGTGCGGGGAGGGAGCCGTATGCGCGGAATGGCCAAACTTCGATACCAACACTTCCACGGTGTGCTGTATCGACGAAGCGCTCCTCGGGAGCTTCCAGGGGATCGGAGATAACTGCTACGTCAATTTTGGTGTACGAGTTCTTTGACGCCAATCGCTCACGTTTCGCCAACGGGCCGCGCTCTGTGGCCCACACTTCGCCGTGCTGAATCCGGGCTGTTTAGAAGGTCCGGCGAAGAGTCTTCCAATCGACCGTCAGCCCAAGGAGAACCCATGAAACTTGCTTGGAAACTTAGTCTTTCCCTCGCCGTCGCCGCCGCGCTGGTTTTGACCCTCGGCACCCTGACCAGTGAGCCTGCCAGCGCCATACTGTCGTGTCCGACCACTCACTGTTCCGAAGTCCTCGATGGCTGGAACTATCTCGGTCCCTGTTCCACCGGCGATTGCCTGGGTTGGGCCTACCAGAGGGGCTCTGAGACGTGTCATGTCTCAGCTCTCGGGGTGAATTGATCTTCAAGTTGGTGTGAATCCGCCCCGAGTCCGATAACTGGCGCGGGTCCTTCCACGGCCACCTGTCGTGGAGGGGCTTCGGCTGTCCCTGGATGAAGTTTTCCGGACGAATGACCCCAGTGAGATAGGCTTTGGTCAAGCTCTCAAAAGGGAGCCGCTGTCTAACTCGAATTCTCCAGGAGACTCCCATGCGTCAACTGATGATCGCTGCCATAGTCCTTTTGTTGTCGGCAACACCGACCGCCCTTGGCGACGAGCTTTACACTTGTGAGATGGACTTCGACCTCAAGGGTTGGTCGGCGTTCGTCAAGAAGGCACGGGGCACGGGCACCGTCACCTGTGAAAACGGCCAATCGGCGCGCGTCAAGATTCGGGTGCGCGGCGGCGGGCTGACATTCGGTAAGTCCGAGATTCTGCAAGGCAAGGCCAAAATTTCGGGCGTCAAAGACATCAGTGAGGTGTTCGGTAGCTACGCTTCGGTATCAGCCCACGCTGGCGTCGGCCCATCAGCCGAGGCGACGGCGATGACCAAGGGTGAAGTGTCACTGGCGCTCGCTGGCACCGGCCGAGGAGTCGATCTCGGGGTCGCCTTCAGCAAGTTCAAGATCCAGCGCGCCAAGTAGTTAGCCCTAGACCAGCTCGGTCGGCCCTGTCGGCCGCTCGTATCGATGCCAAGCATCAATACGAGCGTTTGGACCGGCGATGAGCGCTAAGGGAAATAGAAGCGACAGATGCAGGTCGAGATGAAACACAACCCGTAGTCGTATCCCTGTGCGCGGCATATCGTCGTGCACGAGTCGTTGCTGCAGGCCGCAGACTGGACTGGCTTCAAAAAATCTGGCAATTCGCCGAAGGTGAGGCCGGCGCTGCGCATCGAGTCTGTTACAAGAATCTGATCTGTCGTCACCTTTTGGAGCGTTGCCATCTCCTGCGGTGGAGCGACGGAACTGGAGGCGGCAACGGTCGGGATCCAGACGATGGTCAGGGCCACTAGGATGAGCAGGCAGAGGCATGTCTTGAGCTTCATCGAGGTCTCCTTGGTTCAGACAGATCAGTGGATGTGTGCACAAAGTGCAGGTTGCTGAACTGAATAGTATATTGTTTTGGAGCAAACCGCGGTGGCGTACCGCGCCCGTGAACCCAGACGTTCAGGCGTCGTCCGAACACGCACTGCACGAATGACCCTTCAAATACTCACTACACTAGGTTGACGGTTTCTGGCATAGACAAATTTGTAGGGGATCGCATGGCTAGAAAGGATTTTGAGCTTATGGGGAAGCTCACGATCGAAGTTGGCGACCATTCCGACGCTTCCGTCAACAAGCGGCTGAGCGACGGTCTCAACAGACACGCCGCAGAAGTATTGGATCAACCGGGCTTCGTTCCTCTGATAGTCGTAGCAAAGGATGAGAAGGGAAGGGTCGTCGGGGGGATAACCGCCAATTTGAATTGGAACTGGCTGGAGATTTGCCTGCTCTGGGTTGATGCGAGCTATCGCGGCAAGGGGCTTGGGAGTCGACTCCTCGAGACCCTAGAGCAGGAGGCCCAGGAGCGTGGATGTCGTCGTGTCCACGTCGACACTTTCAGCTTTCAGGCCAAGGCCTTCTATGAACGTTTCGGCTATCACGTTTTTGCAACGCTGGAGGACTATCCACCCGGGCATCAACGGATCTATCTCGAAAAGACGCTTACCCCGCGTTGAGTCCTATAAGACGTAAAATCGTCGCTCGATCTGTAGGGGCCCCGCCGAGCCCGTCTCGGCCCGAATTGCTGCCCGAGCCTTCGGCGGGTGGACACAAGGTCCACCCCTACATCCGCCGCCACGACAGCCAAGTCGGCGGGTGGACACAAGGTCCATCCCTACATCCGTCGCCGCGCCGCCTATCGCAGCTTCTTGTACTTGATCCGGTGCGGCTGATCCGCGTCAGCCCCGAGACGACGTTTGCGGTCGGCTTCGTAGGCTTCGTAGTTGCCTTCGAACCACACCACCTTGGAGTCACCCTCGAAGGCCAGGATGTGGGTGGCGATGCGGTCGAGGAACCAGCGATCATGACTGATGACCACGGCGCAACCGGCGAAGGCGAGGAGGGCCTCTTCGAGGGCGCGCAAGGTATCGACGTCGAGGTCGTTGGTGGGCTCATCGAGCAACAGCAGGTTGCCGCCAACCTTGAGGGTGCGGGCTAGATGGACGCGGTTGCGTTCACCGCCGGATAGGCTCTTGACTTGCTTCTGCTGGTCGGCGCCGGTGAAGTTGAAGGCGGCAGCGTAGGCCCGAGCCGGCACTTCGCGACGACCGAGGGTGACGATGTCGTGGCCGTCAGAGATTACTGACCATACTTGTTTTTCGCCGTCCAAGGCGTCGCGACTCTGGTCGACGTAGGCGAGTTCGACGGTCTCGCCGAGGCGCAACTCGCCGGCATCCGGTTTTTCGTCGCCGACGATCATGCGGAAGAGAGTGGTCTTACCGGCGCCGTTGGGACCGATCACGCCGACGATGCCACCCGGCGGCAGGGCAAAGGAGAGATCTTCGATCAACAGTTTATCGCCGTAGGCCTTGCGCAGATTCTTGGCCTCGACAACCAAATCGCCGAGCCGGGGGCCGGCCGGGATCTGGATCTCGCGGGTGGTGGAGGAACTGTCACCTTCACGGTCTTCTTGCAGCAGCTGTTCATAGGCGTTGAGACGCGCTTTACCCTTGGCTTGGCGAGCCCGCGGCGCCATCCGGATCCAATCGAGCTCGCGCTTGAGGGTGCGTTGACGCGACGAGGTGTGTTTCTCTTCCAGCGACAAGCGCTCCTGCTTCTGCTCGAGCCAGGAGGAGTAGTTGCCTTTCCAGGGAATCCCCTTGCCGCGGTCGAGCTCGAGGATCCAACCGGCGACGTTGTCGAGAAAGTAACGATCATGGGTTACCGCCACCACGGTGCCCTGGTACTCGGCGAGAAAACGCTCGAGCCAAGCGACTGATTCGGCGTCGAGGTGGTTGGTGGGCTCGTCGAGGAGCAGCAGGTCAGGGGCTTGCAGCAGCAGACGGCAGAGGGCGACCCGGCGACGCTCACCGCCCGAGAGTTGGGTGACGTCGGCGTCGCCTGGCGGCACCCGCAGGGCGTCCATCGCGATCTCCAGGGTGCGGTCGAGCTCCCAGGCGTTGGCGGCGTCGATCGCGTCCTGAACCCGGCCCTGTTCGGCGAGCAGCTTTTCCATCGCGTCGTCCGACATCTCTTCGCCGAAGCGGGCGCTGATCTCATCAAAGCGATCGAGGAGAGCACGGGTTTCCGCCACCCCGTCTTCGACGTTGCCGCGGACGTCCTTCTCAGGGTCCAAGGCCGGCTCCTGGGACAGATAGCCAACCCTAGTGCCTTTGGCGGGCCAAGCCTCGCCGTCGAATTCGGTGATCTCGCCGGCCATGATCTTGAGCAGTGTGCTCTTGCCAGCGCCGTTGAGGCCGAGGACGCCGATTTTGGCGCCGGGCAAAAAAGACAGCCAGATGTCTTTGAGCACTTCACGGCGCGGCGGATAGAGCTTACGCAAGCCCTTCATGACGTAGATATATTGATCGGACATGGATTTTCCTGTGGGTTGGGGGGGTGAGTCGAACCGACGAGATGCGATCTCAGGCTATTGGCTGAGTCGTCTGCGAGCGCTCGTCAAAGCTCTATCGAGCAGCGGATGCGGATCAGGGCTGCGAAGATTAGGAGGGCTATGAAGGTCGCCAAGCCGGCAGCCCACAGCGTAGCAGACTCTGGGTGCTCAGCGACCGCCCAGACCGACCTCCAGATCTGCTGGCTGGCCACCAACACCAGGATCGGTAGAAACGCCACCCGGTTGCGGGTGCGGGCGTGGAACAGCACCGCGACGATGACTAAGCCGAGGGTTGGCCAGGCATAATGAGGGAGGCGTTGCTGGCCGACGATCATCAGCGAAAACGTGACGGCGATCAAGGCTGGCAAGCTGAACCTCAGCAGCTGATCCCAGTTGCGGCGGGCGGCGTCTCCGAGGTCGGGATAGGCGGCGTCCCGAGGTAGCAGTTTTTGACGGATAAAGGTGTCCGGGCCGATCAAGGTCAACAGGTGTCGCAAGACGCCGCAGAAAAAACGCCAAGGCGAGCGCAGGGACTGCCACAGTGCCGCCATCCCATGCCGAGACCTTTGGGCCGGCGGTAGCCGCTCCCAGGTCGCCAGCGCGTCGGCGATCGAGTGTTCGATGCCAGGCGGTCCGTCGGTTTTGCCCAACGCCCCGAATTTCCCCGCATGGTAGGCCTCCGAGCGGGCTGCCAGAAGATTGAAGGCCCAGGTGGTGTCGGGCAGGGCGATGCCGTAGCGCCGGTGATTGCGGATCGAGAGCGCCGCCAGCAGCAGGAGTGACGGCGCCAACAGGGTAGCGACCGTGGTGACGGACCACGACCCGGTCCAGGCAAGGAGCAACAACGGCAGCGCCGCGACAAAGTCGATCCGAATCGAGACACCGAGAGCCGCCACCAAGCCGGCAGCTAGGGACGTGGCAGGCGTCGCCGGCAGCGTATGGACGATGGCGAGCGCGGCCAAGGTAGCTGCAAGCAAGGTTTCAGGCCATATGTGATTGGCGAGTAGTAGGCGCTCGGGCTGGGCGGTCAACAAGACCGCGGCTAGCAAACCGACGCCGGGGCCGTCCGCCAGCCAACCAGCTATGGCGGTCAAAGCGATCGTGAAACAGCTCATGACGGCGAAGACCAGACGGCAGCGGATTTCGCCGCGGGCGGGTTGTCGATGGCAGACTTTCGCTAACCATGGCAGAGTCGGCGGACGCAGGAATCGCTCCGGTGCGTGGGGATCTCGGGACCGGCCACGCTCGAGATATTCGACCTCGTCGCCGATCGGCTGTCGTCGCCCCATGCCGTGCCAAGTCAGGACTTGTGCCAAGACAGCGAGGACTAGGACGATGGCGAAGGCAGGCAGCATCGTTGACGGCGTTATTCGAGTCAATACTATGACAGGCAGGAAAGGGTCCAAAGACTATCATCCGGAGGCCACCGCCGCGGTAGCCGCGTGACCTTAGTGGGCGCCGATGCTGGGAAGCTCTGAGCTTCGTACACCCGGCTCGAGGTGGACGGCTCGTGGTACACTGACGGCTTAGGTTGCTACTGACTGACGCGATCCCGTTCACCCGCCATGTCTCAGCCGGCTTGGAAAGCGGGCCCACCAGTGAACTCCCGATGCGTGCCCGAGCGGTGACCTACTTCTACCTCGGGCGAGACGCGAGCCAACCCCGAATGTTCCACATCGAGGCGCCCAATCAATGAGTCCATCATGGCGATACCCGCGCCGTACTTCGCGCACTCGCTCCAGCTGTCGGAGTTGGGGCGGCATCCTAGCGATCGCAGTGATGCTCCAATCTCCGTTGGCAGCAACGGAATCACCGCTACCGGCCTTCAAGATTTTTCTCGAAGACAGCGGTGCCTATCGTCTCGGTTTTGATGATCTGGCGGCGGCGGGCCTCGAGGAAGCGGGACTCGGAGCAAACCTACCGACCACGGGCCTGGGGCTGACCTCGGGCGGCGCCGACGTCCCGGTGTGGGTGGTAGACGGCGACGACGGGATGTTCGGCCCCGGCGATTGGATCGAGTTCGTCGGCGAGCATCTGGCCGGG
>JAJCXQ010000734.1 GCA_029263355.1 Acidobacteriota bacterium | reverse complement strand
ATCTACACAGACGGCTCGAGTGGCGGATAATCTGCACAAGAACCACCTCGAAGACCCCAAGAAGCAGCGGGCCGGCACGCTGCGCGGCGGTCAGAAGCAGCGGCTGGCGTTGGCCGCGGTGACTCTGCATCGGCCGGAGCTGCTGTTGCTGGACGAGCCGACCAGCGCCGTTGATCCACAGAGTCGGCGGGATTTCTGGGACAACCTCTTCGAGCTGGCGGACAGTGGAACCACGATCCTCGTCTCGTCCCACTACATGGACGAGGCGGAGCGTTGTCACCGCTTGGCGATTCTCGATCACGGCAGGGTGGTCGCAGAGGGTGCGCCCAAGGCGTTGTCGAAAGACATTGACGCGATTGTGATAGAGATCGAAACGGATCGCCCACGCTGGGCACGGCAGTGTCTCGAGAGTGTGCCGAGTGTCAGGAGTGTCACCCAGCTCGGCACCCGTCTGCACGCCATGCTGGACCGAAGTACTTATCATCCGGTAGACGTGGTTGGTCAGAGTTTGGGGGCCGCCGGCTTGCAGTCGCGGATCAACGTCACGCCGGCCACTCTCGAAGACGTGTTCGTCGCGGCAACCGGTTTCGGAGAGGAGCGTTGAGCGTGTTGTCTCTGCCTCGAACCCTGGCCATTGCATCCAAGGAATTACGGCAGTTGGCTCGCGACCGGCTGACCTTCGGGATGATTGTCGGAATCCCTTTACTGCAGATTCTGTTGTTCGGCTACGCGATCAATGTCGATGTTCGGAACCTCGAGGCCGCGGTAGCCGACATGGCAGGTACCCGCTCCTCGCGCCAGCTGGTGGTTGATGCCGAGGCTTCGCAGATCGTATCGTTTGTTGCGCAGGTGGGGTCCGCCGAGGAATTGACGGTGCTGCTTCGGCAAGGTCGGATCAAGGTTGGTCTGTTCATCCCAGCAGACTTCGAACGCCGGTTGATCGACTCGCGGCGCCCGGCGGTACAGCTGTTGGTCGATGGCAGTGATCCCAGCATCGCGAGTGTGGCGCGGTCGCTCGCCAGCATGCCGTTTGCAACTCGCAAAGGAGCTGCGACCTCGAGCTCGACCCTGATGGAGGTGCGGAATTATTACAATCCTGAGCGTCGCTCAGCCGTCCAAATCGTACCCGCTTTGATGGGTGTGATCCTCAGTCTCACCATGGTGCTGTTTACCGCCGTGGCGATCGTCCGTGAGCGCGAACGCGGCAATCTGGAATTGCTCATTACTACTCCGATCAGCAATCTCGAGCTCATGATTGGCAAGATCAGTCCCTACGTCGCGATCGGTCTGATTCAGGTGACCATCATCGTTGTGGTTGGCGCGGTGCTGTTCCAAGTCCCGGTTCGTGGAAGCCTGTGGGACCTGTATCTCGCCAGCATCGTGTTCATCGCGGCGACATTGGGTCTCGGTCTCGTCATTTCGACCTTCGCCAAGACTCAGTTTCAGGCGATGCAGTTGACGTTCTTTACCTTCTTGCCGCAGATGCTCCTCTCCGGCTTCATGTTTCCATTCGATGGTATGCCGGAACTCGCTCAAGATATTGCGATGGTGCTGCCCTTGACCCATTTTGTCGAGCTGGTGCGGGGTATTGTGCTGCGCGGCGCTGATCTTCAAGAGCTTGGCTCTTCCCTCCGGATGCTGCTGATCTTCTTTGCTCTGTCCATGGCTGCGGCGGTGCTGCGATTTCGCAAGCGCTTGGATTGACTCGCCCCCGGCGGCGGGCTTCGTAATGGGTGCTGTAATTTCTTTGGGAGAGAGTGAGACTCCGGGTTCGAGAGGGATAGGAACACTTCGGCAGAAGTTGAGAAAATTACCGGAGAACGTGTGTGGAACGGCATCAGAAGACTCTCCGCATCGGGTTGATTTCGCCGCTGGAAGATCTGGAACCAAGGTCGGTTACGGAGATCTTGACCGAGACCGCCTGCCGGCAGGTCTTCGAGACGCCCTACCAGGTCAAGAATCGCCAAGGGCACGTCAAACCTTGGTTGTTCGCAACGCCGTTCGCTCGCGTCCAGGGCGGCGCCGACGGTGAGATCCAGGCGATCGTGAGGCCGGATGTGGTGTTTTCGGACGGGACACCCATGACGGCTGAGATTGTCGCTGCATGTCTACGACAGGAGCCGTTGTTCAGCGGCTTGACGATCCGGACGCAGGGTGAGCGTTTGCGGGTTCAGGGTGCCTCGACGATGCGCGAGATGGAAATGGCGCTTTGTAACACTCGGGCGGCAGTGTGGAAGTCGACCGCGCAAGGTCTGATCGGTACTGGCCCGTTTCAGGTCGCCGGTAAGCCCGACGGTGGTGTCGTAGAGCTTGTTCCCAACCCCTACTATCCCCACACCCTCGGTCTGGATCGAATCCGCTTCGAGGTCTTCACGCCCGACGATCAGGGGAATCCTACCGAGCTGATCGCAGCCCTCCGTGATGACCGTGTTGACTTGACCTTTGATCTGACGCCGACCGAAGCTGAGCCGCTGGCGGGATTTACCTGCGCGAGCACGCCGTGTTTGTCGACTGCCTTGCTGTTCTTCAATACGGCTCGACCACCGTTCGATCAACAGAGTCTTCGCCTCGCCGCAGCCAAGATGCTCGATCGCTCACAGCTGGCGCGACTGTTCTACGATCGACCCTTCGCCTTTGTCGCGACGTCGTTGCTGCCCCCGGAGCTCGGTCGTCATTGGGACCAGCTGAGCCGCGACGAAAATGAAGCGATGAACCTCGCTGCCTCCTGCCGAAAACCTGATCGGCCACTCGAGCTGCTGCTGGTTTGGGGTCCACGACCCTACCTGCCCAATCCTGAGCGGGCGGCACAGTGGATTCAAGAGCAGCTGGCGCCACTCAGTCTGCGCACGGTGATCAAAGACAGCGTCAGCTCAGAGGACTTCGATTTCCAGGCTGCGTCCGGCGAGTATGACTTGGTGCTCGCGGGGTGGATGTTGGAAAACCTCGACGCCCATCACTACCTCGAGTCCATCTTGTCCTCACGGACGATCCCCGCTGCCGGAGAGCCTCGGAGTCACCACTTCAATGTTGGCCGGCTGGAGTCTTCTGAGATGGATGCAGCCCTCGAGCGTTACCGAGTTCAGAGTACCGATTTGGCGCTGGCTGACGTGTTGGCTTTGAGCTCCAGTTTGATGCCAGTGTTTCCTTTGTTACACGGCGCCAACGTCGCGGTCCATTCACAGCGAGTCAAGGGTGTTTCCGTCGGTCCGGGCGGCATACCGAATTTGTCAGATGTACGGCTTTCCCCACCGGCGCTCCAGCCAGCGATGATCGGCCGTCGCGCCGTCTCCTGATCCGGCTTGGCAGGCGGGAGGGCGTCGCTCGACCCAACAGTAGGCGTGCCGGCTACTAGTGGCGGTTGTAATAGATTTCCCGCAGTTGGTCGCGGAAGTTTTTCTCGCGGCTCAAACCGGCTTCGAAGTCCTCCTTGCCCAGAGTCAGTAGTACGGCACTTCGCTCGACGATGGCGGTGGCGTTGCGCGGTTGACCGCTGAGCAAAGCGACTTCGCCGAAGAACGCCCCGGCTTCCAACACCGCGAGGTCTTGGTCGGCGTCTTCGTTGTGGATTCGCACCGCGCCGTCCCAGACGATGAAGAACCTCTGGGCCTCGTCCCCTTGCCGAAAGATGGTGTCGCCAGCGGCGAATTGTTGTGGCTGCATATGCTCGGCGATCTCAGCCAAGGCGCCGGGGGTATAACCGGAGAAGGCCGGCACCTTGGAGAGGAACTCGCAGACTTCCAGGGATTCGCCCACGGCGATGTCGGAGACCAGACGCCCGTCAACCATATTGATGATGCGATCGGCGGCTTGCAGGATGCGATTGTCATGAGTGACCAGCACGGTTGCGGTGCCTTGCTCTTTGCCGAGCTGTTTCAGCAGGTCGATCACTTGGCGTCCCGTTTGGGCGTCGAGAGCGGCGGTTGGCTCGTCGGCGAGAACCAGAGACGGTCGCGGCGCCAGCGCTCGCGCCACTGCTACCCGCTGCCGCTGGCCTCCGGACAAGGCTTCTGGCTTTTTGTGTAGGTGTTCACCCAGTCCGACCGCTTCCAAGATCTCCCGGGCGCGCTCAGTGTTGGCTTGGCGGTCATCACTGTGGAGCTCGAGAGCGAGGCGGACGTTCTGTAGGGCCGTCAGGGACTCGAAAAGGTTGTGACCTTGAAAGATGAATCCCAGGCCGCGTCGGACCTCGACTCTCTCCCTCTCGCTCAAGCCCTGAAGCTCACGGTTCTTGACGAAAATGCTGCCTGATTGAAGGGAGCGCAGGGCGCCGATCAGAGTGAGGAGGGTGGTCTTACCAGAGCCCGAGGGGCCGGTCATGAGAACAATCTCGCCAGGGAACAGCTCGAGGTTGATGTCATGGAGAACCCGGGTCGACCCGAAGTCGTGGCAAACGCCCTGGACCCTCACCACGGGAATGGCCGTCGCCTCGGTCGGCATTTTCATCTCGACCCTCAGGCGTACTGTTCCGAGATGCTCGCGTCCTGTTCTGAGATGGTTGGCTTCGGTTGCACTCATGGTCAGAAGACCTCCGCAGGGTCAGAGTCGATCGCTTTCCGGGTTGCGAGTAGGCTGGCCACCACACACATCAACATAGCAGCCACCGCAACAGTCGCGGCGCGTCCTGAGGTGAGGGCAAATCGCAGACCGGTCAGCCCTTCCAATAGGCGATAGGTGAGCAGTGCCACAGGAAAGCCAGCGATCAGGGCGAGGATTGCCAAGTAGAGCCCACGCCGGACGGCGAGAGCGAAAAGGTAGCTGTTGGGGTAGCCGATCGCCTTGAGGGTCGCAAACTGAGGCAGCTGATCGACGATATCGGTGAACAGCACTTGGTAGCAGATCATCAAACCGATGAAGAAGCCGACTACCAGACCAACCCCGAAGACCGCGCCCACCGGCTGATGGCGGGTCCAAAAGCCATGGATCTCGCTGCGGAACCGCCGTGGTGTCAAGCACCTCACATCATTGGGAAGTGCGCTCGCTAGCTGGGCGGCGAAGGCCTCGGCGTCAACGCCGTCCGCCAGCCGTAGGACCCCGATCTCGACCTGTTCGAGAGGATGCTCATTGGACCCTGCAACATAGAGAGCGCGATGGAACGTGAGGTCCGAGACCAGCAAATTGGCGTTGAGTTGGAGATCGGGGCCGAGCGCGAAGTCGCCGACCACCTTGACCCGTCGTGAGACTAGCTCGCCGATAGCCCCGGCGCGCAGGCCGCCACCGTAGGAGTCCCGAATCTTGCGATCTACCAGCGCGGTGTCCGGAGTGCGCAACAAGTGTTGTTGCGAACGAATTTCGGACAACTTGAAGATGGGGTCCGTCGGGTCGAACGCCAGCAGCCGGACCAGATCGCGTTTGGCCGCTCCTTGGGTGCTCCACGACGCCAAGCGGGAGAGCCACAGTGGGTAAACAGCGACGACCTCTGGGAAGCCGCGGGCTTGTTCGAGGCGGCGTCTGGGGAACGGTTTCGACGGATTGAAGTCATCCTTCAGGCGGCTGACCATCAGCAACTCGGCGTCGAGGGCGTCAACCACCAGGGTCGAGCTGTCATAAACGGCATGCAGGAACCCGAGCTCGGTCGCCATCAACAGGACAGCGAACGCGACGCCAGCAATCGACGCCAGCAGTCGACGGCGGTCGTGGACCAGGCTGATCCAGGCCAGGGGAGTGGTGCTGCCGAGGCTCATGCCGTTCAAAAGAGATCCGCCGGGTCAGCAGACCGCACCTTGAGGCTGGCGATCAAGGCTCCGGCCAAGCACATTAGCAGGCTGGCGGTGAGGACTGCCGCCAGCAGACCGATATCGAGCTGCATCGGCAGGCGGGCAACGTCGCGCACGACCCGGAACAACACAAACGCCACCAGCGAGGCCGGTAGGAAGGCCGCCAGGGTGTAGAGAAACCCCTGGGCAACCACAATGCGGTAGACCTGCGCGCGGCTGTAGCCCAAAGCCTGGAGCGTTGCGAATTCCTGGCGGCGGCTGGTGATTTCCGAGGCCAAGACCTGGAAGAGGATGATGCCACCGACGAGGACGGCGAGCACCATGCCGGAGGTGAACATCAAGCCGATCGGTCGTTCCGACAGGAAAAAGCGTCGATCGCGGGCTTGGATCGCCGACCTCGACCAAACCTTGACATCAGCTGGCAGCAAGGCTGCGAGATGGTGCAGCACATCGTCAACATCCGCTTCCGGCTCGAGATGAATCAAGCCGAGCTGAATGTCGCTGAAAGATCGTTCCGGAAAGAGGTTTGAGAAGGTGTGCTCGTGGGTGATCGCCATGCCTTGGGTGACGAAACCTGCTCCCCATGTGAACTCGCCGACCACTTCGAGGCGGCGGTTGTGGAACTCGGCGACGGTGCCGGTCACGTTGACGCCCACGATAGGATGCGCGAGCTGGTCGAAGAGCACCGTGTCCGGCTGTTGCAGCCTGGCGAGCCGTTGGTTGATCTCCTTGGGTAGGAACGGGCGATCCGCCGGATTGACGCCCAGAAGAAGCGTGTCGTAACGGTTGCTACCGGTCGCGGGGCGCCATAGCCCGGGCCCGATCTTAACTGCCGAGACCCGCGCCACGCCAGCGACTGCCCGCGCCACTTCGAGACGTTCTCGCGCCATCCGGTCCGCATCCGCCACGAAGGCGTAGCGCGCTGAAGTGATGACGGCGTCGTAGTCGAGCATGGCGTGGATGCGGGTGGCCGACGCGCGGCACGCCAAGTAGAAACCGGCCTGCATGAAGATCAGGACGATGGCGAAAAGCACGCCGCCGAGGGCCGCCGCCGTCCGAGAGCGGCGGTGGACCAGGTCGTACCAGGCGAGATGCAGAGCGATGGCGGATCCCCGTCAAGAGTCAGGGGCGCCGGGCGCCGCATCCGGGGCGCCGGGCGACGCGTTCTCTCCGACCGTGATCGCGATATCGACCTGGAGATGGACGAAATGCGCCGCGACCTCGGGGTTGTCGAGCAAGATCCTCGCCTCGAACACCCGCGAGTCGGTGTCCGCAGCCGGGTCGATGCCCAAGACATCGTTCTTGTGGACTAGGTCGCTGACCCGCGCCACCGTGCCGGTCAAAGCGTCGGCCAGGGCCGGACTGGTGATCGTGGCACGTTGGCCCGGGCGCACGAAACGGGCGTCGGTCTCGTAGACCTCGGCGATGGCGTACATTTTCTGGCTTTCGCCGAGCCGCAGGATGGCGCTGCCATCGGTCGACTCGCCAGCCAGCACCAACAGATCCAGTACTTCGCCGTCGGCAGGGGAGCGGATCTCACTTTGGGCGAGACTCGCTTCAGCCCGCGCCAGCTCAGCCTCGGCAGTGGCGACCGCTGCCTCCGCCTCGGTGATGGTCAGTTCGTGCTCCCGGTTCTCGCGTTCGAGAACGGTACGCGCTTCGTCGAGGGACGCTTTGGCCTGCGCCACCGCCGCCTCCCGAAATTCCTGGTCGCGCTCCGGAGACACTTCGCTAGCCACCAACTCACGGGTACGACGCAGGTCGCTGGTCGCCAACGCCAGATCGGCAGCAATGCGGCGGACCGTGGCCTCACGGGCCGCGATCGCCAGTGGGCCAACCTCGCGCGCCCGCGTCAGGCGATTGCGCGCTTCGACCGCCAAGGCACGACGGACCTCGACATCGGTCCGCCGTTCGTCGAAACTCTCGAGAATGGCGAGAACTTGCCCCGCGCTGACCGCTTCGCCCTCCGTGACTTCGAGGCGGCGTACCCGCTCACCAGGCGGCGAGCCGACGTCGATAACACCCAGGCCAGGCTCGAGTCGCCCGAGGGCTGTCACCTGCGAACGGTCGACAGCAGCCGAGTTGTTGATGGTGGAAGTGGGCTCGGCGCGGCAGCCGATGAAACCGATCAGTCCGAGGATAGCGAGTAAGTTCCGGTGCAACATGGTTCCCAGATCTTAGCTGCCCAGGAGCGCAGGTGCTCAGGATCGTTCGCTAGAAGCGAGATCGTCAAATCTTTTGGGCTTCTATCAATGCAGTTCGGCTACGCCCAGCGGAACGTTGAATTTTTCGCACCAGACGTAGATCTCATTGAACTTCGCCGGATCGATGCTCTTCGGGACTTCGTAGACCTGCAGACCGTCCTTGGTC
>JAJCXQ010000733.1 GCA_029263355.1 Acidobacteriota bacterium | reverse complement strand
CACGACTTCAATACACTCTTGGGATCGATCTTCGGCTACAGCGAGCTGGCGCTCGAACGGCTGCCCGAAGAGAGTCCGTTGCGCCGGGCGATCGAACAGATCCATCGCGGTGCGGAACGCGGTGCGGCACTGACTCGTCAGCTCCTGGCCTTTAGCCGTCGCCAGGTTCTGCGGCCCCAGCTGGTTGATCTCAACGTTGTGATTCACGAGATGAGTGACATGCTCAGGCGATTGACGACCGAAGACATCGAGCTGGTCTTCGATCTCGAGTCGGCGCTCGGGTCAGTCCTCGTCGATGTCGGGCAGATCGAGCAAGTGCTCATGAACCTGATCGTCAATGCCGCGGACGCGATGCCGCGCGGCGGTCGCTTGGTCATCGAAAGCGCAAATCGCGACATCGACGTCAGCCACGTCGACCACGGCGCCGTGCTGGTCCCGGGCAGCTACGTGATGCTCGCGGTCACCGACAACGGCTGCGGTATGGATGCCGAAACCAAGAGCCGTGTCTTCGAACCCTTTTTTACGACCAAAGTGAAAGGCAAAGGCACCGGGCTCGGCCTCTCGACCGTCTACGGCATCGTGCGACAAAGCGGCGGCGGGGTCTCGATCGCCAGCGAGCCTGGCCAAGGGACAAGAGTCAAAATTTACCTGTTGCGCAGCGAAGAAACCGCCGAGGAAGCTCCTAGCGAACCACCGGCCGTCACTCCCCGCCAAGGATCTGAGACGATCCTCTTGGTCGAGGACGACGAGATGTTCCTAGAGCTCACCACCGAAGTCCTCGAGTCCCAAGGTTATGTGGTGCTCGCGGCCGGCTCGCCCGCCGAGGCTCTGGCACTCAGCCGTAACCATCCGGAACCAATCAGTCTGCTTATTACCGACATGGTAATGCCGAAGATGACCGGCAGCGAGCTCGCTGAGCGAATCGCGGCCGACCGTCCGGAGCTTGCCGTCCTGATGATGTCGGGCTACAGCGACGAGGTCCTCGAAGAGCGCGGAGCCGCCGACCCCGACCACGCCTTTATACAGAAACCGTTTAGTATTAGGGACATCGCGACAGCCGTACGCAACCTCCTAGAACCTGCAAGACAGTAGGGCCGGCCGTACCAATCATGTCCTCCGAGACAAGAAATTCCGTTCCCCCCTGGGACCATCCTGGGTCGACGGCAGTGCTCGACGGCCTGAGCACCGTGTTCACCTCACTCGGCCGGGCACTGATCTGCCTGGGACCGGACTTCCGAGTGGTACATGTGTCCGAAGGGCTCGCGGAGCTGGCGGGCAGCGAGGCGCCTCACTCGGTGCTCGGTAAACCAGCGGCGGAGATACTCGGCGAACGTCTGTTCGGCAGTCATGGCCTGTTGCATGAGACCCTGTCGGCGGGTGAGTTGCAAGAAGGTTGGGGAGCAACGCTGCGGCTCGGTGCCGGCAGCTCCCGCGACGTCTCGATCACCACCGCCCCAATCTCCTTCCACAGCTCGGTCTGCGATCCTCAGGTCGCGTACCTGGTGGTTCTCCGGCCCCACAAAGACGACGAGCCGGCAACCCCCATGCAGCCCACCGTCTTCTGCGGCATGATCGCCCGCGCCGCCAGCATGTTGCGCATTTTCAGCCTCATCAAGCACCTCCGCGAGAGTGACGCCACCGTGTTGGTAACGGGCGAAAGCGGCACCGGGAAAGAGCTTGTCGCGCGCGCTATCCATCATCATTCACCACGCACGGGTGGCCCCTTCGTGGCCGTCAACTGCGGTGCTCTGCCCGGCGATTTGCTGGAATCTGAACTCTTTGGCCATGTGCGCGGCGCCTTCACCGGTGCGGTGCGAGATCGGGTTGGCCGGTTCGAGCTAGCCGCTGGTGGCACCCTTTTTCTGGATGAAGTGGGAGACCTGCCCCTCCACCTCCAAGTCAAGTTGTTGCGAGTGCTGCAAGAGCGCACCTTCGAACGGGTCGGCGAGAGTCAGACACGCAGTAGCAACGCTCGGATCATCGCCGCAACCCACCTCGACTTGAAGCACGCCATCACTGGGGGCACTTTCCGTGACGACCTCTACTATCGCCTGCGAGTTGTCCCCCTCGAGGTCCCTCCGTTGCGTCGAAGACGGGAAGACATCGAGCCGATCGCCCAGCATCTGCTGGAGAAGATCACCACGCGCCTGGGGAGGTCTCTTCGTCTCGCCCCGGATGTGATTCCAGCGCTTTTGCGCTACAACTGGCCAGGTAATGTTCGAGAGCTCGAGAACGCCCTCGAATTCGCGATCGCGGTCTGCGGCGGCCAAACCATCCATCCCCGGCACCTACCGCCGGAAGTGATCGATCAAACGACCGCTGAGGCTCCCCGTAGACCGCAGCCACAGGACATCGCCGAGCCGCTGCCCGAGCCCGTTGACGAAAAGGGGCGCCTACTCCAGACCCTCGATGCCCACCACTGGCGCCGTGACGAAGCCGCGAGTGCGCTCGGAATCAGTCGCACGACCCTGTGGCGCAAAATGCGCGAGTACAGTTTGATCGACTGACGTCTTCGAGGCGACCCCCTATCGGGTCCACCGGATCGTTTGGCCAAGTGCAGCAAAGCGGTATCTTCACTAGGCAACACTGAAACGGCACGTTGCGTTTGCAACATCGTGTTGCAACGTGGCGTGCCCTGCCAAGCGAGAATACCGCTGATTGAGCGGTTTTAGAGGTTGAATAACGGCTGGCACGCGATCTGCTCTTCTAGTCTTTCGAAAGGAGGATTGCGATGTGGAAAACTATTGCTGCTCTCAGCCTGCTGCTTGCTCTACCAGCGACCGCACCAGGCTGGGCCCAGGTTGCGGAATCGCCCCTCACTCTCGAGCAAGCGATTGCCTTGGCGGAGATGCACAATCGACGTCTCGGGATCGCTGACGCCCAACTCGCCGCTGCCGAGGCCGGCCTCGACGAGGCGCGATCACATCGCCAGCCGCGCATCGGTCTCCTGAGCAGCATCCAGCGATCCAACAACCCGGTCCTGGTGTTCGGCAACTTACTGAACCAAGAGAGCTTCCAAGCTGAGAACTTCGATCTCGACAATCTCAATCGGCCCGACCCCCTCAACAACTGGCAGGCGGCGCTGGCGCTGGAAATGCCGCTGTGGAGTGGGGGCCGAATCTCCGGCGCCATCGAGTCGGCACGCTACCAGCGAGACAGCGCCATCGCCGAGCGCAAGCGGTCCCATCAACGGTTGATCCGCGAAGTGACCCACGCTTATGCCACGACAGTGCTTGCCGGCCACCAACTCAAAGTAGCTCGAGACGCCCTCGAATCTGCCGCAGCGCACGTCGCGCTCACTCGCGATCTGTGGCAGGGAGGTTTAGTGGTGGAGTCCGATGTGTTGCTGACACGACTGCGCGAAAGTGAGGTCCGTGAAGTCTTGATCCGCGCCGAAAGCGGCGTCGAGTTGTCACGCGCTGCCTTGAACCTCACCCTGGGGCGTGACTTGTCGACACCTTTGACATTACCCGAAACGCTCACACTGGGCGAAGCGGCAGAGACCAACACCGCATCTTTGGAGTCTCGAATCCAAGCCGCCCACCAGCTCCGGCCCGACTTACTGGCTGCCGAGCAACGTTCAGCAGCCGCCGAAGCACAAGTCAGGATAGCGCGCGCTGGGAATCGTCCACAGGTTGGTCTTCACGCCGGCTTCCAAGCCAACGCCGAGGGCTTCTTCGGCCGCGACGGTGACAATTGGTCGGTTGGGGTCGGCTTCCGTCTGCCGCTATTCGACGGCGCAGGCACCCGGGCACGGGTAGCCGGCGCTCGCGCCTGGGTTCGGGAAGCAAACGATCGAAGTGAGCTCTTGCGACAGGAAGTCGCGCTCGAGATCCGTCGCGCCGATCTCGAGCTGAGCGCCGCTCGCCAGCGGCAGGTGCAAGCCGCGACCGGCGCTGAGCTGGCGCGACGCAGTCTCACAATGATCGAGGATCGCTACAAGGAAGGGCTCGCGACTCTACTTGAGCTCCTCGACACCGAAAACGCCCTCACTGAATCTCGCCTGCGTGAGGTGGCAGCGCAGCGCGACGTGCTGATCGCCCGTGTCGATCTCGAGCTGGCGACCGGCAAGCTCTGAAAGTAGGAAGTTGCGATGTGGAAAAAAGACTTGTCAAAGCAAGATTTATGGCCCTTTACTGTCCTGCCTCGCCTCGTCACACCTCTTCGCGTCGTGCCTCTTCTCGCCGTGCTTCTGATGGCTCCGGGCTGCGGTGGCCCGAAGACTCTCGAGCCGACGGCCGAGTCGAGCACCGACCCGGTGGTCGTCGAGGTACAGACCGCGACCTTTGAGACGATCCCACAGTTGGCCCGCGCCAGCGGCTCACTCGAGCCCTGGCGGCTGGTCTCTCCGGGCACCAAGATCCTTGGCCGAGTTGCACAGGTGGCGGTTCGGGAAGGTGATCGAGTCGAGCGTGGGGCGTTGTTGGCGCGTCTCGAGAGCCGTGACTTGAGCGCAGCGGTGAGCCAGGCGGAGGCGGCGGTGCGGGTGGCCGTGGCGAAGCTGGACAACGCCCGCGCCCAACGCGACCGCATGGTCGGCCTGCACGCCCGCGGCTCGGTGACCGACAAAACATTCGAGGATGCGACGGCCGCTTTTCGAGTGGCCGAGGCGTCCCAAGCGCAGGCTGAGGCCAACCTGGCAGTCGCCGAGGTGGCCCTGAGCTATGCGGAGATTCGCAGTCCGTTGGCCGGCTGGGTGGTGGCGCGACGGATCGAGGCCGGGGACATGGCGACGCCGGGAGCCCCTCTCTTCACCTTGGAAGATATCTCCAAGGTGAAGGTCCACGTGCAGGTGCCCGAGACGGATGTCGTGG
>JAJCXQ010000732.1 GCA_029263355.1 Acidobacteriota bacterium | reverse complement strand
AAGTGAGCTCGGTGGCCGCCGATCCTTCGATGATCGAGGATTCGGCAAAGACCATCAAGGCCCTGGACGGACTGGTCGACTCTGATCGCCTGAAAGACATCTTGGCATCGGATCGTGAGTTTGCCTGGATCGAGCGTAAGCTCGATTTGCCGCGGGCCAACGCCTTTCGCGAGGTTGCCCCCAAGGGCATCTTCTTCATCCAGGAGTCCAAGCGTTATTACCCGCTGCGCAGTCTCGCGGCACAGGTTCTTGGTTATGTCGGGACCGACAACGGTGGCCTCGCGGGTCTCGAATTCCTCTATGACCGGGTGGTCACCAGTGAGCCCGGTCAACGCACCGTGGTGCGCGATGCTCGTTTTGGCACCATGCTCCATCCCAGCCTCGAGAAGGCGGACGCAACCCCCGGCCAGAGTCTTCACCTGACGCTGGATGCCGCCATTCAGCATTTGGTGGAGCGTGAGCTGGCAAAAGCGATCGCCGATAGCGGCGCCCGCAAGGGCATGATCGTGGTACTTGACCCCAACACCGGCGCGGTGCTCGCCATGGCGTCGTATCCGACCTTCGACCCCAACGACTTCGGCGCCGCGCCGCGCAGTCACTGGCGCAATCAGGTGGTCCAGGACGCTTACGAGCCGGGCTCGACCTTCAAAATGGTCACTCTCGCCGCAGCTCTCGAAACCGGGGTTGTCGATCCGCTGGAAACCATCGATTGTGAGATGGGAGCCATCCGCCTGTCCGGGGTTCGCATCTCGGATCACCATCCTTTTGGGGAGCTCACGGCGCGGCAAATCATCGCCAAGTCGAGCAACGTCGGGGCCATCAAGTTGGGCCTGGCGGCGGGTCGCGAGCGGCTCTTCGGGACCATCCGCAAATTCGGCTTCGGTCAGCCGACCGGCATCGATCTGCCGAGCGAGAGCTCCGGTATCCTGCGACCCCTCGAGCGTTGGTCACAGCTGTCTCCGGCCTACATTTCGTTTGGCCAGGCGGTGTCGGTCACGGCGCTGCAGCTGACGAACGCTTTCGGTGCGATCGCCAACGGCGGGCGACTGCTCAAGCCTTATATCGTCGAATCGATCGGTGACGAAGAACGCCGTCGGCAGCCGCGCCGAGTGGTCGGTTTGACGATCTCGCCGTCGTCCGTACTGCAGGTCCGCAGTATGCTGGAGAGTGTGGTGCTCGAGGGCACCGCCAAAGCCGCGGCGGTGCCGGGCTACCGGGTGGCGGGAAAAACCGGGACTGCCCAGAAGGCCATCGCTGGCAAGGGTTACGCCGCCGACAAGTTCATCGCCAGTTTTGTCGGTTTCGCGCCGGTCAAGAATCCCGCTTTGGTTGCCGCCGTCATTCTCGACGAGCCGTGGCCGAGGTATCACGGGGGCGAAGTTGCTGCGCCTGTCTTCAAGGCTATCGCCAGCCAAATTCTGCTCTACCTCGGGGTACGTCCAGATCGGGAAGATGATGTGCTCTGGCCGGCGCCGACCCCTCAGCAGGCGCGACGAGAGACCCGTGTTGCCTCAGCAGCGCCGCGGGACACGGGTGTGCCCACTGCGACCGCTGATGCGTCCACGTCCGAGGCGACCTCGCCCGCGGGCACCGCACCTGCAGGTACAGTGCCCGATTTTGCCGGTCTATCGGCGCGCCAGGCGATTTCGCTGTCAGCTGATATCGGCCTTCATGTGGGGCTGAATGGCCACGGATTTGTCCAGCGTCAATCGCCTCCTCCTGGCACACCGCTGGAAGTTGTCAACGACGCCGTCGAAGTCTGGCTCGGCCACCCGGGGGTGATGTGATGGACCTCCACCAATTGTTGGATGGGCTGCCGCAGGTGCAAATGCCTGTGCAGAGCCCCGACGTCACCAGCATCCATCACGACTCACGTCAGATCGATCCGGGTGGTCTTTACGTCGCGATTGTCGGCGAGCGTTTCGATGGTCGCACCTTCGTTGGCGAGGCCGCCAGTCGCGGCGCGGTGGCGGTGCTCGGGCGGGGTCCGGTGCCGTCGGGGGTCGACCTGCCGTGGGTCGAGGTCGCCGAGCCCCGGCTGCTGCTCGGACCGTTGGCGGCGCGGCTCTATGGCAATCCTCACGAGCATCTGACCTTGGTCGGGGTCACCGGCACCAATGGTAAGTCGACGGTGACCGCCATCATTGCCAGCCTACTCGAGGCGGCCGGTCGCCCGGCTGGTACGTTGGGTACGCTCGGCCGCCATTTCGGCACGATCGACTACGCGCCGTCGCGCACGACCCCTGAGGCAGATGTCGTTTTTCGCACCTTGGAAGAGATGCGCGCCGACGGCGCTCAGGCGGCGGTGATGGAAGTCTCCTCCCATGCCTTGATCATGGGCCGGGTAGCGGGCGCGCGCTACGACGTTGCGTTGTTCACCAACTTGACTCGCGACCACCTCGATTTCCACGGGGATCTGGAATCGTATTTCACCGCCAAGTGTGGGTTGTTCGATCAGCTCAAACCCGGTGGCCGGTCGGTCGTCTCCCTGGTCGACGAGTACGGCCGAAGGTTGGCGGAACGTCTCGACGACCCGATCACGTTCGGTCCCGGAGGCAAGGTTGCAGCCGGTGACGTCGAGCTCGACTTCGCGGGGATCCGCGGCACGATTGTCACGCCGCGTGGCGAGCTACGTTTCGAGTCTCCGCTGATCGGCCGCTACAACCTCGAGAACCTGCTGGCGGCCGTCGCGGCGGCAGAGGCCTTGGAGCTACCGCACTCGGCGATCGTCGCCGGAATCGCAGCTCAGCGGCCGGTCCCCGGGCGGCTCGAACCGGTGGATGTTGGCCAGCCGTTCCCAGCTCTGGTCGACTTTGCCCACACTCCCGCTGCGTTGGAAGCGGCGCTGCGCGCGGTCCGTGAGCTGACCGACCGCGATATCGTGTTGGTCTTCGGCTGTGGCGGCGATCGAGATCCGGGCAAACGGCCCCTAATGGGGAAAATTGCTGGCGAGCTGGCGACCCTGGCGGTGATCACCTCTGACAATCCTCGCACCGAGGATCCGCAGGCGATCATGCTGGAGGTCGAAGCAGGTCTGCGAACCAGCGGCTCTGCCAAATACCGGATGATGCCCGACCGACGGGAGGCGATCCGTCGTGCCGCCGTGCTGGCGTCGAGCGGTAACTGGGTGGTGTTGGTCGCCGGTCGAGGGCACGAGAGCGTGCAACTCGTGGGTGATCAAAGGATCCCGTTCAGTGATCGCGACGAGCTCGCGGCGGCTCTGACGAGCGCGCTCGGCGTCGGTCGTGGCCACCTGCCGAGCACTGCTGGTCCTGTGGGGACTCACGGTGGTTGAGCGTGACGCCAGCGCCGCTGCCGAGGCGATGGGGGGCGAAGTGTTCGCGGGTGATCCCACGACGTTGTGGAGCGGTGCGGCGATCGACACCCGACGGCTGGATGGTGGCGAGATTTTCTTCGCCCTGCCCGGTGAGCACACCGACGGGCATGCTTTTCTGCCACAAGCGGTGGCTGCTGGCGCTGCCGCGGTGGTGGTGCACCGAGACACCGTGTCTTCCCCGGAGGGAACCGTGTCTTCCCCGGAGGGGAATGTCGCCTGGATCCGGGTCGACGACACCTATCGCGGGTTGCATGCCCTGACCCGTTCAGTGCGCGCCCAAGTGCCCGAGCATCTGGTGGCGATCACCGGTTCGGCTGGAAAGACCACCACCAAAGAAATTCTGGCGGCGATGCTCAGCCGTCGATTCCGCACCGAGCGAAGCCCCGGTAACCTGAACAATCTCTACGGCTTTCCATTGTCGCTCTTGAATATCAGTGACGATTGCGAATGGATGGTGGCCGAGATGGGGATGTCGACCCCTGGCGAGCTCCGGCAGGTCAGCCTGTTGGGGCGCCCGGACGCTGCGGTTTTCACAAATGTGCGTCCGGCGCACCTCGAGAATTTTCGCCACCTACGAGATATCGCCGACGCTAAATCAGAGCTTCTCGCTGGCCTTGTCGAAGGTGGTCTGGTGGTAGCCAACGCGGACGACCCCGAGGTCATGGCACTCGTCGAGCGGCACCGTCATCAAGAGACCCGTGATCAGCGGGCCCTCTCGCGATACGTGACCTACGGCATCGTTTCTGCGGCGGACGTCACCGCCGTTTCGGTGGAGACGCTGACCGGAGAACGGTCGGGTAGTCGCTTCGAGTTGACGGTCACGGATCCTGCGACGTCAACGGTGTCCTCGGTCACCGTCGTGTTGCCGCTCCACGGTACCTACAACGTCGAGAACTGTCTCGCCGCGGCTGCCTGTGCTCATGCTCTTGGGGTTCCGTTGGCTGACATCGCTGCTGCCGTCGATCATCTCGAACCCGGCCATAGGCGTGGTGAGGTCCACCGTTTGGACACCTTGACGGTGATCGACGACTGTTACAATTCCAACCCGGACGCGGCACGCAAGGCCCTCGCCAGTGCTCGCCAGTTACCCGCCCAGCGCTATGTGGCGATCCTCGGCGACATGCTCGAGCTCGGTCCCGAGACCCCAGCCTTCCACCGCGGTGTCGGGGAGGTCGCTGCCAAGCTCGGCTTCGGCTTGGTTGTTGGTGTCGGCGAGCGAGCCCGCGAATTGGTTTCGGCGGCGGCGGCGAGCGGAGCATCAACGAAGTGGTTCGCCGACGCCACAACGGCCGCCGACTGGGCTCGCCGCCAAACGCCTGCGGAATGGCGTGAAGATGATCTCGTTCTCGTCAAAGGATCTCGCGGTGTTGGGCTCGAGGTGGTGGTCGGTGCATTGCTCGAGATGGGAGGAGCCAGCTGATGCTGTATCACCTGCTCTACCCCCTGCATGACCTCTACAGTCTGTTCAACGTCTTCCGCTACATCACGTTTCGAACCGCCGCGGCGGTTTTTACCGCGCTGATGCTGTCGTTGATCCTGGGTCCCTGGGTTATCCGCACCTTGCGGCGGCTATCCGTCGGCCAGAATATTCGCGAGGTTGGACCGGAATCTCACATGGTGAAGGCTGGCACTCCGACCATGGGCGGACTGTTGATCCTGGTATCGGTGCTCGTCTCCACGTTGCTGTGGGCAAATCTTCAGAACCCCTTCGTATGGATCGCTGTTGGAGTCACCACCGCTTTCGGCTTGATCGGTTTCAGCGACGACTACATCAAGGTCCGTATGCGGCGGAATCTAGGCCTCACCTCGCGAACCAAGTTCGCCTTGCAGACCCTGGTGGGGTTCGCAACAGCCTACCTGTTGATGGCGCTGCCAGACGACCTGGGCTTCGAACCTACTTTGACGTTTCCGTTCCTGAAGGACTTCGCACCAAACCTCGGCTGGTTCTACCTGCCGTTTGTTGCCTTGGTGCTGGTCGGCGCATCCAACGCCGTCAACTTGACCGACGGACTCGACGGCCTGGCGATCGGTTCGACCTTGATCGCATCGGCGACCTACGCCATCTTTACCTATGTTGCCGGTCACAAGCTGGTTGCAGCTTACCTCCAGATCACACCGATTCAGGGGGTCGGCGAAGTCACCATCTTCTGCGGTGCGCTGGTGGGTGCAAGCCTAGGCTTCCTGTGGTTCAACAGCCACCCGGCGGAAGTGTTCATGGGTGACGTCGGCTCCCTTGCTCTCGGTGGCGCGATCGGCATCGTGGCAATCTTGTGTAAACAAGAGCTGGTGTTGATTCTGGTCGGTGGACTCTTCGTACTCGAAGCCGGCTCGGTCATCATCCAAGTGGCGTCGTTCAAACTGACGGGCAAGCGGGTGTTCCGCATGGCGCCACTCCACCATCACTTCGAGCTCCTGGGCTGGTCGGAGCCCAAGATCATCGTGCGGTTCTGGATTCTGGCGGTGCTGTTTGCGCTGCTCAGTCTCTCGACCCTGAAATTGCGGTGAACGGGAGGCGACAAGAGGCATGGTGATGAACGGTCCCTGGAACGATCAGCCTTGGCGGCGCGTGGCGGTATACGGCCTCGGCATTTCGGGCCGCGCTGCAGTGCAACTGCTGCGTCGCCAGAATGTTGGGGTTGTCGCGTATGATGATCGAACGGCGGACGATATCGATCTCGATGGACTCGCTGAGGACGCCGGTATCGAGCTGCGGTTAGGGGCTGCAAGTGCTGACCTCGAGAGTGTCGACCTCGACTCCCTCGATGGCGTTGTGACCAGTCCCGGTGTACCGCCCGAGCGCCCGCTCTTCGTCGCCGCACGGCGACGCGGGTTGCCAATCATCGCTGAGGTCGAGCTCGCTTTCGCCCTGCTCGACGGTGAGGTGATCGGCATCACCGGCTCAAACGGCAAGAGCACGACAACTGCCCTCGCCGGAGCGATGCTGGAGGCCGCAGGTCGTCGGGTCGAGGTCTGCGGCAACATCGGTGAGGCCCTGTCGTCACGGGTGGGGTCGGGTGCAGCGGATCAAGTTTTTGTGGTCGAGCTGTCCAGCTTTCAGCTCGAGGCTGTTGATCATTTTCGCCCGGACAGCGCCGCACTGCTCAATATCTCCCCCGACCATCTCGATCGCCATTTTGATCTCGAGAGTTATCTCGGGGTCAAGGCGGCCATCTTCGCGCGCCAGCAAGCCAGTGATCTCGCAGTTCTGAACGCTGATGACCCCCGGGTCGCTGCCCTCGAAGTTGTCGCCCATCGCCGCTTCTTCTCCTCTCAGAGCGTGGTCGAAGACGGTTGTTACATCAGCGGCGATCAAGTGTTCGAGACCGCGTCAGCGAGCGGTCCACAAGAGCTCTTCCGCCGTTCGGACGTGCCACTCCCGGGTCCCCACAATCTCGAGAACGCGATGGCGGCAGCACTCTTGGCACGCGCTCACGGCGCCGAACCGGCCCATATCGTCACCGGCATGCGGGCGTTCCGCGGCTTGCCCCACCGCCTGGAGCAGGTGATGGTGCGTCGAGGTGTGACCTGGTACGACGATTCCAAGGGCACCAACATCGCGGCCACCGCCCGTTCGCTCGAAGGTTTCGATGACGGCTCAGTCCACATCATCCTCGGCGGTCGCTTCAAAGGCGGCGACCTCGGCCAGCTGCGCTCGTTGTTGGCGCGCAAAGCGCGCTGTGCCTATTTGATCGGGGAAGCAGCGCCACACTTCGCTGCGGCCCTGGCCTCCGAAGTCTCGATCGAAACCGTAGAAACGCTACAGAGCGCAGTCGAGCGGGCCGCATCCGAGGCGCAGCCTGGGGAGACGGTACTGTTGTCGCCCGCCTGTTCGAGCTTTGACCAATTCGACAACTTCGCGCAGCGCGGCCGAGTTTTTCAACGCCTGGTGAAGGCACTGCATGGAGGCGATCTTGGCACGCAAGTTAGTCTTTGATCGCGGGCTTTTCGCGACCGTGCTGCTGTTGACCGGCCTCGGCCTGGTGATGGTGTACTCCGCCAGCACGGTGATCGCTCGTGGCAGCGGTATGTCGTACAACCCGCTATTCGTCAAGCAGAGCCTCGCCGCGCTCCTCGGTATCGTCGCCATGTTGGTGGCAATGCATATCGATTACCGCTGGCTGCGTCGGCCTGGGGTCATCTACAGCTTACAGGTCGGTGTTGTGTTATTGCTCATGGCGGTGTTGTTCACTCCCTATGTCTTCAACAACGCGCGGCGTTGGTTTGTCATCGCAGGCGTATCGGTGCAGCCGTCAGAGCTCGCCAAACTGGCACTGATTCCGTTCATCGCTTACCAGATCGATCGTAAGTCCGATCGTCTCAACAGCTACGCTTTCTTGGTGCCTTGTGCGGCACTCACCGGCTTGATGATTGCCCTGATCTTCATGGGTCGCGATCTCGGCACCATCATATTGCTCTCGATACCGCCCTTGCTGATGATCTTCCTCGCCGGCCTCAAAACGCGCTACATGGTGACCGGCGGCCTGTTTCTGCTGCCGGTAGTGATCCTCGCGGTGGCGCTAGAACCATATCGCTGGCGTCGGCTGACCGCCTTCATGAACCCCGAGGCCGATCCGCTTGGGACAGGGTTTCAGGCTTTGCAATCGTTGATTGCAGTCGGCTCCGGCGGAATCTTCGGGCTCGGGCCGGGGAATAGCGTGCAGAAGCTCTACTTCTTGCCGTCGCCCCACGCCGATTTCATTTTTTCGATTGTGGCGGAAGAGCTGGGGTTCGTCGGCGCTCTGTTCATGGTGTCATTGTTCGCTGTCTTTCTGTGGCGTGGCGTGCTCGCCGGCCAAGGCGCCCCCGATCTCTTCGGCCGTTACCTGGCTTGGGGCTTTACCTGCTTGATCGCGGCGCAGGCTTTGATCCACATGAGTGTCGCCTTGGCGTTGCTGCCGACCACCGGTGTGCCACTGCCCCTCATCTCCCATGGCGGCTCGTCGTTGGTGACCACCCTCATTGCCTGCGGGCTGATTCTCAACGTGTCGCAGCATGGATGACGTAATGACTTTGACTTCGCCACAGATCTCTGCACAGACTGCTAGCAGTACTGCGACCAGGCCTCTCGCGCTGGTCAGCGGCGGCGGCTCTGGTGGTCATGTGTTCCCTGGGCTGGCGATTGTCGAAGAGTTACAGCGTCGGGGCTGGCAGGTTGGCTGGGCTGGATCCCGACGCGGCATCGAAGCGCGCCTAGTCGGCGACCGACGTATTCCATTTCACCATCTGCCGGCAAGGCCGTTGGTTGGGCAGGGCTGGGCCGGCAAGCTGCGGTCCGCGGCGACCTTGGTGCGGTCGATGTGGAGTGCTCGATCGCTGATTCGTCGCTTGAGCGCTCGGGTAGTGGTCGGCACTGGCGGCTATGCGTCGGCGCCAGCGGTGGTCGGCGCTCGGCTTGCTGCCCGCCCGGCGTTCCTGCTCGAGCCCAACGCTGACGCGGGCTTCGCCAACCGCTGCCTATCGCGGCTGGCAGCCGAGGCGGCGGTGGCATTCGACGAAACTCGTAGCCAGTTGGCTTGCCCCTCCCGAACCACCGGCATTCCGGTGCGCGACGACTTTTTCGCCACCGAAGCTGAGCTGCCACCGGCTCCTCCGTTGCGACTGTTGATTCTCGGCGGCAGTCAAGGGGCGCGTCAACTCAACGAGCTCATGCCTCGCGCCTTGGCGGTCCTGGCCGGCCGTGTGGAGTCGATCGAGGTCTGCCATCAGACCGGAACATCACACCTCGAGTCCACCCGCGCCGCCTATCGCGCCGCCGGGTTATGGATGTACCCGGGGCCGGGAGATGTCGAGCCCACATCCGCCGGGACGGAAGGGCCCGAGACGGAAGGGCACCCTCAGACGGTAACTCATCACCCGCCGAACATTCGCTGTGACATCGTGCCGTTCCTCGACGATATGGCCCACGCGATGGCCCGTAGT
>JAJCXQ010000731.1 GCA_029263355.1 Acidobacteriota bacterium | reverse complement strand
GGCTACTACCCGGGCGTCGTCATGATCTCACTTGACCCGGCAATCTATGTGAGGCTCGATCACGAAATTCCAGAAGTCCTCAGACCGACTGATAGCCTACTGAGCCACCAACTTGCTCCCCGCGTTACGGTCATCGCCATGAAGGACTCCGAACAACTCATTTCAAGCTTTACTCAGGCCTTTATAGATGACTTAACCTGGCGGCCGACTGAAACCGCCGACGCAACAGAAGGTTTTTTCCATTCAGCACTTCTAGTTGGTGCTGCTGTAATATTCGGCATCATGACTGACGATGAAGCCAACGCTACACCATCAGTTGGAAGAATTTTTGAAAAGCTCCTCAAGTGTGGAGCCCAAGCGGCAACTGGGCATTATCTCGAGGACCCGGTACTGGCAGCAGCTGTTTCCCAGGTGTTTGGCAACGAAGAGACCGATGGAGGTACATTTCAGGAGTTTTCGGCAGACGCGTTGCAGAACTTACTCGTTAGTAAGCTCCGTGAAAGAGGGGATGAGGAACTCGCAACAGCTGTTGAAGCTATAGGTTTTGGTCTCTGCGTAGTCAATTAGCAGGAAACACAGAGAGCCTTGTCCTTGGCGCCCGGCTCCAGGCATGAGCACACCAAGAAACCAACAAAGTAAGCTTGATGTGCCCGTGCCTGGATGTGCGTCAATACTAGAAAAGGTACGCGTAAATGCGTACCTTGGCAAGACTCACGGAGAATTGCAGAGAGTGTGATGGCAATAGTTGTTGCACAAAGACCGACTGAAGACTAAAGAAGTCCGTGTCGTACGCGACACGGACTCTAGAGATGGAACAATGACATCAGATCCGTTCCGATGTAGTGGATGTGTTCTTGGCTGAGACGTCCAATTTTCCTCGTTGTACTAAGCCGCTTCGCGGCAGCTCCCCTCCGGACAGCCAGCCAATAGGCTGAGTCTTCAATCGCCGACGTTGCACGAGCAGGGCGCGTTGGGCTTGTCCTCGGCGGTATCGGACTGCCAAGGCCGACCGCAGCATCTCTGCCAGGAGACATCCGAAACTCTCTGTCGTCGCAGTTTCTCTGAGTGGCACTGATCTTCCGTGCTCATGAGTAACCTCGTGGGCTGGGCAATTCCGCCCAGCTAACGAAGGAGCCCGATCATGAAGTACGGAATCGAATCCACCTTGGAGCGTATGATGGAGGATTTGAAGCTTGCCGGGTATAGCCCGGCGACAGTCAAGACCTATCACGCTGCTGCTAGGAGTTTTCTGCGCCACGCATCCAAGCCCAGCAACCGGCTGACCCACAAGGATGTCCGCCACTACATGCTTCACCTTACTGAGGCGAAGTACTCCAGTTCGACGATCAATCAGCACCACTTCGCCATCCGTTTTCTTTTTCGCGATGTTCTCAAGAAGAAAGCTTTTCTTATGGAGCAGCGCTTGCACAAGAGACCGAAGAGAGTGCCCATCGTTTTGGCCCGGGAGGAGGTCGACAAGCTCTTCGAAGCCGCCACCGATCTCAGGTATCAGACGATATGGATGACGCTCTACTCCTCTGGCCTTCGTCTGAGTGAGGTCACGCGGCTTCGCGTTTCAGACATCGACAGCAAAGCGATGCGAATCTTGGTCCGCAATGGCAAGGGGCAGAAGGATCGCTACACGGTCCTTTCCCAGAGTCTGCTCGAGCACCTTCGCACGTATTGGAAGGTCTATCGGCCGACCGAGTGGTTGTTCTACGGGCGCGATCGTAAGCATCAGCCGATCTTGCGCACGCTTCAGAAAGTCTTCAAAGAGGACAAGACGCGGGCCGGTATCCGCAAGCATGCCACGCCGCATTCGCTTAGACATTCATTTGCCACGCATTCGATGGAAGACGGTGCCAATTTGCTTTACATCCGAGACCTGCTCGGGCACCGGGCGATTCAATCGACATTGGTCTACCTGAAGGTGACGGCTGAGGGCATCAATCGCTTGGCGAATCCGCTCGATCAGTTGATGAAGCGTCAGAGTGAGCAGGAGAGCTCGAAATGAGCGCCGCGCCTCTGGAAGTCGCCGAGATCTTCCGCCGTTACAGCGGCGCCTACGAGCAGCAGATCGGCCGTTTTTCGGCAGCCGAGCAGCGCGTTGTCCACGACATCACCAGCTGTCGCACGGCTGATCTCGGCGGCCATCTCTACGTCTGTGACCAGTGCGGTGTGATCACCGAGCGTTTTAACTCGTGTCGTAATAGGCACTGCCCCAAGTGCCAGAAGCTGGAGCGCGAGCGCTGGCTGGAGAAACGTCAGCAGGAGTTGCTGCCGGTACCGTACTTCCACCTGGTCTTCACGGTCCCGCACCAACTCAACCCGCTGTTTCTAACCGATCCGAAGACGCTCTACAACCTGCTCTTTCGGGCGAGCGCCGACACGTTGCTCACGATTGCCGAGGATCCCAAGTATCTCGGTGCCAAGATCGGCTTCTTGGCGATCTTGCATTCATGGGGCCAACGCCTCGATCTCCACCCACACCTCCATGTGATCGTGCCGGGTGGCGGTTTGTCGTCGGATAGGCAGCAGTGGATCGCTTCGAGTCGCGACTTCTTCCTTCCGGTCAAGGTGCTGAGCCGTGTCTTTCGCGGCAAGTTCCTCGACGAGGTGAAGAAGATGGCGCGAGAGAGTCAGCCGATCTTTCCAAGTCGCCTCGATCCGAGGGACCAGCCTGGGGCCTACCAGAACTGGCTCGATGAGCTCTATGCCGCGCCGTGGGTAGTCTACAGTAAGCCTCCTTTTGGCGGCGCCAAGCGAGGCTTACAGTATCTTGCTCGGTACACCCACCGGGTGGCGATCAGCGAGAATCGGCTCCTACGCATCGAGAACGATCGTGTCGTCTTCGAGTGGAAGGACTACCGCGACGACAGCAAGGTGAAGCCTATGAGCCTCGACGCAGTCGAGTTTCTGAGGCGCTTCCTGATGCACGTGCTGCCCTCGGGCTTTCACCGCATCCGTTATTATGGTCTCTTCGCCAACCGCCATCGCGCTGCGAATCTAGAGCTCTGTCGTCAGGCTTTGGGCGTGGCGGAGGAGTCGCCTGAACCCGAGATCGTGGCCAACGATGAGGCTTCGGAGACGGAGACCTGGGAAGCGCGGATGCTGCGCTTGACCGGAATCGACCCGATGCGTTGTCTGGCCTGAGGGAAGGGACACCTCCAGGTGCTGGAGAAAGTGTTATCACTCGTCGAGACGCAGATGACCGCCGCGCGGGCTCCACCAACGGCGGCTGTGGCCTTGGCGAGCTGACAGACGGGATTCCCCTCTTCGCGGTCTCGTGAACCGAGACCTTGGCCGAGGTGCGTCCGTGTCTATCGACTGTGCTAGGCTCTGGCTTGTCAGAGTCTCTCCTGTTGGCTCGCAAACGAGCTAGGAGAGCGTCTTCAATGCCGGGAGGCCCAATGATGCTGCGATCTCACCTGATTTCGACCGCCACGACGGCTCGAGCGCCGTCCCTGGCTGAGGGATACAAACCCCTAATCGCAACGTCCGTGCCAGGCGGCGGCTCCGTACAACTCGCTTCCAACTGAAGGTTGACTCGATGTTGGATGACGGGAGATCTCAACTTGGCCTTCAGTTAGAAGCTTTATAGTTATCCGTCCTTTGTCGATAACCCTAAGTTGTTCAAGCATGAGTACTGAAGGCACGTCAAGTCCGTTTCCTCGAGCCGGGTCGATCCTACGGGAATACGAAAATCGCGTTGCGGCGAGGTTTGACGTGAGGGGAGCGATGATCGCGATTGTTGCAGATGGATCGGCAAGGACAGTTGCGGGTCTGTAGCCGAAGGTCTCACGGCCGTCTATTTTCGGCAACTCGACAAGCCACACCTTGCCACGCTTCATCGATCGGTTGCAGTTAGGCGAACCTCTTCGTTGGTGAGTGCCTCATCACTCGCACGGTCCCATGCTGCAAGTTCTTCTTCAAGTGAAGGCTTGAATACGTCCTCGGCAACGCTTTCGAGAAGCCTTTTGCCAAGTTGAAATCTCTCATGTGCCGGGAGCGACAGGACACTCAATGTGATCTGGGAGTTAGTCATATCTGATAAGTTTAATATTGTGTCTGGTATTGTCAAGTAGCGCAGGTGTAAAGACTCTAGGGCCAGAATTCCACTGTTGTAGCGAGGCTTCCTCGTTCCAAGAATCTGTGAATCCGTGATGTGTGAAGCGCCGCCAAGATCAGGCTGGGAGTCTCTCGGGGAGGGCAGTAGCCGACCGAGAGAGAACGCCTAACTGGTTCTCGTCGGGCCGATCTCTATGGAAGATCAAAACTTACATGTATAGGGCGCTGGCGAAACAAAGCCTCGGTGTGTCACCGGTCCACTCGATCCAGACATGAGCACACCAAAGAAACCAACAAAGTAAGCTTGATGTGGCGGTGACCAGATCGCACCGCCACCAAAGAGGTACGCCTAAAAGCGTACCTTGGCAAGACTCGCTGAGAATTGCATAGAGAGTATGGTGGTAATCTTTGTTTACACAGGAACTGATGATGAGTGCATCACAAGCTCGTGTGTTTGTTGGTTAGTTCTCTGGCGACTCGCGACGAGTGTAAGATCTCAAGTGGCGAGCGCAGAACAGGCGATCGTCGGCTCCAAAGAAGAGCAGTGAGCCTTCATCGTTCTCGACCTCATGGCAGTCTTCATGGTCACAGACGAACGCTTTTGCTGAAGCTGGATAGATGAGATCAAGGAAGGTATTCCTGAACTCTAGACCGTTAAGCCAATAAAAGTCATCTCTGGTGTATCCATTTCTGTAGAAGGTACGCTTCTCTATGGCCTCGCCGATACTGGAGTGAGTGAAGAGCTGCGGCTCAATCAGGTCGAGCTCACTTCCATCGAAATGGTCGGTCACATGGAATGTCTTGACGCCCTTCGTGTGTCTGACTGTCTGAGGGCGTTTCTTCCCCTTGCCGAGATCAATGCAGTATTCAGTATTCCCTCCATTAATCGCCATCATCAGGTGATAGGTGCTTGTAATCGGGAACGGGTACGAGTATCCAAGACGTCGAAGTCTCTTTTTGTAGTTCATAGGACATGTCATTTACCTCTCTATGCAATTATCAACGAACCTGTAATTGTGTATATATTAGCATTTCTGGTCTCGTCTGTCAATGTAGTGCGGTGCTCTTCAGCTCGTTAGAAACAGCTCTGTTGAGCCGGGAGAGCGGTGGCGTGGTTTGTCTAAAAGAGAATCAAGACGACGTCTTGGGATCATTGTCGCAATGCTTCCTTGGCCCTATAACGACCCAAGCGTGTAGTCGCCGCTATCCTGATCTTCGCTCATACTCCAGTATGAGTCAGTACCAACAATGATGAAGTCGAGGAACTCAACCTCAAGGTGCTTGGCTTTGTTGGAAAGTACGGCCATAGCTTGTGCATCTTCTGGAGACGGTGAAGGGTCCCCCTTTGGGTGATTGTGGACAAGGGCAAAGGACTTGGACTCGGTTATGTAGAGGTGTTTGAAGACGTCCTCCGGAGAGAAGATGGTCTCGTGACTCGTGCCGATGCTAAGTACTGAGTAGACACGGACCC
>JAJCXQ010000730.1 GCA_029263355.1 Acidobacteriota bacterium | reverse complement strand
CATGCTCCGTAACCCGCTGGCGACCGGTCCGTCGTTCACCGTCACGGCACTCACGCCGGCAGGAGACCTCATCGCCGAGGTCACCCATTCCGGCGCCCGGCATCTCAACGCCATGTCGCTCAGCGAGCTGCTTCCGGGCAGCCAGTTTTTCGGCACCATGATCTTCGATTTTTCGGCTTCCGAGGGTGGCGTGGTGAGAGGGAAGTACTCCGCGTTCGAGCAGTTCTCCGTCGAGCTCAACGGCGAGTGCGCCGACTGATGACGTGAGGTTGTAGGTGCCGCGGCTGGCGATCGCCTGAGCCGCGGCTAAGAATTGGTGCCGGGCCTATTGGCAGCCGTTCGGATATCACCTGCTGTGATGGTCGTGCCCGGTGCATAGAGTTGGGACCCTTCGGGGCCAGGCCTCAACGTAGGGGCTCGACCTCGAACGTCGACAGCCGCTGGGTGGCCGCCGGTGACAGTTCAATATCCTGCGGCAGGTGACGGCCGCGGAGCCAGACGATCACTTGGCGGCCGAGGGTCTGACGCAGCTCCAGCACCGCGCGCAGGAGCTCCTGCGAGGTGGAGATGTTGTGGACTTCCCCCCACTCGTCCGCCTTCGATGTCTCCGGAGACCACACCAGCAGCGGTACTTGCAGACGCTCGAGGTAACGCCGTACGACCGCCGGGCTATGGGTGCTGAGATCACGGGTGCCTTCGTCCCTGATTAGCACTACCGCCCGTTTGCGCCGTCCCGCCGCCGCGGCCTGGCCGGCGACCGCCACCGCGTCGGCGACCCGGCGCGGGGCGTCATCCCGCAGCGGACCCTCGGCCGGGTAGGGCAGAGTGGCGAGGATACCCTGGGACGGTGGCGCGATGATCCGTTTCTGAACGACCCCGGTGGAGGACGGTCCGACCTCGATGGTGGAGAAGTCATAACTGATGTGGAACTGCTCCAAGGTGGCGCCAGAGGTGCTTTCGGCGACCGGCAGCAGCACCCGCAGGCTGTCCTCTTGGTTCAGCCCAGAGGTCAATCTTCGCGACAACGCGTCCTTGCCGCCGTGTGTTATCGCGTCTTTGTGCAGCCGTCGCAACTGGCCCCACAGCCGCGGAGTCGCTTCCTGGACCAGGACGATGTCGGCGCCGCTCCGTTCCACGGTCACCACTTCGAGGGGACGACCGTTTTTCGAGAACCAGCCCGCCATCTCAGCGGCCGTCGGCAGTTTGCCAGACGGTACAACTGGCACGGCCGTCAGCTCGGTATCGACGAAGTCGCCATCCGGGCCGCCGACGACGAGCTCGGTGTGGGCGTAGCTGGAGCCGAAACGTAGCTCGGCCTGCAGCAGGTGTGGCGTCGCGGGTTCGTAAGCTGGCAGCTCGAAGCTGCGGGGATCGGCGATGTCGAGGATCTTGCCATCGAAGCTGAAACGCCAGTCGTCGGGGGTCGCGGAATCGGCAGAGTGCCAAACCAGGCGCGCCTGCCGGGGTGCGCCGGACGGATCGTCGAACACAAACTCGGCATGACTGCGGGGGCGAGGCAAGTTGAGCCATTGCGCAGCGCGGGCGATCTCGTGGCCGTCGGCGTTGCGGCCAATAGCGACCAGCACGTGGGGTGCGAGCTCCGGACCGAAGTCACAGGCGAGGATCCAGGGCTCACCTCGCAGGCGCCCAACAGTCTCGCCGTCGAGCCGAAGCTCGACCGAGGCCACGTCCCCCGAGACGGTGAGCTCAACTGGATGGACGCCGACAACCAGGCTCAAGAAGGCGGAGAGGAATGTCAACATGGCGGCTACCTGAAGCAAGTTCGATGCCCACGGGCCAACGCAGGAAGCGGCGGAAACTGTCGTGTATCCTGTGACGCAAGGGGTTCGACAGCAAGTTAGCCGTGGTAGAAGACGGTGAACCGAGTTGGAGGAGATGACCGATGAAGCCAAAGGACGCAACATCGATGAGACCGAACTTCCTGGAGGGTAAGCCACTAGATGGCCAAGTCGCCCTGGTAGCTGGCGCGACCCGAGGGACCGGGCGCGGTATCGCTCGCGTCTTGGGCCAGGCTGGCGCGACCGTGTACTGCAGCGGCCGTTCGGGTGGGGGAGTCGAGGCGACACCCGGCAGACCCGAGACCATCGAGGAAACGGCAGCTCTGGTCACCGCAGACGGGGGCAAGGGAATCGCCGTCCGCACCGACCACATTCACGAATCGGAAGTGAAGGCGCTGATCAGCCGCATCCGCGACGAGCAGGGGAGGCTCGATGTTGTGGTCAACGACATCTGGGGCGGCGACAGCTTGACCGAATGGTCCAAGAAGTTTTGGGAGATCGACATCACCGTCGCCCGAACGCTGATCGACCGTGCGGTCCTCTCGCACCTCATTACCAGTCGTCATGCCGCGCCAGTAATGATCGAGCAGAACGACGGCCTCATCGTCGAGGTGACCGACGGGCACGAAGGTGGCTATCGAGGCCAGATCGTTTATGACCTGATCAAAGCGTCGAATACGCGGCTTGGATACGGCATGGCCTGGGACCTGGCCAAGACTGGCGTGACGGCGTTGACCGTCACGCCCGGTTTCTTGCGGTCGGAAGCCGTCCTCGACCATTTTGGGGTCAAAGAAACGAACTGGCGCGATGCGATTACGGAGGACCCGTTCTTTGCAGAATCAGAAACGCCGATGTATGTGGGGCGCGGAATCGCTGCTCTGGCTATCGATCCGGACCGGCGTATCAGAGCAGGTTTGACCCTCAATGCGGGTGAGCTCGCCGAGCTCTACAAATTCACCGACGTTGATGGGCGAACGCCCCAGTTCTTCGCTCGTTTCGAGCAGAAGACCACGGAGCTCGCGGCTCGCAGTGAACCACTCGACGAGATGGAGCACTTCCTCGTCTGGTCGCGCTACTGCCAGATTCATCAGAACCCTGCCCGCCGCGAGGAAGCGGAAAGACTCTTCGAGCGTTTGGAACTCTCCGATTCCGGGCAGGGCTTACGACCTCGATAAGAGGCTGATCCGTCGAAACAAGGCGGCTGACGGGGAGCGTCCGTGAGCCCAGCGATCGGTGGCCAAGGAGGTCGAGGGGCGCTGGAGGGGCGAAGTTTTCACCCAAAACCGACTCGAATGTTCCCGATTTGGCGACATTCGAAAAAAGTCGAAATTTCTTCGTCACCCAAAACCACCCCAAATGTGGCCAAATCGGGCGCATTTGGCCCGCAATGGCGGCGCGGTGGATTTTTGTGTCTCTCGATCATGAGGGCAAGTCCGCCGAATGGAGAATTTTCTTTAGATTTCGGGGTCGCTGGCGCTCCGCCCCGTCGGCTTTTACGATGGTGCGGTGTTGACGGACCGACCACTTCACCCACAACAGAAAGGAGATGACGATGCAGTCTTTTGAACACGGTGTATGAATGCAAGCATGTGTATGAAGTTGAGCACGTGTATGAAACTGATCTTCCAGCGCCCGTCAACGATCTGACAACCGGGCGTGCAAAACCAACAACAGAAGGAGTCGAGCATGAGAAGCAAAGCATCGTTTGTCCGTATTCAATCCGTCGAGGAGGTCCGCGCCTCGGTGGCGACTTATGGCGGTGGTATCGCCGAACGCCTCCAGGGACGTCGACAGGCGCCAGCTGGGGAGGGTGAGGCGTTGTTGACCTCCATCAATTATCAGGACTTGTTCGGGGATCTGGAACAAGACCTCGGGGGAGCTCAATCGAAGCTCGTGGTTGCGGAGGACAAGCACCTCCGCAGCCTGATCCGGGTTTCGAAGCTTCGTCGCCAGCGCGACGATCTCGCATCGAAGGCCCACCAGCGGTTGGTTGCCAACCGGCGCGTCCTGCTCGGTGTTTTCGGCCCAGATCGTGGGTTCGAAGTCGCCGCGCTAGACGGCAAAACACCACGTGAGAGCAAGGCCATGATCGATCAGCTCGATCAGACCATCCAACTCATGCGTGATCCGGAAGGAGAGTTACCCGTAGTGGTTGCCGACGGCGTCCAAGTGGATCTCGAAGGCATGGCGACGGGCTTCGAGACCGATCTCGCCGATCTTCGCCAGGTGCGAGGTCAACTCGAGCGAGCAAACAAGGCCGCTGCGGAAACCCTGATCGCAAAAGACGAAGCGATCAAGGCGTTCAATGGCGTCTTCCCTCCGGTCGCCGGGATATTCGAAGGGTTCTTTCGTCTCGCCGGAGAGCCCGAGCTCGCCGAGCGTGTCCGGACTTCGACGCGGCGCGTCACTCGGCGCCAAGGCGCCGAGGGCGACGAGGAGCCTTCGGAAGGGGTGACGTCGGACGAGGCATCGTCCGACAGCGAAGCGACGAGCAACGGCGAATCGCCGGCGCCAGCTGCTGAGCCCGTGTCACCCACCTCCGCCTCCGCTACCTGACACTCTAGCGTCCCCCGGGCGGCCTTCGGACCGCCCGGGCTCTTCGCTGTCGCTTCATGAGCTGTCTTCAGGTTAGCCTTCCCAAGGCCCCCCAAGGGGGCCATTTGCTCGTTTGAACAATCTCTCTAAATCTGGGTGCGAAGACGTTGCTCGTTTGAGCAACTGCTCCGCACCCGGTGTAAACGAGTTGCTCGTTTGAGCAACTGCTCCGCACCCGGTGTAAACGAGTTGCTCGTTTGAGCAACTGCTCCACACCCGGTGCGGAAGCCTTGCTCGCTTGAGCTGCTCGCACCGCTCTCAGGTGCCCGGCATCTCGGCCAGCACAACGAACGGGTCGGACGCGTCTTTTTGCGGCGTTAGAGCGCCATGGCGCTCAGAAAGCTGAGCTCAGTCCTTGCCGCGGCCCAGCTGCTGCTCGGCGACGGCCTTCAACACTTGCACCCGGGCGATCGGGTCCAGAGTTTCGAGCTCGGCCAGGATACTCTCTTGCGCCTGGTCCATGTGCACCTGCCGTCGCTGTAGCAGGATCCCCGCTCCGGCACCGATCAGGCCCAAATGAACGACCCAGTCCGCCAGCTTGCGCCGGCGACGCAGCAGCGTGACCAGCGAGCCCACGATGCCGCCGCCAACCAGCAGCCAGCCGATACCTTCGCGGCTCGGGGCCGGCAGCCCGTAGGGTCCCACGCTCGAATCTACCGTCGCAATATCGTCTTCGAGTTCGCTCATGTGTTTCCTCCAAGAGTTCTAGAGAAGCTGCCGATCATGAGATCGATCAGCTCTCCCATCAGCGGCGAAAAGTGAGCCTGACCTTCGGAAGCACTGTACCAGATGCGGTGCAGAGTGGGTCTTCAAAGACAAGACCATCGGGCTCGAGCCGTCCGATCTTTCGGGATCGGTTCAGAAATTGTGGGGAAGGGGGTGTGACCGGAGTGGTTGGCACCTCACATGGCCAGTGGCTGGCACCTCACATGGCCCAGTGGTGGTTGATTGGTTGGTTCGGTTGGCTCAGGTTCAGGTTCAGGTTCAGGTTCCAGGGTATTCGGCCAAGGGGCGAAGAGGTGGCCGGTTTGTTCGAATCAGGAGGGATCTGACATACCTTTCGACATAGATGGACACTTTCTGTCGACCGTCAGCCGGGCTATGTGAAGAAGCTGCCCCGCCTCCCGTCTTAAAACCTCAGCTTCTGTGAAATCTCTGGAATCTGGCCCGAGCGCGGGCGCACCTCGACGTGCAAGCGCAGATATTGAGTATTCAACTGCGCCTTCCCAGCGGGTCAAGGTCGATCAATGACCTCGCTGACGAACGGTCAGCTAGCGGTTGGCGACCAAGTCGTCCAGCGAGTTGCACCGCCCGCGTCCGCGAGCGGATCAATGACCTCGCCAACACGCACGAAGGACAGGCGCGGCGGAAAGCTATGTTTAGGAAAGATGGCCTCAGTGACGCGGCCGAGTTTCACCTTGAGCGATGCCTCGCGAAAGATCTCGACGAAGGTTCGGTAAGCGAGCCTCATGCGATCCCGCATCGCTTTGCTGGCGGCATGGCACAGCGGCTTGGGGCGGCGTTTGTCGTGGACCGAGCGACTAAAAGGATCTTGATGGCGGATGGCCTCCATCCCGAGCGGCTCGATGCCGAGCTCGGCACGTTGTGCTGCGGCTTCGGCCTCGATTTCGACGACAATCTCGGTGACCCGCTTGCGGCGTCTAGCAAGTGGTTCGTTTTTCCAGCAGGGCAGCGGTTCTAACTTGACCTCATAGTGCTGCATGAACGCGCCGCGGTCGATGTCGCAGGCGGCAGTGCCGCGACGGGCAGCGCGACGCGCTGCTTGGCGCCTCGCTTCGTACTCTACGGACCGGGCATACCAGACGCCTTGCATCGGCTTGCCATCCATCAAGGCTTCGCCGCAGTGAACACCTTCCCAATCCCGGACGCTCGCGACCAAAAATTCTTTGACTGTGTTGCTGAGAACGTATTTTAGGCGGCCGATCAGTGCCTCGTCCTCGGGGCTAATGGGAATGAGGTGGTATCTCTCGCGCCAGAAGGATCCTCGCCAACCGATGACACGACCGGCTTCGCGCGCCAGGTTGCTATTGACGAAGCCCATGAACAGCGCCAACTGTTCGGCGTCCTCGGGTGTCAAAATGAGATGGTAATGGCTGGAGGTCGCGACAGCGGCGTGGATCTTGACGGGATGCTCTTCTTGAGCGCGTCCTAGAATGCCGATGAAGATGCGACGGAAGGCCGCGGTGACGGGCAGCATGTAGAAGCCGCAAACGGTGGAGGTGGAGACTTCGACGCTCCATCCAGGTGGGATGTATCGTGGTCCTCGTGACATAGGGTGTGCTCCCGAAAGTCAGCGCTTCGGAGTCCGACGAGTCTCTGCGGCCACACGCTGCAGCTGATCTCGGTCTCGTTTAGAGCCGGTTTCTCGAGGCATCGAGTGGCTGCGACCGGAAGCCGCAGGCGTACTTGATGCCTACACCCATATAGAAGACGTAAAGCAGCCGTCCGATCTTTCGGGATCGGTTCAGAAATTGTGGTGGAAGGGGTGTGATCGGAGTGGCTGGCACCTCACATCACATGGCCCGGCCTTCCGAGAAGTACCGCAACACCACTACGAGCGTCGCCACAGCAGGCGACACCACTGCGGGCGGCAGGTCCTACCGTGTTCCGTAACTATCGACGGTCTTCTCTTTGCCTCGTGTCCGCACTCTTCTCCAACTCCTCGGCATCCGCGAGATCCTTCGGGCGAGCCGAAGCCCGCTTGGCCTCGATAAGATCTTTGAGAGCGATGATCTTGACCAAAACACCTTGGAGCTCTATTTGCTCCACATTCGAGAAAATCTTGTCGTTTGCGACGCCTTGCAGGTGGGTCAGGAGATCGATCCTGTTGGGCTCGACTCCCAAATGCACGGCAGCCCCCTCTTTCTCGAAGAATTCTTGCGGTATCCCTGCTCCGCCAAAGCCGAAGTCTGTTAGAGCCGCCATGACCGCAGCAGCATTCTCCGGGGACGGGTAGACCAGTAGATCTATATCCTGAGTCGTTCGCATATAGCCGTAGTAGTTGACGGCGTAGCCTCCTACAAGAGCGTAGCGGACGCTGTGCCTCTCGAAGATCTCCAGCAGATCCTGCATATCGGACGAGAACATCATCTCGCCCTTACCAATCCACTTTTTCCCAGGTCGCGACTCGGACCAACGGCTTGGTCGTCCACTCTTCGCCCCATAGTCGTTCCTGAAGAACAGCGAACTCCGCCATTCGCTCCTGAGGCGTCATCCGAGCACGCCGACGATGTTCGGCCAGATTCTCCTCGTCGAATGAGTGGAAGACTCTCACCCTCAGGTTGCGGTCCGTTCGTTTCTTGTTCTGATTCACAACGCCTCGAATACCTCTGTTGGTTTGTGCGAACCAAGTCCTTGCTGGGAGGGTTCGTCAGATGGCCCAGGAATGATCGTTGCTAGGTATCGCCGATGTCTCCGGCGAATCTCACTGGACTACTGCATACAGGCTGGACAGCCTCGAGACAACATTATAACCGGGCGAGCCCAAGGTAATGCTGCACGGACGCTCATAGTGCGCCCCCAGGGCTCGAGCGACCAGTTGCCAGGGAGGTGACACACGTTTCGAGCGGTCGGTATCTTGGCGGCGAGACGCCGGGAAAACCATACGGGGCAAATGGCGTATCCATTAGGATCTTGGATGCCGTGAGTGACTTTGGCAGCGATGGCGCTTCTGATAGATATCCTATGAGGACTCGAGCAGCGATAGATCCTCAGGACACAGCGGCTCCAGACGCACGCGCGACGCAGAGCCGCGATCCGTTAGGGGGCCCACGATCGACCCAGGCGCGATGACTATATGTGGACGATGGGCGCCCCCGACTCGACAGGATAATGCGTATATCCGACCAAGCGCTTGGAAGTCCTAGAGCGACCTGAACGGGTGCAAGCTGCGCTATGTGGTCGTGATTGCTTAGCCTCCTGTTGGATTAGACTTTCTTCGGAGATCTTTATCGAAAGGACCATCGAGACACCGTAATGCGTGCCGCGTTATTGAAGTCACTGTTCAAGGTCTCGGGAATGGACTGTGCCGCAGAGGAAAATCTCGTTAGATTGCGGTTACAAGACCTTGAGTCCGTGAAGTCCCTGGAGTTTGATCTTTCCAACCGCTTGGTTACGGTCTTCCACGACGGACAGGTCAACGACATTGAGGCTGCTCTATCGTCACTTGATCTCGGTTCGCATCATGTCCGAACGTCAACCGAAGAACAACTGACCTCGGAGGTATCGAACCAACGCGGCATCCTCTGGGCAGTGCTGCTGATAAACTTTGGTTTCTTTGTCCTGGAGATCACTACAGGCATTATTTCAAAGTCGATGGGCCTCATTGCCGACAGCCTGGATATGCTGGCGGACGCGCTCGTGTACGGAATGAGCTTGCTGGCGGTTGGCGCATCAACTGTCCGGAAGAAAGCAGTGGCAAGATGGAGTGGCTACTTTCAACTGACGTTAGCCGTGGCAGGGCTCATAGAAGTCCTCCGTCGCTTCTTCGGTTTCGAGGAGCTACCCGACTATCGGGTCATGGTGTCAATATCAGTTCTGGCTCTCGTGGCTAACGGTCTGTGCCTAGCTCTCTTGCAACGGTCAAGAGATCGGGGAGTCCATATGCAAGCCAGTTTGATCTTCACCAGCAATGACATCATCATTAACCTTGGTGTGATTACAGCGGGGCTTCTGGTGAGCTGGCTGAGTTCGAACTTGCCGGATCTCATAGTGGGGGCAATAGTATTTCTAGTAGTTACGCGCGGTGCGGTCAGGATACTGGCTCTGGCCAAGTAAGCATCAGGAAAGTGATGCATAACAACAAGCTGCAAGCCCCTGAGCTTGGCGTTCGACAGACTAATGGCGGACTCCGACTGGATTTTTCATCAAGATTTGGAACTGGCATGCTGAGAAGTCAATGGAAGAGCTAAAGGAACTGCAGCCCTATTTCACACCCCCGCGGCGCCAGGCACCTATTCAAACTGCTCCTCAAGGACGGCAGTTGTGAAAGGCTGAACCCGAGGCCCCAGGGTGCGAGCTCGAGCTACCAGCTCGGCGACTTCGGCAGCCGGACCGGCGGGACCTCCGGCCGCGACGGCGAGGAGCCCCTCGACCAGGTCCCAGTCGGCGGCGCCGCGGTGCGGGGAGTCCCGCAGCAGCATCCCGAAGGCGGCGAGGCCCGCCGCGAACGCGAAGTTAGAGTCACGCTGTCCGTGGGAACTCCGCCGTCGGTACCAGAGTCTGTGAGGTCACCCAGCCGTTGCGGGTGATGCCGTAAACAGGGTTTCGCCAGAGTAGGGCTTCGCCAAACCTGACGCCGTGGACTTCAACCGCCAGGAAGGCTCGCAAGATGAACACTCTGTATGGTCTCGGCCGTCGCTGCCTGATGCATCCCCGGCTGGCTTTTGGCCTGGCTCTGCTGGCCGTATTGTTGTGTACTCCCAGTCTGAAGATCGGCTGGATCCTCGATGATGACTTCCATCGCGCGGCGCTCACCGCCCCAGAGGAGCTGCCCGAGCTGAAGCGCTCGCCGGCGGAGCTCTTCGCCTTTGTCGGCGAGCGCTGGCAGTGGAGGGCCGACACCCTGCCGTGGTGGGCCAGCCCCGAGCTGAGCATTGCTTTCTTCCGGCCGCTGTCCGGCTTTAGCCATTGGCTCGACTATCAGCTGTGGCCTGAGGAGCCGATGTGGATGCACTTGCATTCCCTCTTCTGGTTGGGGCTCGTGGTGGTTGCGGCAACCCTGCTTTATCGACGGCTGGCCCCGCCGGACGGCATGCTGACCGCCGGCCTGGCGGCCTTGTTCTTCGCGGTTGATGACGTTCATGGTATTCCCGCCGTCTGGATTGCCAATCGCAATATTTTGCTGGGCATGGTCTTCGGCCTGTTGACGTTGATCGCCTACCATCGTTGGCGCCGGGACGGCTGGCGAATCGGGGCTTTCGTCGCCCCGGTCCTGCTGCTGCTTGCGGTGCTCTCGGCCGAGGCGTCGGTGGCCTGTGGCGCCTACCTGCTGAGCTACGCTCTATTCCTCGATCGCGGCTCATTGCAGCAGCGGCTGGTGGCGCTCCTGCCCTGTGCCGCGGTCGGCGTGGGCTGGGCCCTGGCTTACCGGGCCGCGGGTTTTGGCGTCGGCGGCGCAGATACCTATCTCGACCCTGTCGCACGGCCGCTGCGTTTCCTGAGCGCGGTGGCAGAACGCGGGCCCATTCAGCTGTGGGGTCAGTTGAGCTTTCCACCCTCCGACGTCTACAACTTCCTCTCCATATCCCTCGCTGGACAGGTCTGGTTGGCGGTGGTGGTCCTGCTCACCCTCTTCGGCCTGCTGCTGCTCCCCATCCTGCGCCGAGAGCCTCTGGCCCGATTCTGGGCTTTCGGAATGCTGCTCGCCGTGATCCCCAGTTGCGCGACCTTCCCAACCGTGCGCCAGCTGTTCTACACCAGCCTCGGTAGCGCCGGCCTGATGGCGATATTGGTCGTCCACGCCTGGCGACGCAGCGAAGGCCACCCCACGTGGTGGCGTCGGACGGCGCGCCTGACGACCATACCGCTGCTGTTCATTCATCTGGTGCAAGCACCGCTCGGCCTGGCCACCGCCGCCGTCAACATGTCGGGGGGTGGCGGGCTGTTCATGAAAGCCGCCGCCAGCCTGCCGAGCGATGCGACGATCAGCACCCAGCAGGCGGTGATCGTCAACGCACCGACCTTTTTTGCGGCTGGCATCGCGCCGGTCCACCAAGCAATGCGCGGTCGCGCCATACCGACCGAGGTCCTGACGTTGGCGACTGGCCTTTACCCGATCGAAGTCCATCGCCCTGCCGCACGGACGCTCGTGGTGCGCCCCCAGGGCGGATTCGCGGCGCCAGCGGGTAGTGCGCCGCCGGGCCAGGAGCCGGCGCCGTTCAACTTCTTCTACATCTTCCAGCTCATCGACGCGGTGTACCGCGCTCCCGAGCCGTACCAGATCGGACAGCGCATCGAGCAGCGTCGCGTCAGCATCGAGATCATCGCCGTGACCGACGACGCACGTCCGGCCGAGATCCGAGTCGACTTCGACGCCGACCTCGAGGACGCCAGCTGGCGTTGGTTGCAGTGGCAGGATGGCGGTTTTGTGGCCTGGCATCCGCCCGCGGTCGGTGCAACCGTCACTCTGCCGGCTCTGACCTGGTAGCGTTTCACAGCGATCCTGCGATTCTCAACCCTGGGTGGGAAACCTTCGCAGGATAGGATAATTTCTCAGTACCGTGAGAACGGAGCTGCCGAGACACCGTTCATACGTGCTGTCCATAACGCGGTATCGATGACGTGCCAGCCATGACGTGCCTTCTATGAAGTGCCTTCTATGAAGATCTCTAACTTTGAGCGCTTGCGTCCCTTCGCCTATGTGGGCGCCGACCAGGCAGCGGACTACCGCGCCATCATGGGTGTCTTCATCGCCGCCAAGGCGCAGTTCTCGCTGCATCTTCGCCCCGCTGACGTGACCCGGGGCTTACACCAGCTGGCGCCCGAGCTCAGCCTGGCTGAAGAAGTGATCGAGCTGCGGCTGTCTCAGTTATGCACTTGGGGTAACCTCGAGGCACATCCCGATACCGCCGCCGTCGCCACCGTCGAGGACTTCTACCGCCGCCGTTTACTTTTTCAACTGACCCCGGCTGGGGAAGCGGCGGAACGCGCGCTCGCCGTCTATTACCAGGTTCTCAACCAACAAGGGGAGCTCAAGACCGCAGCTCTCGCCGATATCCGTAGTCTGCTCACCGACCTGTTGCAGCTTGCCACCGCCGATGGCCCCGACGCCGGCAAGGTATTTCTCGCTTTGCAGAGTCTGGTCAGCCGTTTCGAAGATCTCACCGATCGCGCCCAGGCGTTCATCGGCGGCCTGCAGCGACGCATCGACCTGCAAGGCGTCGAGCTCGACGAGCTGCTGAGCTACAAAGAACAATTGGTCGACTACCTGGAACGTTTTATCGGCGAGCTGGTGATCTCCACCAGCGAGATCAGCCGGTTGCTCGGTGAGATCGAAACCGCCGGCCCCGATCGGCTGCTGCGGCTCGCCGCCGAGCGCGACATCGCCGACGCGGTGGTGGTGGACGAAGAGCTCACCGCCGAGGCTCTGCGGGCCTGGCAGCAGCGCTGGCACGGTCTGGTCGCTTGGTTCATTGGTGGCGACGGCAAGTCGCAAGCAGAGATCCTGCGTTCGCGCGCCCGTTCCGCGATCCCGGCCCTGTTGTCGGCGGTGGAAACCCTGCACGGCCAACGGGTCACCCGCAGCGACCGTTCGACGGATTTCCGTACCCTCGCCCGGTGGTTCGCCGAGGCGGATAGCGACCACGACGCCCACCGCCTGTGGCGGGCAGCGTTCGGCCTGACCTCCTGTCGCCATCTGCGGATCGATGCCGCCAGCTTGGAGCGCGAAGACCAAGAACCGGTGCCGCCGACCACCAGTTGGCTAGTTGCTCCACCCCTCAGACTCACCGCCCGACTGCGCAAGACCGGTCGATTTGCCCGACCCGGCCGGCCCTCGCGGGTCATCGACCGCACCAAGGCCAAGATCTTGCTCGCTGAGCTCGCGGCCGAAGAAGCTCAGCAGATCGCCGCCGCGCGCCGCCAGCTGAGCACCGGTGATCGCATCCGGTTGTCGGCGGTGGGCCGTCTCGACGTCAACGCTTTCGAGCTTTTTCTCGATCTGCTCGGCGAGGCTCTGGCGCGTCGCGGGCACCCCTCCGAACCGGTCGCCGCAACCTCCAGCGACGGTGCTATGGAGATTGTGCTCGAGCCGATGGCCGACGGCACCGCGTGCATCGAGACGCCCGAGGGTTTGTTCTCGGGTCGCGACCATTGGATCACCATCTATCAGCTTCACCAACCGGCCGAAGCCGCCCAGCCGACAGCAGGCTCACTGACCGAGGCGCCAGCGTGAGGCCCCGCCCCGACTTGGCCGGCGAGCTCGACCAAACGACTCAACTCGAGCGGCGACGCGCCCTGCGCGCTTTGCTGCGCAAGCCACTGCGCACGTCAGACGGTGACGCCGTAGAATTCGTTTTTATCCGTCGCCATGGCGACGAGCTTGCAACCTGGCTGTGGCGTTATCCGGGTTGGCGGCTCGAGTTGAATA
>JAJCXQ010000729.1 GCA_029263355.1 Acidobacteriota bacterium | reverse complement strand
TTCCATGCCTCACGAACCTCCTTGTTAACGGGAATCAGGCACACAACGCGCCTGTTACTGACTGCTTGCGGGGAAAGAGCTCTCGGAGTGTGCTCGCCAGCTTGTGGCTTCGGGAAGTGGTCTAGCGCGCAGCTGGGAGTGTTGGCATTTGAGGGGGCGCGCGGCCGAAGCGGCGAAAGCGTTGAGCTAAATGATTGAGAACTCGGGCCTTGCAGTATAGGAGGGTCGCTTCAGAGTGTCAACTCCTTTCCTTTGGCCGACGAACCGCTGCTCGGCCCTCTTGTTCCTTCTCCACTCCGGTTTGATGCCAACACTTCGACCGCTGATGTGATCTCGCATCGAACCACCTCCTCGACCTCTCCCAGCAGGGCCTGATCGAGGGCCGCCAGGGCCTCGGCTCCACCGATTCGGCCAAGGGCCCACGCTGCGTGCCGACGCAGAGTCGGCGAGCCCGTGACCAGCGCCTTGGCGAGGGCTGGAACGTATCGCTCTTCGCCTCTATTCCCCATGACCACCGCGGCGTTGCGACGCAGTCCATCGAGCTTCGGCCGCTTCATCGGACTGACTTTGAAACGCTCGACGAAACCCTCGCGGTCGAGCTGGAACAGGCCGGTGAGGTCCAGCTCGGCGCGCTCTGGCGGCAACCGCAGCCATGGGTGATCACCCGCCAACGGCTTGCCGGATCGCGGTCGGTCGTTCCATGGACAAACCTCTTGACAGATATCGCAGCCGAACACCCAATCGCCAATCATGTCCCTAGCCTCGTCAGGAAGGTCCCCACGGTGCTCGATCGTCCAGTAGCTGATGCAGCGGTTGGCATCGAGTCGGTAAGGCTCGACCAAGGCTTCGGTCGGACAAGCGTCGAGACAACGGGTGCAGTTTCCACAAATATCGCTGATTGGCTCGTCAGCCTTCAGCTCGAGGGTGAGCAGCAGCTCACCGAGCAGAAACCAAGATCCCCAGTCACGATGCAGCAACTGAGTGTTCTTGCCCTGGACTCCCAGCCCGCAGCGAGCCGCCAGTTCGCGTTCGAGGATCGGCCCGGTATCGACATAGGGCCGGACGCCACACTCTGGAAACGCTTCGAGGATCCGGGCGCCAAGAGCCTTGAGCCGTTTGCCCATCACGTCATGGTAGTCCCGACCGCGGGCATACCGTGCCACCCGCGGCCAGAGGTCGCCGCTCGGTTCCGCCTCACCCACCAACGGGTGATACTGCAGCGCGACGCAGAGTGCTGATTTCGCTCCGTCCAACAACCGAGCGGGCTGCTCGCGCAGATCGACGCGACGAGCGATCCACTCCATGCCGGCGTGCTCGCCACGCTCGAGCCAGCGTCGTAACGACTGGCCTTGCTCCGAGGGCTCCAAGAGTGCGACGCCGGCACGATCGAAACCGGCCTCGAGTGCCCACTCTTTCAGCAATTCGGCGGTGTGCTGCGCCTCGCTCATACTGCGGCCGGCGCGCGTCCCTGCCGCTTGCGGTCGATCTCTTCGACCATACGCTCAACGATCTCTGCAACGCTGAGGTCCGACGTATCGATCGGGTAATAACTTTCATCGCACACCAAGGGTGACGCCTCACGACGGCTGTCTCGGTCGTCACGCTCCTCAATGTTGCGCAGCACGGCGCTCAAGCTCGGCGCCTCCCCCGCCGCCACCAGTTGGGCGTGGCGACGCTCGGCACGAACTTGCGGACGGGCGTATAAAAAGAACTTGTGAGGCGTTCGGGGAAAAACGACAGAGCCGATATCGCGGCCCTCGACCACCGCGCCATAACGTGCCGCAGTCTGTCGTTGCACCTCCACCAGGCGCTGACGGATCTCGGGGTGGACCGATATCCTGGAAGTTGCATCCGACACCTTCGGCGTCCGAATGCGTTGCCCGACCGGCCGGCCGTCGAGCAACACTTCAAAACCACCATCCGCCGCCGGTTGCAGCTTGAGCTCAGCCTGCGCAGCGGCGGCGATCACAGCGGTGCGATCGTCGAGATCCGTGCCACTCTCCAGCACCTTGAGCGCCACCGAGCGGTAGGTGGCCCCGGTGTCGAGCATCGGAACTTCGAGCCGGGCCGCCAAGAGACCCGCGACAGTGCTCTTGCCAACTCCGGACGTCCCGTCGATGGCGACGATCAGCGATGTTGGCTCAGCAACCGACTCAACCACGCCCACCCCGCTTGGGACCACGCCCTTTACCTCCACCGCGAGGGGATCCACCGCCACCACGGGGGGATCCACCGCCGCCTCGGGGGGATCCACCTCCGCCACGGGGGGATCCGCCGCCGCCACGGGTTGATCCACCGCTGCCACGAGGTGATCCACCACCGCCACGGGTTGATCCACCGCCGCCGCGAGGCGACCTACCGCCGCTGCCAGGTGATTTGCCGCCCGGTCGGCCGCCACGGGAGCTCCCACGACTCGGTCGATCATCGCTCCGACGGTCGCTCGGCCCTCTACCGGCGCCCGCTCCACGACTAACCGCCTTGCCGCTAGTGGATCGCCCACCGGCGTTGTCGCTGGAGGATCGACGACCTGCAGACTTGTCACTGGTGGGGCCAGCGGCAGCCTTGCCGCGCCGGGGTCGGCCGGTGGCGGGCTCGCTTTTCGGCCGGCCGCCGAGCGCCTCCGAACGCCTATTGGCCCGACGGGGACGCACCCGCTTGGCGGTCCGCTCCCGCAGCACTTCGACCTCCTTGTCGGTCAGCTCACGCCAGCTGCCACGCGACAGGCGCGGATCCGCTACCGGTCCAATCGCGACCCGTCGCAGGCGATTCACTGGGTGACCGATGCGGAAGAACATCTCTCGAATCTGGCGCGTCCTACCTTCTCCCAATTTCACCGTCCACCACGAGTTGTGACTGCTCTCACGCCGACCAGCTGGCGCTGGACGCGAAGCAATGAAGGTTGGCGCGGTCCGTTTCCCGAACATCATCACACCCTGGCGCAGACGTTCGACATCCGACTCCTTGGGCCGGCCCTTGACCTTGGCCTCATAAGTCTTGATACAACCGTACCGAGGGTGGGCAATATGCTGGGCCAATTCGCCGTCGTTGGTCAGGATCATCAATCCTTCGGTCTCGTAGTCCAACCGCCCCACCGGCATCAATCCGCGACGCATTCGCGGCGGCAGAAGATCCAGCACCGTCGCCCGCCCCTCGGGATCCGAGCGCGTCGAGACACATCCCGCCGGTTTGTTCAACAACACATAGCGATACTCGTCAACCTGATCGCCGACCCGCTTACCGTCTACTTTGACCGCGTCGCGTTGCAGGTTGATCCGCTGGCCGAGGACCGCCAGCTGGCCGTTGACCGTGACTCTACCCTCGCGAACCAGAGCCTCGACCTGCCGACGAGAGGCCACACCGACGCGAGCCAATACCTTCTGTAATCGTTCACCATCTTCCGACGACGGGTGTTCATCAACCGGTTTCATACCTCGACCTCGCTGGGTTGCTCGGCGGGTGTGTCCTCGGCGCTGCTGTCCGATGGCTCCACCTCCGTCGAGGTTTCGCTCGCCATGCCCGCCGTCGCCGAGCCATCGCTCGGAGGGACAGCGGGCACCGCCTCTTGTGACTCGTCGGCTGCCGGCTCTTCGGGCTCAGCTGCCTCGACGTCTGGCCCCTCGGCGTCTACTTCCTCGACGGCTGGCTCCTCAGCGACGACTTCCTCGACGGCCGCTTCCTCGACCGCTGGCTCCTCGACCGCTGGCTCCTCGACAGCTGGCTCCTCCACCGCTGGCTCCTCGACGGCCGGCCCCTCGACGTGCGCTTGCCCAGGGTCCAGTTCCTCTACGTTCGAGTCTAAATCCTCGACTTCCTCGGCAACCGCTCGTTCTTCCTCGATCGCTTCCGCTTCGGCTTTGTCAAAAGCCTCATCGTCCCGTGCCTCGATCTCCGCAGCCTCGAGATCGGCCTGCTCCTCCGGATCCGGCCCTATCGAGTTCGACGCGGCCTCGGAGTCGCCACCAAACAGCTCCTCGAACTGCTCCAAAGGCGGTAACTCTTTCAGGTTCCGCAGGCCAAAATGCTGCAGAAACTCCCGGGTCGTGGCATAGAGAAATGGTTTTCCGACCACTTCCTTGCGCCCAGAGATGCGGATCAGTCGACGCTCGAGCAGCTTCTTCAACACTCCCGAAGAGCTAACGCCACGCAGTTCCTGGATTTCTGGCGCGGTCACCGGTTGCCGGTATGCAATGATGGCCAGTGATTCGAGCCCGGGCATGCTCAATTTGTTGGACCCGGTGAGCTCGAAGAACCGGCGCAGGTACGAGTGCAGATCGGGACGCGACACCAGGCGCAAACCGCCGCCAGCCTCATCGATCATGAACCCGCGCTCAGCGTCCTCGCGGTAACGCTCGATCACTGCCTCGAGAGCCTCCGCCGCCGCATCGCGTTCGCCTTCATCAAAGACCTCGAGCAGCTTGATCCGCGGCACAACATCGTTGGAGACAAATAGAATTGCCTCGACGACGGCCTCCATTTCTTGGCGATCGGTCATCCTTGAATCGCCTCCAGCTCACTGGCATCAATTTCGCGAGTGGTGCGATACAGCAACACCGAGCCCTGTGCAGTCTGGTGCAGCCGCACAAGATGAAGCCGAGCCATCTCGAGGACGGCCAGGAAGGCAGCAATCGCTTCACTCCGGCACGACAGCAACCGCATGTCCTCGATCAGGTCGAAAGGACGTCCAGCCATGAGCTCACGCATCAAACGTTCGATCTGCTGGCGCAATGTGAAGACCGCTCCCGGCATCATGATCGGCTCCGGATTCTCGCGCTCGAAACGCTCGAGCACATGTTTGAACGTGCGCAGAAGATCGAATAAGGAAACTTCCCCAAGATCCATCTCGGGAGTGTCGTCCTTGGCGATGCGCCGCATTTCGTCGCTCTTCCGCGGCCACATCCCACGGCGCTGGCTATGGACCTCCGCCAGGGTGTTGGCCACCTCCTTGAGCCGACGGTACTCGAGCAGCCGCGCCACCAAATCCTCCCGGGGATCTTCGGTAACCTCCTGGCCATCAAGGGTTTTGGGGTTCGGCAGCAGCATTTTCGACTTGAGGTGGATCAGGTATGAAGCGGTGTAGATGTAGTCGCCTGCAATATCTAGATTGAGCTCTTCCATCAGCTCCAGATAGTGATGAAACTGGTCGCAGATGATCGCCACCGGGATATCGGTGATCTCGACTTTGTTGACCTTGATAAGGTGCAGCAACAGGTCGAGAGGACCTTCGAAAATCGGTAGGCGCACCTGCCAGTCTTCAGGCAGGGTGCTCTTGGGAAGCAGGGGGCTGGCCATGGATCAGTAATGTCGGGGGCAATAGAGGAGCAATCACGCTCCAGCGAGGATGGCGGAATCTAATCGACTAGAGTCGATGATAGCAAGAGTGGTCGGGTGCCGCGTCTGGGCAGGCTCGACTAGCTGGCGTGGAAGATGGTCTTGATGAGGCCAAAGCGGACCTCGTCACCTTCCTTGAACTCCACCGGTAGACCGGTCTCCACTCGTTCGCCGTTGACGAAGGTGCCGTTCATTGTGCCGATCTCTTCACGCACGTAGAAACGCTCCTCACGACGGAAGATTTTGGCGTGACGCCGACTGATAGAGCGTTGTGAATCCGCAGGGGTGAGATCGATGTCTGGATTGATCCCGGTCACTGGATCACGGCGTCCGACCGACGTCTCCTCACCGGCCGCCAAGAAGAACTCGATGCTCGACAGATCGTGGATCAACTTCTCGGTGCCAGCGGTCCGCTTTGGTTGACCGTCAGAAGTCGGCATCTCGGGCGCCTGGCTCTCCTCGGAGCCCAGAGTTTTACGCAACTTCAAATCGGTTTCCCGCAGCCGGCGCGACAGCTTGCGCAACATGCGCACCGCAATCTCAGGGTTGCGACGCAACATCTGATCGAACGTCGAGCCGTTGATCTCGAGCAATCGGCAATCAGTGAGCGCCTTCACAGTGGCGGTACGGGGCAGATCCTCGAGCACCGACATCTCACCAAAAAAATCACCCTGCCCAAGCACCGCAAGCTGCTGTTCATGCCCCTTGTAGCACTTCAGGATGGCGACCTTGCCTTCCTGGACGATGTACATCTCGGTACCCAGGTCGCCTTCTTCGAAGACAACCTCGCCCGTGGCAAACTCCACCGAGAAGCTCGGCGCACTACTCTTGGGTTTTGTCGTCTTGAAGACTGTTTTGACCATGGAGTGGATTCGCTGCAGTAAATTAACCGACCATCAGTTCGCCGGCATCCGGATCGACCCGCGCCCAAAGACCCAGTGGCAGAGTCAAATTCGGTCGAGCATGACCGGCAGCGAGCCCCCAAGCAAGCGGCCACGGAAAACCCTCCGCCTCGACCTGAAGCTGTCGGACAAGAGTAGCCTGCGAAGCACCAAGCGATGGCTCGCAATCTTCCCCTTCCAAGTGGCCCGCAACCACACCTTTCAGGAGACTCAGATTACCTGACAGCCGCAGATGGGTCAACATTCTATCGAAACGGTAAAGCGGCTCCCCGAGGTCTTCGAGAAAGAGAATCGCTCCTTCGAGGTCGGGCGCAAAGGGGGTACCCAGGGTGGCCGTCAGCATACTCAGGCAGCCGCCCAACAACGGCCCCTCGACAACCTCTTTCGACTTACTGTCTTCCGGAAGACCGTCTTCTGAGCCACTGACTTCCAGTCGACCTTCACCCGGCCCATTGCTACAAATCGAAAACCGCGCAGGGAGTGTACCGCTGAGAGCCATCTCGAAGCTGCTCTGCTCTTCTTCGGTCAGTCCACGGGCAAAATCGGCCGCCACCATCGGACCGTGAAATGCCACCAGGCCGAGACGGGCAACAACCTGCAGCAAGAAAGGTGTCAGATCTGAATAACCGACGTACGCCCGAGGATGGCTGGCCAACAGATCCCAATCGATATCCGGCAAGATCCGAGTCACGCCATAACCACCGCGCGCAAAGATGATCGCACTCAAGTTGTCGTCTGACGCGAGATCGTGAAAGGCGTCGAGTCGCTGGCGGTCGCTGCCAGCAAACAATCCACACTGGGTTCTGAGGTTCGACGCCTCTACCGGCTCGTAACCACAAACCGCCAACGCCACGAGGCCAGCGTCGAGCCGCGCCGGATCAACTTTGCCGGACAAAGCGGCAACCCCAATACGATCACCGGGACGAACCGGCGGTGGCAACTTGGCGATGGAGATCATGGCACTGACACTCGAGACTTTTGAGAAGAGGGGCCTTTAGAAGAGGAGCCTTTCGGAAACAGTTCGTCAAGCCGTGGGTCTTGCGGAGATATGAAGTGTCGGAGAGCTCCGTAAGCCGGATCCTGTATCCCGGCGAACCGGGATGACGGTCATTCCTCTACGACCGACGTTGCCGCCGGCCTCTAGCGACCTACCCGGAGACAGTCGCGACCGCAAGCGGCCACGGGCGGAACGGGCGATCCGCGAGTCTGTCTCCCTATTTGGTCTTGCTTCGCATGGGGTTTACCTTGCCTTTCCCGTCGCCGAGAAAGCGGTGCGCTCTTCCCGCACCCTTTCACCCTTCCCTGATTCGAATCGAGAACGACCCGAAGGCCAGGCGGTCTACTCTCTGCTGCACTTTCCGTCGCGTCGCCGCGCCTCGCCATTAACGAGCATGCTGCCCATAGAAGTCCGGACTTTCCTCCCTTCCCGTTGTCACCAACCGGAACGGCGACCGTCCTGAACTCTCCGACCCGTTCAGTCTACCCTTTTCTCCACTGCTCGGATATCAAGCCGTCGCGACCGTTCACTAAGAAATTCGATCATTCAGAAAGTTTATCGGCTCGACTGAACAGCTTGCGGAAACCACCAGACTTCGAGGTCAGCCCCGACAACCCCGGGCCCAGGCGCTCCATCCCGTGGCTCGCCTCGACATGGCCGGGCATCACTTTGAGAGCCTCACGGTATTGCTCTCGCCCCTCGTCAGTCTGTCCCATCTGCTCGAGCAGTTGACCGAAGCCGGCCCGGATTCCAGCATCCTCAGGGTCGAGCTCGACCGCTCGCCGGTAACTTGCCACCGCGTGATGTTGCCAGTTGGGATTCTTCGACTGCGCCAAGCCGAGGCGAGCATAATACTCGGGCTGCGGATCCATCCGAGTCGCTTCCTTGAGCAAGTCCACCGCCAGTGAAAAGTCCATCTCTGAGAGACAACTGGCTGCACGCCTAAAATTCTGCCGCGCGATGCCCCGCTTCTCTTCCTCGCGTTGCGCCTGTCCGACGGTGACCTGGACATGGACACCAGCGACAGTGTTGTAGCTGGCGCGGCGGCGCGGGTCGGAAAGGGTGAGGTAAGCCTCAGTCGCCTTCTCGAATAGCACTCGCGACGCGACATCCTTACCTTCCAGCCCGAGGCGGACGGCGTGCGAGGGATGGACAACCTTAGCCAAGTGACTATAGGCGCCGAACACGTCGTCCTCGGTCGCCTTGGGATCGATCCCCAACAGCTGGTAGAAGTCCATTTGACCGAGCCGGCTCAACAGATCCGCGAGACGGGCACGATGGGTCGCCGGGTCGAGATCCAGTGGCGCAGATTCCAAAGCATCCGCGATGCGATCGGAAAACTGCTCCAGCAACCTTGGAGACAACACCTCGTGACCCCACTCGCGGCTCGCGCCGGTACCGGCAGTACGCGTCACCAGGCCCACTGACCACAGCTTGGTCAACCCGATCAGCAATGGCAAACGATCGGTCTTATTACCCCGCAGCAGATCCGCCGGTGTCGCCGGCTGCGCCAGAGTGACCAAAACCTTCGCCATGTCGGGATCGAGACCCGGTAACTGCTTCATTGCCGGTGTCTTGTCACTGGAGCGCAACTGTACCGTGTCACCCCCCAAGCGCTCGATCAGCTGGATCTCGTCGCAACCGTGAATCGCCACCTCCTGCACGAAGTGCACTGTCGGCAGCGGCCCGATAAGCTCGACCACCAGCGCGTGATCGCGGCGAAATTTGGCCTGTACTTCGGGAAATGGGCAGAGCTCCGCCGCCAGCGACTCCATCGCATGCCCAAGCTCACTATCAGCCGCCGACATTTGGTCTCCGACCGCCGCCAGCAAAGGGCTGATCTTCAAAGCTGTCACTTCGTCGCGGTCTAGAAACAACTCACCACGACGAAAGAAGAGGCTCACCGGCTCGTCGCCGATATCGACCTCGACAAGGCCGGTAAGGCGCTGCAGGTAAATGGCTCGGACGACTTCCGCGAAGGCGTCGGTGGTGGTCTCGGCAGTTGAGATTCGATCCATAAGGTGGATGTTTTCGTGGTTGGCCAGCGCCCCTGAGGACGGTTCAAGCTCCCGATGGTCTCAAAAGCACAATGCTATGACAGGATGCTCGGAAACTGGATGCTGCCGAAAAGCGAAGCTCTGAAGCCCCAAACTTTGGAGCGACGAAACTCGGCAACGCAATTATAAGGTCGAGAAGAAAATATCACACTTTCGATGACGTCGGCATCTGCCCCGCTGCCACAGCAGAGTCGATCTCGACCTCAGCGGAGTCGGCGGCCTCCGCTGCGTAGGCCACCAGTTGCTCGTGGACCGACCGACCGACCCTTGGCCCGAGCACCTCTTGGAGCTCGTCGAGGCTTGCGAGCTCGACGCCGGCAAAACTGCCAAACCTCCGCAGCAGCAGTTTGCGCCGCCCGTCACCGACGCCTTGCAACGAATCGAGACGGCTGCGAAACGTCCGGGCCTTACGACGCCGTCGGTGGCGCGAGACCGCAAACCGGTGGGACTCGTCGCGAATCTCCTGCAACAACTGAAGACCCGGGTCGTGGCGCGACAGCAGTAGGGGCTCCGGCTGCTCGGGCAAGTAGATCTCTTCTTCCCGCTTCGCCAGCCCAACAACACGGGTCTCCTCAACGCCCAGGACCGACAGCGCCGCCAATGCGGCGTTGAGCTGCCCGCGACCACCGTCGATCAAGATCAGATCAGGCATCGCACCCACCTCGTCGAGCACTCGACGGTAACGGCGTTCGACCGCTTGATGCATCGAGAAAAAATCATCGGGCTTGTCAAGGCCCTTGATATTGAAGCTGCGGTAATCCGATTTGCGCATCTTGCCGGCTTCCCAAACCACCAGCGACGCCACCGTGTCGCTGCCCTGGAACGTCGAGATGTCGAAACCTTCGATCCGCTGTGGTGGGTCTCCGAGTTCGAGATGGTCGGCCAGCGAACGCGCCGCCAACGCGCCGCGACTCTCGGTGCGGAACCGGCGCTTGAATGCCAGCTCGGCGTTGCGCATCGCGAGCGCCACACGATCGGCCTTGGGCCCTCGCGACGGCATGCGGACATATACCCGTTCCTCTTTGCGCTCCGACAGCCAAATGATCAACGGCTCCTCACCGTCGATCGGCGTCGGCAGGTGTATCTCCTTGGGAATGAACGTCGTGACGTCGTAGATCTGGGGTAACACCTCGGACATCAGCTGCGCCGGATCCACCTCGTCCTGCCCTTCCCAGAACAGCTCTCGCCGATCCAGCACTTGACCACCGCGCATCACCAGAATGGTGACCGCCGCGTTGCCTCCCGCCACCTTGACGCCAAAAATGTCAACGTCTTCACCCCGCACGGACGACAGCTTTCGGCGTTGACTGATGCCATCAATCTCCGCCAACAGATCCCGCAAACGGGCCGCTTCCTCAAATTCGAGCTGGTCCGAGGCGTCCCGCATCTGCTGCTTGAGATCGCGCTGCAACTTTTCGTTGCGACCGGACAGGAAGAGCTTGGCCTGCTCGACGGCTTCGCTGTAAGCCTGGTGCGTCGTCAAGCCGGTGACGCAGGGGCCCAAACAGCGGTGCATGTCGTGGTAGAGGCACGGCCGTGGCAGCTTGCCGTCGATCGGGATGCGGCAGATACGCACTTGAAAGAGCTTCTGCACTAGCTTGATCGCCTTACGCGCCAGCCCGCCGGGCAGAAACGGTCCGAAATACTCTGCCCCATCACGCAGAATGCGACGTGTAAAAACGATCCGCGGATAGTCGTCGCGCATCGTCAGCTTGAGATAAGGGTAGGTTTTGTCGTCTCGCAGCTGGATGTTGTATCGCGGACGCTTGTTCTTGATCCAAGCATTCTCCAGCCCTAACGCCTCGGCCTCCGTATCGCTGACCAGGTAGTCGATCTCGTGAGCCTCGGACAGCATCGCCCGGATGCGAGCTTCCGGATGTTCGCGCAGGTAGCTCAGTCCTCGCTTGCGCAACGACTTGGCTTTGCCGATATAGAGTGGCTTCTTGTTGGCGTCGCGAAAGATGTAGATCCCGGGCCGGTTCGGCAGATCGCGGATACTCTTTTCGACGTGTGAGGTGACCATGACGTTGGCTCCGGGACGATCCGAAGGCCGCCGCCCACCACAGGCGACAAACCGAGCGAAGCATACCCGAGTCGACTGCTACACTGTCGTCGCTCAAAGACTTGTGCTTCACTCGCTTCAAGACGGTGCACCTAGTTGCGCCCAGACACTTCAACAAGGATCTTCGAAAAAGCCATGGCTGTGGGTTCCCTTTCTCCATCTGATTCCCCCTCGAGCTCCCCGGCACCCTCTCGATCAGCGGATGCTAACGAACCACGTACCTTCTTGATCACCGGCGGCGCCGGCTTCATCGGCTCCCATCTCGCAGACCAACTGCTCGAGCTCGGACATCGAGTCCTCCTGCTCGACGACTTGAGCACCGGCAGCCAGGACAATATTGCCCACCTACTCCACCGCCCAAGCTGTCATTTTGCCCGCTGCAGCCTCGAACAAAAAACCGTCCTCGATCGGCTGATGTCGGAGGCTGACATCGTCATCCATCTGGCTGCAGCGGTTGGTGTCCAGTTGATCGTCGAACAGCCGGCTCACACTATCCAGACCAACGTCTTCAGCACCGACGCCGTCTTGGAGGCTGCGCTGCGTTATGGCTGCCAAGTGTTCCTGGCCAGCTCGTCAGAGGTTTACGGCAAGGGCGTCAAGGTCCCCTTCCACGAAGACGATGACGTGGTCCTCGGCGCCTCCCGTCACAGCCGTTGGGCCTACTCCGCCAGCAAGATGGTCGACGAATTTCTCGGTCTCGCCTACCATCACCAACACGGTCTCGACGTCATGATTGCGCGTTTCTTCAACACCGTCGGTCCGCGCCAAACCGGGCGCTACGGCATGGTGATCCCGCGCTTCGTCGCCCAGGCCTTACGGGA
>JAJCXQ010000728.1 GCA_029263355.1 Acidobacteriota bacterium | reverse complement strand
CCACCGGCTTGGCTTCTTTGTAGCCCGGCAACGGCTCGGCGGCCGGCTGCTCAGCGTCGGTGATGGTGTCGCCGATGGCGATATCCTGGACCGACTTTACGCCAGCGATGATGTAGCCCACGGTGCCGGCTTTGAGCTCTTTTCCTTCCACTCGCTCGAGTTGCAGGCTGCCTAGCTCTTCCACCGCGTAACGCTTTCTCGAGTGCATCAGAAGGAGCTCTTGTCCTTTGCGTAATGTCCCCTCGCGTACCCTCACCAACATCACCACGCCACGATAGATATCGTATTGGGCGTCGAACAGCAGGGCTTTGGTGGGCGCTTCAGGGTCACCGACTGGCGGCGGCAGTTTCTGGACCACGGCCTCGAGCACGTCGTCGATGCCCAGGCCGGTTTTGGCCGAACATTGGACTACCTCGAAGGGATCGAGACCCAATTCTGAGTCGATCTCCTCCCGCACCCGCTCGACGTCGGCGGAGGGCAAATCGATCTTGTTGATCACCGGAATGATCTCGAGGTCGTACTCCAACGCCAGGTAGAGGTTGGCCATGGTCTGCGCCTCGACGCCTTGCGAGGCATCGATCAGCAGCAGCGCCCCTTCACAGGACATCAAGGACCGACGAACTTCGTGGGAGAAGTCGACGTGACCGGGGGTGTCGATCAGGTTGTGGGAGTAGGTCTTTCCGTCCTGAGCCTCATAGGGCAAGGTGATGGTGTTCGACTTGATGGTGATGCCGCGCTCGCGCTCGATGTCCATCGAGTCGAGGATCTGGTCGCGGAAGTCACGGTCGTGCACCCCGCCGCAGCGTTGGATCAGCCGGTCCGCGAGAGTCGACTTACCGTGGTCGATGTGGGCGATGATGCAAAAATTGCGGATCGTGTCCAAGCTCGTAACCTCGTCGCGGGATAATCGGTGGTGCGGAAGGGGTCCAGGCGAACCTTGAATAGGTCTCAGTTAGGCGAGTCGCCGGGGGGAGTGGCGCAAGGCGCGCGGAGGAGCCTGATTCTATCGCTGATACGCTGTCATCGCCACACTTGGCCCCGTGCAGGTGTTGCGCGGTCGAGCTGAGCACTGCCCGGGATACAATACCGGAGGAGGTCGTGAGTCGATGAAGATCTTGATCATGGGCGGGACGGTTTTTCTGGGACGCCATCTTGTCGAAGCTGCACGGCAGCGAGGCCACGAGGTGACGCTGTTCAATCGTGGTCGCAGCAATCCAGATCTCTTTCCCGATCTCGAACGTCTGAAGGGCGACCGCGTCCGCGATCTGGACGCGCTGCGCGGCCGCCAATGGGACGCGGTCATCGATCCCAGCGGCTATACCCCCGCTACCGTCCGTGAACCGTTACAGGCGATGTCGGGCGGGATTGGGCACTACACATACATCTCCAGCGTCTCGGCGTATGCGACGGCCGACGGTACCGTTGACGAGGACGCTGCTTTGAACACTCTATCCGCGGAGGAGGTGGCCGAAGGTGAAGCCGTCGCCCGCGGCGAAGGTGGTGATGTCGGCCGCGGCGTTCCCAGCGGCGCACTTAGTTACGGCTCACTGTACGGCGGGCTCAAGGCTTTGTCGGAGCAGGTCGCGGAGGAGGCTCTACCGGGCCGGGTGTTGACGGTGCGCCCCGGTCTCATCGTCGGGCCGCACGACTACAGCGATCGTTTTACCTATTGGGTGCGACGGGTCGCTCGGGGCGGTGAGGTGTTGGCGCCGGGGCGTCCGACGCGAACCATCCGGGTGATCGATGTTCGGGATTTGGCAGAGTGGATCCTGCGTCAAATCGAAGCCGGCGCTACCGGGGTCTACAATGCCACCGGCCCGCCCCCTGGTTCGACCATGGGTGAGGTGTTGGAGCGCTGTCAGCAGGTGGCCGCTAGCGATGCCCGCTTCACCTGGCTCGACGACGCCTTCTTGATCGAACAAGAGGTCGGAGCGTGGCTCGAGCTGCCACTGTGGCTGCCCGAAGACTCCAGCCGCTTTTTCGAGATCGGCAACGACAAGGCGATCGACGCCGGTCTGACGTTTCGGCCCCTGGCAACGACCATCGCGGACACCTTGGCCTGGGACCAGCGGCAGAGCAAGGAACCCTCTTGGGAGACCGGGCTCGCACCTGAGCGCGAGGCAAAGTTGTTACGCCTCTTTCGAGAGCGTTCGCTTTAGCTATTCCTCGATGCTCCCAGTCGTTCGTTCGAGGTGCTGAGCGAGCCAAGACCGAGGCGACGATCGGTATCACGGCTTCGTGTCCAGTATGATCAGCTGGCTTCAGTTAATGTTTAGGCGGCTCGCTGACCGTGATCTCGATCAGGGTGAGGTGCGTGCCAGGAACCGAGCCTTCGGAGGACCCGTGGCAGTAGCTCATCAGGTATCGGACGACACCAACCTTCTGGCGCAAGAGGTCCGCCTCGAACGTCTCGAAGTGCTCGAGGTTGTACTGCCGCAAGTCGAGAGCTTTCGTTCGGCGGTCGGTGTCCGTCACGAGCGGCGGGCGCTATACGTCCGCTGGTTTGACACTGACGGCGCTTGGGGCCTGGGCGAATGCTCCTGCCGGCCGGATCCCTATTTCAGCGGCGAGTTCGTCGCCGGAGCACGGGAGGTGCTGCGCGACTTCGTGTTTCCAGCTTTGCCGGCGCGGGGCGCCGTCGCCGACATCGAGCGTGCGGTGACCCGGGTGCGCGGTTGGAATTTCACCACCTCCGCGGTGCTCGACGCCATGTTCGACCTGCTGCGTCGTCGGGGTGGCGTCGACCCTCTCGACGTCTGGCCACACCGCAAGGTAGCGCGTGTGCCAGTCGGTATCTCTTTGGGTCTTTTTACCGAGCCGGCGGCAGCGGTCGACCGGGTGGCGGCAGCGGTTGCTGACGGCTACCGCCGGGTGAAGCTCAAAATTGGACCGACGATGGATCGAACAACCCTAGAGGCGGTGCGTACGGCTTTTCCGGACCTTTACCTCGGATTTGACGCCAACGGGACGTTTGGAGAGGCCGATTTTGATCTGGTGGCGTCGTTAGCGGAGCTTGAACCCAAGTTGATCGAGCAACCCTTCGCTCCAGGGCGCCTGGATTTGTGCCAGGACTTGAAGCAGCGCCAGCCCAACCTTGGCCTCTGTCTCGACGAGTCGCTGACCGATCTTGGGTTGGTCATTGCGGCTCACCGCCTGGGAGCGCTCGACGAGGTCAACATCAAACCCGGCCGCGTCGGTGGGGTGCTGGAGACCGTAAGGATTCTCGACTACTGTCGGCAAAACGACCTGCCCGCTTGGGTCGGCGGGATGTTCGAGTCCGGGGTCGGGCGGGTCGCCAATCTGCGGGTGGCTGCCTGCCTGCCTGCGGCCGTCGCGCACGACCTCAGCCCATCGCGTCGCTACTTTGCGGCAGATGTGGTGGCCGAGCCCATCGATATGGACGCCGATGGCTGTATCGACATGTCGAACGATAAACCGGTGGAGATCGACGAACTCAATCTCGAACGCCTGCTGGCCGATCGACTGGTGCTCACCAAGTCTTGAATCGAGGTGCCACCAGAACTCTGGACGGAGGACCGTTTTAGTGAGGCATCGTTCAGCGAAGGAGACCTGTGCTAGATACCGTGCTTGACACCCTGATTTCTGGCGCCACTGTCTACGATGGCGTCGACATCGAACCGCGGCGGGTCGACGTCGGCATCCGTGGTGAAACCATCGCCTATGTTGGCGATGAGCTCGGCAGCGGCGCCGCTTACCGGGCTGTTGATGCCCGCGGCCTCGTGTTGTGCCCGGGTTTCATCGATACCCATGCATCCACCGGCCTGGGCTACATGTTGCCCAACGCTGCCGACAACAAGCTCTTTCAGGGGGTGACCACCGAGATCAGCGGCAACTGTGGCACCTCGTCCGGCCCGGTTGGACCGCGACTCGTCAGTACGATGGAGAAGCTGGCGCAGGAGATCGGATTTACGTTCACCTGGCGTGGCTTGGACGAGTGGTTCAACCAGGTCGAAAACTACGGCCTGCCGTTCAACATCGGCACCTTCGTTGGCCACAGCACCTTGCGAGCCGGTCTCTGCGCCGATGCCCAGCAGGTCACTCGACGCGAGATCGGCGAGATGGTGGCGTTGCTCGAGCAAGGCATCGCTGCTGGCGGACTTGGTCTCTCAACCGGGCTGGTTTATGCCCCGGGCAGTTTCGCGGAAACCGAGGAGATCATTGAGTTGGCGCGGGTCGCCGCCCGTTCTGGCGGCATCTACGTCAGCCACATCCGCGACGAGCGCCAAGGGCTCGAGGACTCGATCGAAGAGACCGTACGTATCGGTCGCGAGGCTGCAATACCGATTTTGGTAAGTCACCTCAAGTCTGCCGAGAAACCGAATTGGGGCAAGATCCCGGCCATCATCGAGCGTATCGAGGCCGCCCGTCGCGAAGGGCTCGACATCAACTTCGAGGTTTATCCCTACGCCGCGGTGTCGACCAAGCTGCGTACCTTCATCCCCAAACCGACAATGGCTGACGGTGTCGAGGGGATGGTGGAGAAGCTGCGTTCCGACGAATGGCGCCAGCGCAGCGCCGATTGGCTGGTCGAGCGCGGCACCGACTTTGCGGCGATGATGTTGATTACCGATAGCCTGCCTGGCGCCCGCGGTCGCAGCGTCACCGACATTGCAGCTGATCAAGGTCGTCCGCCAGAGCAGACCGTGGTCGACCTGTTGCTCGCCGATCCCGACGCCTGGATCGTTTACCACTGCATCGCTGAAGACGACATGGATGCCGCCATCCTGTGGCACGATTCGATCGTCAGTAGTGACTCCTGGAGTCACCCGATCAACGCCCCGCAGCAGATCGGCAACCCTCATCCCCGCACCTTTGGCGCCTTCACCCGTTTTCTCGAGCGTTACGCTTTGTCCGAGGAGCGCATGCCTTTCGGCCACGCAGTGCGTAAGATCACCTCCTATCCAGCTCGCTGGTTACGGCTGTCGCGCCGCGGCCGAATTGCGGAGGGAACCTTCGCTGACTTGGTTTTGCTCGATCCTTCACGGGTCAAAGAAAAAGCCACCTTCGCCGACCCACGTCAGATGAGCGAAGGCACCGATCGGGTGTGGGTCAACGGTACCCTGATGCTCGAGGATGGCGCCGTCGTGCGACGCATGCCGGGCCACATCCTGAAACGCCACATTCTGAAACGCTACGAGCGGTAGAGCTCTCGACATGGACAGGTCCGATAAATCTTTCAACGCTTTTGAAATTCGGCCCGCCCGGCCGGATGACGCCGCCGCCATCGCTCACATCCATAATCAGTCGATCGCCGCCGGTGGCGCGACGATGGAGGACGAGCCCAAAACGACCGCCAGCGTCGAGCGTCGAGTCGCCGCCCTCGGTCCACGGGAGGGGTTCATGGTCCTGACCGATGAAGAACGGGTTGTGGGGTGGGGGCTGATCAAAACCTACAGCCCGCGGTCAGGCTACCGATTTGCCTGCGAGACCGCGGTCTATGTCGACCGCCAGCGCCTCGGCCAGGGCATCGGCTCACGACTCAAGAAGGCGTTGATCGCACGCTGCAAAGCCCTCGGCTACCACCATATGGTGGCCAAGATCTTCGCCAGCAACATCGCCTCGATCGCATACAACAAGCGACTTGGCTACGAGGTGGTTGGAGTGCAGAAAGAGATCGGATTCAAGGAAGGCCGCTGGTGCGATATCGTCATCATGCAGTTGATCCTGGCCGACGTCGAACCGGACCTGTCGATCAAGGGATAGGTGAGTTCGCTACGGGCGTGCGTCGAGGCAGATGAGTTGATCTTTGCCGCGGACGTAGAGTCGGCCGTGGGAGAGAATCGGTGCGTTCCAGGCCGGGAAACGCAACACGGGTTGGTCACTGGCGTCAGTGTTGATTTCGGTTTTGGCGGCGGCTTGGGTGCTCGCGGCGCTTTGGGTGGCCACCGCTTTGGCGTCACCCAGGTCCATCTCGGCGACCAAATCAAACTTTTCGGGAGTCGCTTTTACCAATAGGAGACGGCCGCGTTCCGTGAGGACCACCAAGTGGCCGTCGGCGTAGAGCAGGGTGGAGCGCTGAAGACCAGGCTCGCTCCACTTCACTTTGCCGGTGGCGTGCTCCAACGAGCGCAGCTCGGCGTTGCCGCCCGATTGGCCACTGGAGCCGTAGAGGTAGCCTTGATGGTAGATCGGCGTGCTCCAATGGCTCTCCATACTCTTGCCGCGGGGCGGGTCCTGCCACACCACCTCGAAGCCACCGGGGGCAACCTTGAGCAAGGCGCTGCCCGGGCCGTAGGACTCGGTGATGAAAACGGTGTCGTCGACGACAACCGGGTTGGCTGCGTTGACGCTCTCCAACTTCTTGGAGCGCCAGGGAAAGAAAAAATCAACCGCGCCGGTGGCGGGTGCGAAGCCGACTAGGCCACCACGGGCGAAGACGAAGCCCCAGCGTCGGCCGTCAAGGGTTGTGAGCGTCGGACTGGCATAGCTCGCTAGGGTGTCGGCGACGGCGTAACGGACTTTGCCGGTGAGCTTGTCGAAGGCGACGATGCCGCTGCCGTTGCTTTTGACTTCGCCGGAGAGGACTTTGGGGCTGTTGGGGGGGCTGCCGCCGATCTGTGCGATCAGCAGGTCACCCTCGATCACCGGTGAAGCGCCGGCGCCGAAGAAGTTCTGGGCCACTCCGAAGTCGGCCGCAGTATCGACCTGCCATAGCAGTTTGCCGTCCTCAGTCTGGTGACAGCGCAGCATGCCATCGACACCAAAGGTGTAAACGCGGCTGTTTTCGATCAGAGGTGAAGCCCGCGGTCCCGTGCTGTAGCCAAAATAGTCCTCGTAGTCGGTGGAGTATTCGACGCGCCACCGCTCCTCACCCGTTGTGCTGTTCCAGCTGCTGAGCCGTGCTTGGTCGCCATGGCGATCGAAGACGTAGAGGCTGCCACCGGCCACCGACGGCATGCTGTAACCGTCGCCGATTTTCTTGTGCCAGTGGATTGGCAGCGGCCAATCGGTACGGATCGACTCGGTCGACTTGCCGTCCCCCGTCGGGCCGAGGAAGCGGGGCCAATCGCTGCCCGCTATGGAGACCGGCGGCTCGGTGGTGGTAGCCGTGCGGTTCTCGGTTGCAGGCGTGGTGCTGCCATTGGTTTGGGGATTCGGAGAGTCCGCCCAGATCACGCCGGTGAGCCCGCCAGTGAGACTCGCCAAAAGGAAACCCTTGAGTGTCATGGGGATCGTCATATTGACTGTAATGGGCATCGTGTAGGGTTTGCGCATGCTGGGTTCCCCAGGAAGAAATGATCGTTTCTAGGGGTAATCTTAACCCCTTTGCTTGATCGCAGGGCTGTCGCGTTTCTTGCCAGTCGGCAGGTGATGGCCTAAACTTTGAGGATCTGCTCTTTTCCGAGCACCTCCACGCCGCCAGCTTATTTTCAGGAGATATCCATGGGGTCGAAGACCGTAATCTTGGTGACAGGTGCGACCGGAATCGCCGGGGCCGAGGTCTGCGCGCAGCTCGCGACGAAGCCCTCTGTGGAAGTACGTGCAACGCTGCATTCGCCTGAGAAACGTCAGTTCCTTCCAGACTCCGTGACCGTCGTGCCTTTTGATACAGACGATCCGGCGACAGTCGACGCAGCGTTCGATGGGGTGGACAAGCTGTTCCTGCTGACTCCCGGTGGGCCGCCGGGACCTCCCGCAACACAAGTCATCATGGATGCGGCGAAGCGGCACTCGGTATCAGCGGTCGTCAAGCTCAGCTCGATCGATCCCAACGGTCAGCCCCAGGCGCCGACAGACCTCTGGGCCCTGGAGGCCGAGGCGATGGTGCGAGACACTGGTATCCCGTTCACCTTTCTGCGCCCACCTTGGTTCAATCAAAACTTCACTCGCGGCTACTTCGCACCGATGGTGATGCAGAACATGCTCACCCTACCTTTTGGTGAAGGACTCACCGGCTGGATCGACACTCGCGATATCGCTGCTGTCGCCGCGACCGCCCTCACTGAGGACGGCCACGAGGGCAAGACCTACACCCTCACCGGTCCGGCCGCCATTTCGATGACTGAGATCGCTACGATCTTGTCCGAGGTCACCGGCCGCACGATTGGCTTCCAGCACCTCACCGACGAACAGTGGATCGGGGCGATGCTCGCGATGGGTCGGACAGAAGTTGACGCTCACGCCACCTTGGCCTTGATCGCCAAAACCCGGGACGGTCACTTGACCCAGGTCACTGACGATTTCGAGCGCTTGGTCGGTCGCAAGCCTCGCACTTTCGAAGAGTTCGCCCGCGATCACGCCGGGCTGCTGACCGCATTGGCCAACACCCCGCCGCCCGAGATGCCGCCTCCGGGTGCTTGAGGCCGAAAGCGTCGCGGCTGAATCCAGCTGCGCTCCGTCTCGTCATTTCCAAGCGACTCGCTGTCTACGAGGTATTGCCAACCCGTGTTGGTGGTAACGTGGCGGGATTCGATGGCAAACTGCGTAAGAGTGAGTGTAGACCTCAGCCTCGAGGCAGCGCCGCGCCTCGTTTTGCTTTTGCCAGCGATCACCGAGCCATCCACTGCGTCGGGGACTCCGGCCGTGCGAACCGTCAAACGACGTGGCCGGATGCGCTGAAACCTCCCTCATCCAAACTGACTTAAACAAGCCTATCGCTTGCAGAAGCTTCTCACCTTGGAGACGACTTTCGTCTTTGGAGACCAATCATGAAAACGAAACTTTGCACCCCCCTGCGACATCGTCTGAGCGTGGCGACCGTCGTTGTTCTGGCCACGATGTTGGGCGCCAGCCCCACCGTCGCCCAACATCACAATCAGCACGACGAGCGTGCCCTGGCGGAAGATCCTCGCTTGGCGCCTGGCCAGCTTTCGCCGGTGCTCGAAGGCCTGGGCGAAAATCACTTCAAGGTGACCACCAACTCGCCGCGAGCCCAAATGTTTTTCGACCAAGGGCTCAAGCTCACCTACGGATTCAATCATCAGGAGGCCCTGCGCAGCTTCAAAGAGGCTGCCCGACTCGATCCCGACTGCGCGATGGCTTATTGGGGCTGGGCGCTGGTCCTCGGGCCGAACTTGAACTTGCCGATGCAGGCCGATGTGGTTGAGCAAGCTTACGAGGCGATTCAGATGGCGGTTGCCCGTAAGGATAAAGTCTCAGCGAAAGAACGTCATTTGATCGAAGCTCTCGCCGAGCGGTACAGCAACGATCCCGAGGCTGATCGTGCGGCCCTCGACCGTGCCTATTCCCAGGCGATGCGTGAGATCCATACTGTCCACGAGGAAGATCTCGACGCCGCGACTTTGTACGCCGCGTCGTTGATGAATCTGTCGCCCTGGAGCTACTGGTCGAAAGACGGTCAGCCCACCGGCGCTACCGAGGAGATCGTCAGCATCCTGGAATCGGTGATCGAGCGCGACCCTCAGCACGAAGGGGCGCTCCATTACTACATCCATGCCGTCGAGGCGGTGGATGCCGCCCGCGGTGAGAAAGCCGCCGACGCGCTCAAAGACTTGGTGCCGGGCATCGGTCACATGATGCACATGCCGTCACACATCTACATGCAGGTCGGTCGTTATGCCGACGCCTACGAGGCCAACGTTCTCGCCGCGGAAGCCGACGAAGGGTACATCACCCAATGTCGTGCTCAGGGCATCTACCCCCTCAACTACTACCCCCACAACGTCCACTTCCTGGCCTGGGCGGCGATTATGCAAGGTAAGAGTGAGTCTGCCCTGGCCAACTCGCACAAGGTCGCCAAGATCGTACCGCACGACCATCACGGCAACGTCTGGGGCCTCTACCAGACTTTCCTCAGCATGCCGCTTTACACTCAGGTGCGGTTTGGTAAGTGGGACGAGATCCTCGCCAGCCCAGCGCCACCGTCGGAGCTGCGTTATTTCGCTGGCATCGGTCACTATGCTCGCGGTATGGCGTATCTCCACACCGGGCAACTACGGCCGGCTCGTAAAGAGCTCGCTGAGCTCGCTAAACTTGCCCGGGCCGCCGACTCCCCAGAAGTCCTGGTCGGATTCAGCAACGCCGCCACCTTACTCGGTATCGCCCACCATGTACTCGCCGGTGAGGTCGACGCCAAACGTGGCCGAATGGAAACGGCCCTAGGTCATCTGTCCCGCGCCGTCCGTCTTGAAGATAGCCTGCTCTACAACGAACCACCGGATTGGTACTACCCGGTGCGGCATACCCTGGGTGCAGTGTTGCTGGAGTCCGGCTCGCCGATCGAGGCCGAAGTTGTCTACTGGCAAGATCTCGAAAAGCACCAAGAGAACGGTTACGCCCTCTTCGGTCTGTGGCAGAGCTTAAAAGCGCAGAGCCGGGCCGACGAAGCCGCCGAGATCAAGGAACGCTACAAGGCGGCGTGGACAGATTCGGATACACAGTTGACGTCGTCGCGGTTCTGAGTTTTGGGTCGGTCAGCTCGCTGGGCGTTTCCACCACCTGATCATCAGGGCGGCCAACAGTGTTGACGCCCCAAGCCCAGCGGCAAAGCTGTATCGGTTTGGCGCACGGCGCCGGGGCTCGATCCGAAATTCACCGTTACCGAGGAGCACGGGGCCGGCCCAGGCTTGGGCCGGGTTGCCGGCCTCGTAGCCCTCACGACGAACCGACCGCAGGGCGGTGGCGACGCTCTCGCCGGCAGCCAGGTGACGGTAGAAGGCGTCAAAGAAGTCGGCGGCATCGGCGTCGGCCAAGGGCCAGCGGGAGCCGACGACGGACACCGCGCCGCCGACGAAGAAGGCCCGAGCCAAGCTCATCAATCCTTCGCTTTGCAGCACTTCTCCGTGCGAAGTGTTGCAAGCGGAGAGCACCACCAGGCTACCGAATAGATTCAGATCGGCAACCTCGGAGGCACGCAGCAGGCCATCCTCGTCGTGGTGGCCTGGAGCGAGCAGCAGACATGAACGCTCCGGCCGACGAAGATCGGCGATAGCGTGAGCTGCAACGTGCAGGACGGCGTAACGCGGTAAGAACTCACTCTTCAACCGCTTCTCCGAGGCCTCGTTTCCGACCAGCAGGTCGCCGCCCAGGTGACGTCGAATCGCTCGCCCCTCACGGCGTGCCTGAGGTAAGCGTCCCAGGCGTAGCCCATCGACCCACACGCCGCCACGCTGTTCGGCAGTCCCCTGACTGTGCGGGAAGGTTGGATCCGCCAAGACCAGGGCCGGCCGCCTGCGGTGGTTAGCAAGCAACGTGTTCGATCGCCACTGGTGCCAAAGGGTTGCAGACGGCGCCACAACCAACTCGTAGCGCACACCCAGGGGCAGATCGTCCGCGGCCAGCCGCAAGGCAGCGAAGGGCAAATGGTGTAGGACTCCGTGGAGTACCAGGATGAGTCGTTCGACGCTGGGCGGCAGCAGCGCCACAGCCTCCCTCAAGAGCTGACGCCCCAACTCCGCGGCGGCGTCAGTCTCTGATCCATCGCGGCGCACGACGAGACCGCGCAGGGCGGACGTCGCGGCGCTCAGGCGATGCCGGTCGGGCAACCGCAGGGAGTGGACCGTGTCACGCGTCACTACCAGCACCCACGAGCCGCCTGCCGGGGCGCCAAACAAATCGACCCAAGCATCGACCTGAAACGTTAGTAGCGCTTCCTCTGGCCGCAAACTGGCTTGCAAGCTCTCCAGCGATATGGGTTGCGGTGCGGCAGGCGCCAGCGGCGCGGCATCCTGCTCAACTTGTGCCTCCGCCAACAGCAGGCGCTGCTCGAGCTCTACGCGTTCCAACTTTGTCAGGGTTTGGCGCCGATCCGCCGTCGACAGGGCCGGATCGAGCAGCTTACGCTGATGCGCCGCGGCGCGTCGCTTCACCTTGAGCAGCGCCTCCGTCTCCGTCGGCGCCGGTTGATGAATAGATTCGAGCAGTACCCGCGCTCGCAGTCGTTCGAGAATCGCGAAAGCCGCCGCCGGATCCTGGTCCGACGCCAACACGCGGCCTGCCAGCCAGCTGTAGTCCAAAGTCCAGTTACCGAGGACGCGGGCGCGATCCGCGGCATCCCGTTGCGCGTCGCGAAGCGTTTCGATCGCGGTCAGTGCTCGCCGCCCCTCTGCCAGGGCTGCCTCCATCGGTAGCGCAGCCCAGGCTGCGCGCATGCGAGCCTGCCAAGCGTAGGCTCGATGCACGCCACTGTTGCTCGAGTCTGCCGCCGTCAGCGCTTCAGTAGTCGCTGCCAGTGCAGCCTGGGGATCCACCTGCTCATCGAGGGCGGCCTGCGACTGTAGGCAGGTGGCCTTCAGATAGGGGCGATCCAGCGCCGATGCGCCCTGCTTGCAACGCGCCAAGTGGTGCCGTGCCTGCGCTGGCGAGCTGGTTGCCTCGATTCTTGCCAGCAGGGCATGACACCGCACTGCGATGACCTCGTCACCCGTTCGTTCTGCCTGCGCTAGCGTCGCCTTGATCCACTGGCGCAATTCGTCGAGACCACCTATCTCTGGACTCTGCTCGAGCTGTGCTTGGCGAGCGTTGGCGCGGTTGAACGACACCAGCGCCAGGTTTGCCTCATCGCCTTCGGCGCGCATCAGCTCTTCGAGCCGCCCGTAGGTTGCCAACGCTTCGTCATAGCGCGCCAACTGCATGGCTAGCCGCGCGAGTTGGAGGAGGATGGTGCGCTTCAGTCCGTAGGGACCGTCGGCCAGGGCCATGTCGGCCGCTTGCCGCAACAGCGCGTGGGCGGCAATCAGCTCACCGCCGCTGACCATCAAGTGGGTTCCCTCGACCACGAGGGCACGGGTGCGAGCCTCGAGGTCCTCTGAGCCGGAGGCGGCACGGCGCGCCGCGTCGACCTCTTCCGCCGCCTCGGCGAAGCGCCCATTACGAGTTAGGATCAGTCGGCGATTGCCGCGTGCCAGGATCTCGCCGGTGGCCTCGCCTGTGGCCGCGAAACGCTCGATCGCGGCGCCATAGAGATCGAACGCGGCATCCGCGTTATGTCTAGTGAGCTCCAAATGCCCGAGTACTAGGGTCGGCCAGCCCACCGCTGGCAGCTGCTGCCGGTACTCTTCTAGCCGGCGGCGGGCAGCATCGCTGAAACGCGCGTTTTGACCTACCCGCAGCAGGCAAAGGTAGGGCTCGTAGGCCGTCGGGCGCGCATTGATCTCTGCCTCACAGGCAGCGATCAGATCGGCGGATTCCGGGGCCGCGGCGAGAGCAACGGAAGGCCACAGCGCCACAATGGCCGTGAGGGCCCAAAGGACAGAGCCCGGCGCCGAACGATAGGCTCCGCCGCTAGCGACCCGCGGATCCGACCTGACCATCACCGAGCGCTCAAGGGTTTAGATCGGTAGCTATGAACCCTGGGCAACAGCTGGGCTCCGTCTCCACCGGCTCGCGTGCTACAGGGCCAGCACAACTCCAATTCTGAACCACAGCAGAATTGTCCGCTCGATGCACCTCGACAGTGGTGATCGGTTTGACCTCTGAATCAGAGCTCTGAAGCACCACTTCGACTCGCATCGCGACTCGCGGCTGAATACCCTGGCCGCCGTTGACATACTCGGCGATCAGGGGCTCCCCGGGAAATATCAGTTGTTCGACTTCGTTCAGCAAGATCGACTGCGGGTCGAAGAAACGCACGATCACGTCGGTGCCGAAGACGGACGCGGCCAATTCTGTTACCAAGACAGCTACAGTCTCTTGCGGCTCAACCGAAAACAGGCCAGATTCCAGAGACCAGGCGTAGTTCTGGTTTGATGCTTGCAACGCATCGCCTGAGACGGTCGAGAGCAACATGCAGAGGGCGATATATCCAGTCAATTGAATCCAGGAAGTAGGCTGCGCTCGATTGCAGGTGGCATGAATAGACATTTCCAAGGCTCCTATCATTGAGGACTATCAGAAGGTGTGGAGCGTTTTTTGGGCTGGAGCCAAATAGAGAAAGAAGGTTGGTGAGGTCGCGATCTGACCGTCGGGCCAGCGGGCTTCGACTTGCCACATTAGACGTTCCGTCGCCGCAATGTCGCTCAGCCGCTCTGACGGGACTCGGACCTCAGTGGCCGTCAGCTCTCGCTGCACGCTGAGCGGTTCGAAGTCCGACCCTAGGACGCGCACGGTATAGCGCACGCCTTCACCGGCTCCAGACCAGCTCAGAGTCACTTGATCTTGCGGTTGAGGTACATCTTCCGGGATCAGACTGAGCAGTTGCACCGCCGCCGGATCTCGGAATACGGGTTCGTCAGGGGGGGCGGACGGCAGGTCGACGATCTGCATCGAAAGCACAAGACCCGCCGCCAACAGCAGCGTCGCCGCAACTGCTACCCATCGGCGCCGCCATAGCGGGACCACAGTCACGCTTCGGTAGCTCGACTCTCGCTCTGCCAGCTCCCGGTGCAGCTCCTGTGCCAGACGCCAGGACTCAGCCGCTGCTGGGTCCAGAGCTAAGCGGTCGACGATGGCTTCGCGCTCGTCGACAGACCCTTCGGAGGCAAGCGTTCGCCAAATGTCGGCATCGTTGACGTCTGAAACTCCGTCCACCTCGTCGGCTAAGGCGTTCCAGGCATCACGAAGGCGCTTCCCATCCTTCGGCTCTGTCACGAACGGATCCCCTTCTTGATCAGACATTGCCTCAGGTCCACTAAGCCGCGAAACACCAAATTCTCCGTTCTCTTTCTTTTCCAGCCGAGGATTCGCGATGATTCCGGAACCGATGAGCCTTGCAGATAGAGCGTCACAGCTCGTTTTCTTTCAACCTTCAGCCGTGACAAGCAATTCTGGATCGCTCGGCCCGCCTGGCGGCTACTGGCTTGTTGTTCCGGATCGCGAACTCTCTTGCTTTGCTCCACGATATCGCCACCTTCCTCCAGCGCGACCTCGCGCTTGCGGCGGTGACGACGGATTTCATCAACGAGGGCACTATGCGCCACGCGATATAGATAAGACGCTGGCACCTCGTCGATTCCCTCACCCTTTCTTTCCTGCACCGCGAGCACCTTCAGCACGGCCGCTTGTACGAGGTCGTCGCGGTGGGCGACCAGCCACGGCGGACAGGCGCGCTGCACCACACGTTCGAGAGCGTGGTGCAGCTCCACAACGGTTGCATCGGCCGCCTCTCGTGTCGGCGATGTCGGATCGACGGGATCTGATCTGGTCATGGAGAGATTAGTTGTAAGTCTAAGTCTCTGACTTGGTTGGGTTTCCTGTGATTCAAGATAGCACAGGTAAGAGATTGATTTCGTTAGGTTTCCCTGCTAGCCAATACTTGGACTCACGGAAACCCCCGTGCCGGAAAATCGGACACGGGGCGAAGGGAGATCTCAACCGACTCGCGCTCAGCCGCAACCCCCTTCGTCGCACGAGTAGCATGCACTGTCGCAATCTGCTCCGGTGCAGAGAATGATCTCGCCGTTGTGACAATTATTCTTGGTCACGTCTGTCATTTCTTGCCGATTGTGGATATCGCCACAGTAGATTGCCCGATCACCGGCAGCCCCGTTGCCTTGAAACCAGGCTTTGTTCAACTTGTAACTGCCGCCGCTCGCGGGTATTCCATCGTCCCAAGCGCCGTACGTGACCTCCTCGGCCGCGTGTTCGGGTGCGCGCCACACCCCTCCTTGGCCGGTAAAATTGTGCATCATGTGACCGACCGGCACCGAGTAGGATACCTCCTGATTTCCACGTTGGGTGAAAAACTGGATGTCGCCATCGCCTGCGCAATTCGCGGCGCCATAGTGAGCCCAATGGCCTTCAGCGACCTGGATGATGTTGCCGCTGAAATCGGCTGTCCGCTGCCGACGGCTAACAATGTCACCTTGGACCCTGAAGCAAAAACTGAGCGACGGAACACATTCATCCCTGTCCATCACCCCCAAATCGTAATCACATGCGCCGCCTGACGCTTCCTCGTTACAGTAGGTCACCGGGGTCGAGATCCATACATTGCCATTGGCTGCTGGGTTGCCGCAGGTAGTCGAACCGAAGACGCTACTGACCCAGCCTCGAAAGTTGGGGTCACATCCTCCGTCCCCCGAGCCTTGGCCTTTGTCAAAGACTCGGTTGAAGTCCTGAAGGTGGGCGAGGTCATCCTCGTTGGTGAACTTGAGGATCTGCCGCTGTCGACGGTCGAACGACTTTTGTATGGCCTCGCGGGGTGCGCGCGAGGCGAGCAGCTCGGGCACTTCCTCATCGAGATCCGCTACCGCCAGAAACACTTCGATGGGATCATGCGCTCGAACGAATTCGGTGGCCACTAGCGGCTTGTTGGGAAAAGTGGCAGCGACACCGATCTGGATTCGATCCTCGTCCGAGTCATAGAGCCAGATCACGTAGTTGCCCGGCGACTTTTCGATTCTGGAGAGAGTCTCCATTTCGATCGTTGGAGATAAGCCAGACTCGGTAACCTTAGAAACTTCGGCATCCGAGATCCAACTCGGCTCCTGGGCCACACCTGCGTCCGCGAAAAGAATCAGAAGCAAAATTACCGCCGAGAGAACGCTCTTCATCATGAAACTCCTTGTCATCACCACCGAAGCAAAAGTGAAACGGTGGTAGCTGTTGTGATGCAAAAGAGATGACGACGAAGCGAGTCTCATTCCCTCATTTTTCTCCAACTTTTCTTTCGACAGTGCGTCTAGATTTCGTGATCAGAGATTCGACCAAGCTGACAGATCGAAGGAACCAAGGGGGCGATCGAGTCGCCTTGACGTTAGGCCTTGGTCAACGCCTCGACAACAGCGAGAGGATTGTGTTCCGCGACCTTGAGCAAAGCTCTGGCGGGACCGTCGGGCCGGCGTCGCCCTTGCTCCCAATTCCTGAGTGTCGCCACCGAAACGCCGATCATCAGCGCGAATTCCGTCTGCGAGCAATCGAGGCGCCGACGAATATTTTGGATATCAACCGGATCGAACTCGAATACGCGACTTGGTTCTTTTTCCTTGCGTCGAATCTCGCCCGCCTGCTTCAGGCTCAGCGTCAGTTTCTCGATATCTTGGTCGTTCATCTCAAATGCTACTGGATGTGTTTGTGGAAGTTTAGAAGTTGGTTGTGTTTTAAATTGGTTTTT
>JAJCXQ010000727.1 GCA_029263355.1 Acidobacteriota bacterium | reverse complement strand
GTCAGGCGGGTCGCGAGGGAGGTTCTCATGACTACGACGTACCACCGGATCGCCTTTACCGACAGCGTCAAACAGGCCCAGGAGCGCAATGGGGTTCGAGATCAATATGCTCGTTTCGAAGAGCGCAACACCCGAGCGAGTGGCCTCGGTGAGCAGGAAAGGGCATTTATCGGCGGACGCGACACCATGTTCATGGCCAGTGTCGGCGAGAACGGCTGGCCTTATGTACAACATCGTGGCGGGCCGGTCGGTTTTCTAAAGGTGCTGGATGACCACACCATGGGTTTCGCCGACTTCCGAGGCAATCGACAATACATCAGCCTTGGTAACATCCAGGTCGATGATCGTGTGGCGATTATCTTGTTGGACTTTGCCCATCAAGTCCGCCTCAAGATTTATGCTCATGCCCGGGCGGTCGAATTCGACGACGATCCCGAGATGATGGCGCGCCTTGGTGATCCAGCCTATAGCGCCCGTGTCGAGCGTGGCATTATCCTCGACGTCGAGGCGGTCGACTGGAACTGCCCGCAACACATCGTGCCGCGGTTCACCGAGACGGAGGTCCTGGACATGGTGCAGCCGCTGCAGGAGCATATCGCTCGCCTGGAAGCCGAGATTGCCGCGACCAAAGTCGCGGCGGTAGTTTAGGGTTGAGGCGACACCGCAGCCCGCAATAGAGCGCGGGCGAGATCGGCCACCATCGTTGAGCTGAAAGGGACGTCGCCGCCTAAAACGGCGTCGACGGAATTCCGACAAGCGACGACGGTGGTGACCTGATCGTCGAAGTGCAGCGCTTGGCAGGCGGAGCCGGTGACGCGTCCACTCTTGGCGAAACCCGGGCCAAACTCGGGATCGTCGAAGCGGAAGAGGCCGAAGCCATGGAACTGGGATGTTGGGGGATGGCGAGGGCCAGCAGGTCGTCGAATGGCAGGCCGGTGAGGCGCTCGGCGATGATGCCGAATAGGGTGTGGCCGGTGGTGCCGAAGGTGCGCTCAAAGTCCGCGAGTCCGTTGCCGCCGATAGCTGCATCTGGATGGGTCAGCAATCCGTAGACCGTCAGCAAATCAAAGGGTGTCTCGGTGCCCGCTGGTAGAGTTCTCCGTGGCACGCCGAGAACGTCGAGCAATGGACCGAGTGCATACTCGTCGGTCTCGAGGAAACCGTTGCCGTCGCGATCGACCTCGTTGACAAAATCGAACATGCCGTGGTTGCCGTTGAGCAGCTGCCTGAGAGTGATGGCAGAGAAGTTCGGGCATACGGCTGAGACCGGTTCAGGCGCCCCGGTCAGGCGGTTCAAGGCGATGATGTCGGCAGGGCAAGCTGGATTAGCGGGATCGTTACCTACCGTGAGTGCGGTGATGTCCTCAGCGGACAAGAAGGCGTCGACTCTAGCATTCAGACCTTCGGGTCCAAACAGTCCGGCGGCTGCCAATCGTAGAGCGATCGTGCCAGTAAGAGCCTTGGTGAGGCTACCGATGTGTTGCCGGGTGCGGCGGGTCATCGGTTTGCCCTGTTCGATATCCCGTTGGCCGACGGAGTAGACGAACGCTCCGCAGCCGCGTTGGGAGAGCGAAACCGAATAACCCGGGGCTCCCGAGCCGCGGCCGTCGCCAAGAAAATTTCCTGCGGGTGCGGCGGCGAAAGCGTCCTCAACGAGCTGTTTCAAGGCTGCACGGTGAGTACAACTCGGTCCTCCCCAACCGTGTCGGTGGGGTGTCGCGAGTGCCGGGTCAGCCGCCATGATCAGGGTGACGAGAGACGCGATCATGAGCCATGGGTGACGGCTCGCGGCGTCGAGGTGACGTTCTGCTGTCATAGGTATCTCCGGTTCGAAGGCGTGGCCTTCGAGAGGTTGAACAATGGATCAAGACTTGCTGACAGGAACGTTCCTAATTGGGGCCTACGATGGCTCCCTATAGCCCGTCTACCGGCTGGGTCCAATGGTCGAAAATTGACGACCAAGAGGCGGCCTGGTCCTCAAGACGGTTGAATCCCCTGGCCTGCAACGTTCCGCTGCGGGCGTTGGCACGCGAGGCCCGAGTGGTCGTGGAAGGTGGAGCTGGTGCCTGATCCCGATCGTTTGCTGGCGGCCTCCGAAGAGATCATCGCCACGGCTGACAGTGGGATCCTCGACCGCGATATGCGCTGGCTCGACCTCGCGCGGCTGGTGATCGAGAACTCGATCGAAGATCCGTGGTTGGTCGACTTGGGTCGTCCTGGGACACCTACGCTTGGCTCTCCACCGAGAGATTCGGAGGAGCTGGTCTACCCGACGTGGCGCCTAGATCCCTGATCCGGAGCGAGCAGCTCCAGGAGCTGAGAAATCAGCTCGTCTGGACCCGAGACGCTGGCGACCCGGAGTTGGGGCCCGTCCGGAGTCGACTCGAGCGCACAGATTGCCGGCTCGAGAGTCTGGAGACCGCCGGGAGCCGCGTAGGATAAACAAGCTTCGGGGAGAGACTGTGTCGCGGGATGCAGAATCAAGTTTGGTAACTCGTGATCGAAGATGTGCAGCAGCTCATCTTCTCCCTGGGCGATGAATGCGGGGATATTGTGTGCCCGGAGCACAGAGGAAGCTTCTGCCCAAAGGCTTTCTCGAGGATCGAACACGGCGACAGCCCAGGGACGTTCGTAGAAACAGCTGAACTCGATCGGAAGGCTGATGGAGACCCGGCAACCGCCCGACGCAGTCGTTTCTGCTCGGATCGATCCGTCATGGCTCTCCACCACGTGGCGGGCGAGATCGATTTCCTCCTCGATCGCCATCAGTCGAGCGGTTGCGGAACGGTCGACTGATTCGGTCGACGATCGATCGATCCGAGCCACCAGAGGGGTGTTCGAAACTTCGCTCCATTCGTTCTCGATCAGGACTTCTTGGGTCATGGTATCGGAGCGGACCCGAACGACAACCTCGACGGTGCTGCCATTGTGAGACCTCCTCACGGCGCCGCCTAGAACGTTGTCCAACGCGTGGCTCACCCGAACTTCGTCGATGAAGGAGGGAAAAGATGCGCCTTCCTCTCGGAATCGAATCCCGACACCCTGGCGCGCCGCCAGAACCGAGTACAGCTCGACCTCGGTGCGGACGATGGACCTCAGAAAGACCCGGCTCGGTGTGACTCGACCACGGGTCAGACGAATCCCTTTTGGGTCGATGAGCCGCTCGACCATGTCGAGCAAGTGCTTGGCTGCTCTGCTGGCGTTGTTGAGGTGGTTTCTCAGTTCGGGAAGGTCTTCGGTTGAAGCTTCTCCGAGTGCCAGCTCGAGATGATCGACTAGTGCGTGGCTGGGCGACCTCAAGTCGCCAGCAGCATCCGCACTCAGTCGCTCGATGAGGCGTCCCGTCTGATCGAGTTCTCGCTGTGATCGGGTCAGCCTCGCGACGAGCTCACGTCGGGCGGTCAGATCGCGGGTAATGCCGAGGTACCCTGCGATCGAGCCATCGGCGCCGTAGAAGGTCGTGATCGTTTGCCAGACGGTGACCCGATCGCCATTGCGCTTTCGATTCTGGAGCTCACCGCTCCAGCTACCGATGTTTCGATCTGTGAGATCGAGCCACAATCTGCGAAAGAAGGTCTGGGAGTGCCGGCGCGAGTTCACCAGTCGTGGATTGAGCCCGAGGATTTCTTGGTGAGGATAGCCATATAGTTCCCTCCAGCAGGTGCTGGCACCGAGAATCGCTCCCGAAACATCGGTGAATACGACCGCATCGCGGCTTCGAGCTAGGGCTGAGTAGACGAATGCCAATCGAACGAGGCCACTAGAGTGGGGGCGTGCCGCCCCGAGGAGGATCATGATCTCGGTTCCGGTCGCGAGGACGACGACGTCGAGCGGAGCTCCGTCAGGCGCGGTGGCTCTGATGACCTCCGCCTCGTCGGTCCCGAGACGCCTGACAACGAGATCGGCGCGAAGCAAAGCCTCGCTGGAGAGTCGCTCGGGTAGAAACCGAGCAGGGCTCTTTCGCGTCTCGACGAGCTCCGCCCACCGGACGTCGGTCCCTTCTGTCGTTCGGTAGAGATCCCAAGAGTGCATGTTGTGGCAGCTGGCTAACTCGCCAGTGTGTCCATCAGATCGATAAGGAAATCAGCGTCATCGATCGACATCGACTCCCACCCATTGGGTGCACCGAGGCCAGCCGCGAGCTCGAGGTCGGACATCCTCAGTAGGCCAGTCAGAATCGATCCTCTGAGGTGAGCGATGGCCGGGCTGCCCAGGAGTGAATGTCCGACGACATAGATCTTGCTCGAGATCACTGGTCTCAGCATCTTCTTCGTGATGTCCGAGAGCTCGTCAAACGCTGCTTTGAGGAAGAAACCAGCCTCCGACTCCTTTGAGATCAGTGATTTTGCGACCAGAACGTAATTGCTCTTTCGAACGAGCTGAATGGCGCCCCAATCGAGATCGGCGGGTTCGAGCAGGATACGGCAGATCCTCTCGACGTCAGGAGCATCCGTTGCGGCAACAGTCAGAGCGGTCGACATATCGTCGAGGGAGTGGATCGGACTGTCCGCGGCCGCCACGACGGTCGCTTCGTCGGCCACCCCCTTGGCTCGGACAATGGGTGTGAATCCCTTGTCACGAACGAGAACTGCGGTGTCGGCGGCATTGGCATAGATCAAGTCGATCGAGTTGGTCGCGATGGCTTGATGAAGTTCCTGGAAGTCACCGTATAGGGTCGCGTGAAAAGACTCGCTCGTGATTCTCTGTAGCCATGTGTTGAGAATGAACCAATTCGATAAGTCTCTTGCGTGGACGTCCGGGCTCACGGCGAATTGATAGGTCATTTCTGTTTCTCCCGGCGATCGTTACGATCGGTTCATCGTTTCGTAGAGTGCGATTGCTTCTTCGATTCGCTTGCGGGAAGGCTGCCTACGAACAGAGGTGTAGCCGATCATCTTGCCCTCTCGTCTCTTCGGAATGACAGTCGCATGAACCCAGTAGTAGCCACCATCTTTGCGAAGGTTCTTGACGTACCCATTCCAACGGTCCCCTTTTTCGACTGTCTGCCAGAGGTCGCCGAAGGCGGCGGCGGGCATGTCGGGATGGCGCAAAATGCTGTGAGGTTGTCCCATGAGCTCCTCTCGGGTGAAGCCGGACATGAGGATA
>JAJCXQ010000726.1 GCA_029263355.1 Acidobacteriota bacterium | reverse complement strand
GCCGATTCTGGTGCCGCACATCTTTAGCGGTAAGTTGGTGACCAGCCTCAGTCCCAACGTCAGGATCTCGAACCTTCCTGCCGCCACCATTGGCAGCGTGGCGCTCAATATTCCTCCGCATGTACCCAACGGAGGCACCTTTGTCATTCCGCCGAAGAACCGCGGAGTTGTCATCCGCGGCAGCTCGTCGGTGTTCATCAACGGCCAACCCGCTGCTCGTACCGGCGATTCGGTGTTGACTTGTAACGATCCCGTCGATCTGCCGGTGGGTGTCATCGTCGCGACCGGCAGCGTTTTTATCGGAGGTTGAGATGGAACGTGACTTCTTGGGACAAGGGTTGGCGTTCCCGGTCCGGCCGTCCCCGAGCCGGCTGATCTGGGCCGATGGCGACGAGAAGATCCGGCAGAGTATCTGGCTGATCTTGAGCACCGCGACCGGTGAGCGCCAGATGCGGTCCGAGTTCGGCTGCGGCATTCACGATCTGGTCTTCGAAGCCAACACCGCCGCCCTGCGGGCGAACGTCAAGGTGGCGATTCGCCGGGCGTTGATCCAGTGGGAGCCGCGGATCGATGTCCTCGACGTTCGGGTCGAGACTCAGCCGGAAGCCCGCAACCTGCTGCAGATTCACATCGATTACCAGGTACGTGAAAACCACGCGGTGCACAACCTGGTGTACCCCTTCTACCTCACCGAAGGCGTCGGATAGGAGAGCGCAATGCCTCTGAAAGCCCCAGAGCTGGACACCCGGAGCTTCGACGATCTGCTGAGCGAAGCGCGGCGGCGTATTCCGCGTTACACCCCGGAGTGGACCGATTTTAATCCCAGTGATCCGGGGATGACTTTGTTGGAGCTTTATGCCTGGTTGAGCGAAATGATGCTCTACCAAATGAATCGAGTTCCGGAGCGCAACTACATCAAGTTCCTCCAATTACTCGATCTGGAGCTGCGGCCGGCGCAACCGGCAACAGCCTACGTCACTTTCTCGGGCAATCGCATCGAGACGATTGGGCGTGGCACCCAGGTCCTCGCCCAGCAGCTCGGTGGTGGCGCCCCGTTGATCTTCGAGACCGAGCATGACCTGACCCTGGTGCGGGCTCAGCTCTCCAAAGTGGTGGTTTTTGATGGTCGAGCCTTCAGCGACGTCAGCGCCGCCAACACCACGCCAACGGTGCCTTTCCGGCCGCTGGGCTGGGTACCGTCAGTGGGCAGTGCTCTGTATCTCGGCTTCGAGCCGCCGCGGCGAGCCACGGACGGTCCGCTCTTTCCACAGGAGATGCGGTGGCGCGTCGGTCTGCCGGCCGAGGTGGACGCGAGCCGAGAGAACACCTGCGAAACTCGACGCTGCGGCGCTCCGCCGCCGCCACCGCCGGTCACCTTGGAGTGGGAGTACAAGGCGGGACGGGAAGATTCTCGTTGGCGGCGTCTCAATGTGCTGGTGGACGACAGCATTGCGTTTACTCGGGAAGGCAGCATCGTGCTCGAGGGGCCAGCGGAGATCGAGCCCAGCCGGGTCGGGCGAGTCCAGGAAGAGCTCTACTGGTTGCGTTGTCGGTTGGCGAGCGGAGCCTATCCCGATGGTGGCGCTCCGGAGCTCGACTTTCTGATCGCCAACACGGTTCGAGTCGTGAATCTGACCACGGTTCGTGAAGAAGTGGTCGGGCTGAGCGAGGGAGTACCCGATCAGATCTTCGAGCTCGGCAACCGGCCGGTGCAAGCCGATTCGCTTGTGCTGTCGGTGGAAGGCGCCGATGGGCATCCTGAGATTTGGACTCGGGTCGACGATCTGTTGGCTTCCGGTCCGGACGACGCCCACTATGTCTTCAACCCGACCACCGGCGCGGTGAGCTTCGGAGACGGTAGCCGTGGACGAATCCCGACCGCTGGCTCCGAGCTTGTCGCCCGCCAATACCGCCACGGTGGCGGCACAGCGGGCAATGTCGGCTCCGGGGTCATCAAAAGAACCCGCGGCGAGCTGTCCGGCGTCGACAAGTTGACCAATATCCGACCCGCGGTCGGCGGCCGAGACGAACAGGATGTCGAAGATCTGAAACGCCGCGCGCCACAAGTGCTGCGCCACCGCAATCGAGCGGTCACCAGCGAAGACTTCGCCGCGTTGGCGGCCGAGATAGGTGGCGTTGCGGAGGCGACCGCCGTGCCTTTGGCGCATCCCGACCATCCCGGCGTCGAAGTGCCGGGGGCGGTCACGGTGGTGGTGGTTCCCGACCATGACGACTATCCACCGCGGGCGTCGGACGAGCTCATCGCGCATGTTTGTCGCGGTCTCGAGAGCTTTCGGCTGTTGACCACCGAGGTTTATGTCAAGGGCGCCGAGTTTCAGTCGATCCAAGTTGTGGCGCGGGTCAGCGCTCCACCCCACGCTTCGGGGGACGCGGTCGCCCGCGGCGTGGCGCGGGCTCTCGATGAATTTTTGTCGCCCCGTCGTTGGCAGTTCGGTCAAGACCTCTATCCGACGAGTTTCTATGACGTGATTCTCGATGTGGTGGACGTGGTGGCGGTCGACAGCCTACAGATTCGGGTCGATGGCCGACCCCATGACATCTTGACCCAACGGGTTGTCGTTCCAGCGGACGGCCTGGTTTACGGCATCGATCACGAGATCGTGGTCCGGCCCGCTGAGGATCGGTGATGCGCACCGATTCTTCCACGTCGTTCCTGCTCGATGCAGTCACCGGCTGGCGCACCGCCCATGGTGATGGCGTCGTTGCGGATTCCCGCATCGGTTTGCACCTTGGGTCCGATCCCAATGGACCGCTGTCGTTGAGCTCGGCGGACGGCAGCCTGGGAGGACTCGTCTTGCCCGTGGGTATGGCGTTCGATGCCACTGGGATCCTCCATCTGCTCCGCCCTGAAGAGTCGTCGCGGGTGTGTCGATTCGATCCCATCGGGCGCCGCTTCGTGGCGATGGACGAGGAGTGGCGAGCCTCGGGTCACAACCCGGTTCTGGCCTCGGATGCCACTCTCGAGTTGCCGAAGGCCGGCGCCGTCGTGGATACGGGACCGCCGATCGATCCCTCCGTCTTCAGCCTGCCTGCCAGCCTCGCGATCGTCGGCCACCATCTCTATCTGGCGGACGGTGACAAGCGATCGTTGCAGGTCTTCTTCGTCGCGCCACGGCGTCGCGCGCCAGACTGTCTGATCCTGGCTCATCTCTGGGGACTCGACCCTCGCCTTTCTGCCACCTCTGGACCCGCGGTCGAGGCTTGGCAACCGGTTGATGTGGCCTCTCACGAAGGGGCGGCTTACATCCTCGATCGGAGCTCTGGCCGGGTCTATCGGCATCGGCCGGGGAACGACAAGCCCATCGTGGTGCTCGATGTTCCCGAGGCTAAAAACCGCTGGAGCCGCCTCGCGCTCGATCGCGACGGCCGGCTGTACTTGTTGGACCCATCGGTGCCGCGACTCGAGATCTACGAGTTGAATGAAGCTGGCTGTGAACCGATCGGTTGTGGCTCGGCCGAGGATCGGCCACTGGGCCACAATCCGCTCAGGTTGCGTCGAGCGGGCCAGGTTCTGGACCCGGGTGAGGTTCGTAGCCGCTTTCCAGCGCCGTCGATCCGTCTCGATCACAACGAGCGATTCTGTTTACCCGAGAGCCTGGCGCGACTCTGTGACCGGCAGCCGGCGAGTCCGCCGGTCGACGAGCCACTGGCACTTTGCTCACCGGATTCAGGAGGGCTTCTCTTCGATCGCCAGGGTGAGCCGGTCGCCGAGCCAGATCCGGCCGAGCCTGGGGGGAAGCCGCTGTATTCGACTTCGGGAACATGGTTCAGCGAAGCTCTCGACAGCGAGATCCATCGCTGCCAATGGCATCGGATCGAGCTCGAGCTCGGTGACTTGCCGCCTGGCTCGCAGGTGGTGGTGAGCACCTACAGCGCGCAGGAGAACCTTGCGGCGGAAAAGACCGAAGACCTCCCTGAACATCTGTGGGAGACGCGGTTTCGCCTCACCGGTCCGATGCAGCCTCCGGAGGCTTTGTCAGCGGATCGCGCGAGTCATGAGGAACTGCTCGTCCAAAGTGGGGAAGGCCAGTATCTGTGGCTGCGCCTGCAGCTCTCGAGTGACGGCTTCGCGACGCCGAAGGTCGGCTCATTGCGGGTCCACTATCCGCGACAGTCCTATATGGCCTACTTGCCAGCGGTTTATTCGTCCGAGGAAGAGAGCCGTTCGTTCCTTGAGCGTTTTCTGTCCATCGCTCAGACCGAGTGGGATCAGCTGGATCGTCGAATCGAGGACATCGCAGGCCTCTTCGATCCGCGGGCGGTGCCGGAAGGTGAGCTTCTGGAGTACTTGGCGAGCTGGCTGGGACTGCCGCTCGAAGGGGTCTGGACCGGAGCGCAGAAACGGCGAATGTTGGCGGCGGCTCCCAAGATCTACAGCCATCGTGGGACGTGTCGGGGGATTTCAGAGGTGCTCGCGATTTACCTCTCGAATTTGACCGGTGTCGAGCCGGAGGCCCAGCTTGGTTATCCGGTGTTGATCGAAGGCCATCGCGAACGACAACACCTGCAGCTGGCGCGACGTGCTGGTGAGCTGGCTCCCGGAAGGCGTCTGTGGGGTCGCGAGCTGGTGGGGCGTCTGCAGCTCGGTGTCTACTCGCGAGAAGGTGAGGCACGACTGGTTTCGACCGGCGACCCGGAGCGTGATCTGTTCCACGAATACGCCCATCGCTTTCGGGTTTTTGTGCCGGCGGCCTGGGTGCGTCACGGTGAGGACGAGCAACGTCTAAGGCGTGCCTTGGATCTGGAGAAGCCAGCCCACGCCAGTTATGAAATGTGTTTGGTAGAGCCCCGTTTTCGGGTCGGTCGACAGTCGACGTTGGGACTTGATTCAGTGGTCGGAGTGATACCGCGGGCCCGTCTCTACTGTCCGCATCACGAGACAGATCCGGCCCCCAGCCGAGCCCCCAGATCACGGCTCGGCGTCGACACGGTTTTGGCGGGCCGACCCCACTTGTTTCCCAGTCCGCCTGCTCTGACGGCGCCGCGGGGAGTGTTGGGGCAGGACGCGGTATTGGGCAGCAAGATGTTGCTGGCGGCTGCAGTCGCCAAGGCCGCGACCGGGACTGTCAAGACCGAGACCGTCACGACCGAGACCGTCACGACCCAGACCCTGAGCTCGAGCCCGAATTAAGGAGATTCTGAATGGACAACAAGCCACTCAGTTGGGAGAACAACCGGCGCCCAGTCGTGACGACGCGCAATCGGTTTTTCAACGGCAAATATATGAGCGCCCGCGAGTTTGCTCGTGAGCAAGATTACTTCCTCAGCCGCCACAGATTGATCAACCGTCTTCACCTGGGTTCGGGGATCGCTTGTGGGTTGCGCGTCGAACCCCATCCCAACCCGACATGTCCGGGTTGGGTGGTGGTGCGGGCCGGCGTTGCGGTGGACGGCTGGGGTCGCGAGCTGATTTTGGGCGAAGACACGACTTTCGAAGTCCCGGATCTGGTGACCGGTGGCGAGATGCTGCTCGGTCTGCGGTACGTGGAGGAAACGGTGGAGTCGGTACCGGTGCTCTACGCCGAGGAAGGCAAGAATCGGCAGGAGGCCAATTGGGTGCGTGAGAACGTCTGCTTGGAGGCGTTTTCGCCCGACGACGCGCCAGCCGGGTGTTGGTCGCCGATCGAGAAGCTGGAGACGTCGAGCTCGGCGCATTGCCTCGATGTCGAGCCACCCTGCGGCGACCGAGTTCCCCTCGCCTTGTTGCGTTCCCGCAAAGGGGTTGGCTTGGAGATCGATAGCTCGGGCCGGCGCCAGCTACCGACCCCCGGTCAACACCTGACTCGGATCGTGGGAATCAATTGGCCCCACGGTGGTTCCATACCACTCCACGAGCTGCGGAGCAGAGATGGGCGCCTAGAAATTCAATTCGATCGACCGTTGGCGTCGTCCAGTGGCGAAGGGCAAGGCGTCGACGCACACACTTTTCAGGTTCATTTTGGTCGTTCGGAAGCCGGGGTGAGACCGGCCACCGGTGCTGGCGGAGCACCCCCTGAGGCCAACGGCTCGCGGGCAGTTTTTCAACTTGCGGCCAGTCATTTCGAAGGCGAGGCAAACCTCGTCGGTCAGACGATTTACGTCACTTTGCATTGTGACTTCATTTTGGACAACCAAGGCCATCCGGTGGATGGGAATCACCTGGGCGGGCGACTCCCTTCGGGCAACGGATCTCCCGGCGGGACGTTTCGGAGCTGGTTCCACGTCGAGGAAGAGGGCTGAGGCCAAGTCAATAGAGAGGAACTGTCATGACAACACCTAAACACGGTATGGACTTGTCGGCAACTCAGCTGCTAGCGGACAACAACGGCACGGATTCCAAGTGCGATGAGCATGGGGGAAAGGGCGCCGCCATCATCAGACCTCAGTTTTTCTGTGGGCAATTGCTCACCGACGAAGACCTGACGTCGCTGGTTGATTGGACCCAGGAGCGACTGCGCTTGGCGCGCTACCGCCACGGCTGGGGCGTGGTGACGGGGCTCGATGTCGAATGTGTCGCACAGTCACCGTCGCGGATACTGGTTACCCCTGGATATGCGATCGATCACCACGGCCACGACATTCTGGTCGGAGCAACCACCGAGTTGGACCTGATCGCGGCCTGTGAGAAGGAGCTTCACAAGGCGCTCTGTAGCGATCTCGACTCGCCGTTGCCTCAGCCGCCGTCCGGTGATGGGCATACCCTTGCCGTCGACCTTTCCTTGCGTTATCGCGAGATCCCAGCCGCGCCTCAGAGCGCTTTGGGTTCGAGCTCTTGTAAGGAAGTTGCGGACTGCGAATTCAGCCGTGTCGAAGAGAGCTTCGAGCTCGCCTGGACCCCGGCATTGTTGCGCAGCAACCCGGTAGCGACCAACGCCCAGCGGTGGATCGAGGAATATCGCAAGACCCTCGAAGTGCTGAGTCGGATCCGGACGATTTTTCAAGACTTCAGTGGTCGTGGAGACGATGTCCGACGCTGGCTGCTGGACTGGATCGACCTGCATCCGCCAACCCAGTTCTGCTTCATCCGCTCTCTGGTTTGCAATCTCGAAGCCAGCGAACTGGCGCGCGAGGAGAAGCTGGCGGAAGTGCTCTTCTGGCTGGTTCAGGATCGCCGCAATGCCTTCGTGGCGCGCACCATCGAATGTGTGCCGGAGAATGCCGGGGTGCTGCTGGCGCGGGTCTATCTGAGCGGCGCCGCCGCGGGTGGAAACTGCCGGGTCGAACGCATCGATACCCGGCTGCCGAATCGTCGTCCTCTGCATCGCGATCGCTGGCCGGCGCCTTCGGGGCAAGTGAATCTGGCGGGTTGGCTATGGCACCAGAAGGGTGATGTCTGCACTGCCCTCGATGACCTCGGCGTCGAAGTCCGACGTGAGGTGGATTTTGAGCTGCCGGCGACCCTGGAGGAGCTCGAAGAGCGTCTCGATGACGATCCGTGGTCGATTTGTGGGAAACCGGTGTGCCTCGAGGTCTACGCACCGCATGACAAAGACGACTTGCTGGGTGAGCGAGTTGTCGGGTTTCGCTGCGATGAGGTTCCCCTCGGATTACAGGTCGAGAAGTCGTCGGTGCAGAGCGTGGCGCGGGCCGGTGAGGTGGTGATCTATAAGTTCACTTTGACCAACACCGGTGAAGGCGCGTTGACGATCGAGCTCAAAGACTCGCTCATCGGCTTGGTGACCAGTGCGATCCACTTGATTCCCAAAGCGACGACGGTTGTCACCGGCGCCTACGTGGTGCCACCGGACGCCGCCGGCACTCTGAGCAACGAGGTTGTCGCCATCGGTCGTAGCGACGATGACCGTGAGGTCCTGGCGACCGCTTCCCACAGCCTGAATATCGAGACCGGTGAGCTCAAGCTGACCAAGAGCGCCAACAAGACCTCGGCACTGCCAGGCGAGCGCGTGACGTACACCTTCGAGCTGTTCAACGATCGCAGCACGCCGGTGCGGATCAAGGAGCTGTCGGACTCCGTCCTCGGCAGCATCGCAACGGATTTCCAAATCTCGCCACAGGAGGATCGGACCTTCCAGCGCAGCTACGTCGTGCCCTCGGACGTCGGCCAGGAGTTGACCAATGAGGCGACCGTCACCGGTCTGACCGAAGGCGGCCAGCCGTTGAGCCTGAGTGTGTCCCACACCTTGCAGATCCGCGAGCGACTGCGTTTCACCCTCGACAAGGAGACGGTGGAGGCCTCCGCCGCCCCTGGCGATGACGTGACGTACCGGTTCACGCTCAAGAACGAGGGCAACATCCCGGTCACGGTCGATCTCGACGACAGCTTGCTGGGCGCGGTCGGTGAAGAGATTGTGCTGGCACCGGGCCAGGAAAATGTGATCGATCAGACCTACACGGTGCCGGATACCACCGGTCGAGACCTCCGGAACCTTGCGACGGCGGTCGGTCGCAGCACCGATGGTCAAGCTCTGACCGTCGAAGCGAAACACACCCTGCCGATCATCGCTGGGCCGAGTATCAACATCACGAAGAGCTGTGATCGCGAGGTCGCGCTCCCTGGCGATACGGTGAAGTACACCTTCGATCTGTCGAATACCGGCCGTTCCGCGGTGACAGTGACCGCCACCGACGATTTGCTGGGTGAAGTGATCAGCAACGCCTCACTGCTGGCAGGCGAAACCCAGCAGACGACGGTCGACTACGAAGTGCCGATCGACGCGGTCGGGCGCATCGACAACCTCGTCACCGCGGTGGCAGAGACCGCTGGCGGTGCAACCGCCACTTCGGAGGCCAAACATCAGCTGGGGGTGATCGAGAAGGGCCTGACCGTCACCAAAACCTGCGACCACAATCCGGCGCGGCCGAATGACAACGTGGGTTACCTCTTCCGGGTCAAGAACCTCCTCGACGTTGATCTGTTGGTCGACTTGAACGACGATCTGCTGGGCGAGCTGGCAACCGATCAGTTGATCCGCCCGGGGCGGACCTATGATACCAAGGCGAGTTTTGTCGTACCGGCAGACGCCAGCGGCACCATCACCAACACGGTGACGGTTGCGGCCCGCGGCTCCTACGACGGCAGCGAGCTGCCCGGCAGTGGCCGGGTGATCGCCGCGACCGGCTATTTGGCGCCCAACACAGATGTGCCTCTGATTGCTTCCCTAGTGCCGCAGCCGACGAAGTTGCTGATGCAGGTCATCTGGCAAGGTGAGATCGGCTGGACCCGCAAGGTGCCGATCTTCAGAGACATCCCGCAGTGGGATCAAGCCGGCGGCTGGGGCCCGCAGACTTTGGCGGACACCCATCCTGGAACCGGCGAGTTCCAGGCGGTGAGCTCCTTCGTCACCGGTAGTCTGCTCGAAACCTGGATAGTGCGTGGCGGCCAGCTGTGGACCAAGGCCGAGTTGGTGCCCGGCGCACCGCCGCCGCCGGCGGACTTGTCGCGGCCTTGGCAGTTGGAGAGCGGTGTGTCGTTTCCGACCAGCGGCGAAGTCGACGCCATGATGGTTTATGTCCTCGACTCGCTGGTCCACGTCCAGATGTGGAGCGACGGCCAGAGGTGGACCGGGTCCTTCCCGCTGTCTGGAGCCATTCGATTCCAGGAGATCTCGAATTGGGCGGGACCGGACGCGGCAGCCGACTATCCCGGCTCCGGCGACGTCCATGCCCACTTCGGTATCGTTTCCGGACGCTCGTTCTACGAGAGCGTGTGGCGCGACGACCAGGAATACCAGCGGGTGGTTCCGATCAACAACAATAACGAAGTCGTCTGGCTCAAGGGTCGGCCATGGCTAGGGCTCGACTTCTCGTTCACCTGCACCGACTCCCATGATTTGCGGATCGAGAAGGTGGACGAGGTCGCGTTGCGGGTGGTCAAGACCTGCGACAAGCCGATCGCCGAGTCCGGCGAACGGGTCGGCTACAACTTCGAGATTTTCAACGAGGGTACCGAGGGTCTCGCCATCTGGGCGAGTGACAATCAATTCGGCTCATTGGTCGCCGACAAGCTGTTGCCCGGCGGCGAGTCGATGAGTCTCGATCGTTTCCTGACGGTGCCTTCGGACCCCGGTCTGGCGCGCATCGAGAACACAGTGACGGTGCTGGGGCGCGGTGCTCGCCAAGGGAGTGGAATCCCCGGCAACGAGTACGTGCTCGGATCCACGGCTTACTTCGTGGCCAATCGTTATTACCAAGAAGTGTGGACCAAGGACACGCTCTGGCGGCGTTCGATGCCGGTTCACCGCGGAACGATCTACTGGCATGCGGCGGACACCTGGGCGCCGGAGAAGCTGAATTTTGTGACCAGTGGCGAACTGCAAGCCGTGGCGACCTTCGTGCTCGAAGATCAGCTCCATATCTGGGTGTGGCGGGCCAATCAGCTGCTGACCCGCACCGTCTCGATCATCAACGGTCAGTTGCGTTATGACCGACAGGGCCCCTGGAAGCCATCGGGTACTGTCGATCATTTCCCTGGCACTTCGACGATCGACGCCATGGCCGCCTACGTTTTGGATAATAGCGTCCGGTTGACCTTTGTTCGTGGCCAGCAGATCTGGTGGCGGAAGCTGCAGATCATCGATCGGGTCATCCGCTGGGATCGTTCCGTTTGGGAGGGGCCGGTCGAAGTCCGGACCTTGCCGGGTGGCCGGCCACTGCAGGCGTATGCCACCGAGCTCATCGCCGGCCGGCTCTACGAGTCGTACTGGCGCGGACAGATCCAGTGGCAGCGCTCGATTCCGATCATCAACGGTGAGCCGCGGGCGGATCGCTCCGAGCCTTGGACCAACCTCAATATCAAGGTCACTGCATCGGACTCCCATGTGCTGACGGTGAAGCAGCCTCTGCGCCTGATCAAGACCTGTAGCACCAACATCGCCAGCCGTGGTGAGGTGGTTACCTACACCTTCGAAGTCACCAACCTCGGCGACTTGCCGGCGACGGTCTACAGCCTGGAAGACGACTGGCTGAAGACCATTCCGATCGCACTCAAGAAGGCTCTCGAGCCGGGTGAGTCGTTCACCGTCACGCGGGACTTCCAGATCCCGAAGATCGCGGTCGACCCGTTGGTCAATACAGCGATCGTCAAGGCCACGGCGCCGCATCGCCGGCAGCTCGAAGCCACCGCCAGTCACACACTGCAGATCCGGCAGGCTCCAGAGCTTGTCCTGCTCAAACAGTGTAAGCAGAAACAAGCCCACCGTGGCGACTACGTGCAATACATCTTCGGGCTGACCAACAACAGCCAAGAGACGATGTGGGTCTACCGTTTGGAGGACTCGGTCCTCGGCAATGTACCTCTGTTGTCGCAAAAGGCGACCGAGCCGGATGCTGGCGGGCCTGACGCTGGCGTTGATGAATTCAGACCAGCCGATCAGATCGAGCTCGGCCCGGGAGAAAGCTACAAGTTCGAACGCGCCTACCAGGTTTCCAAGGGCGCCCCGAATCCGTTGGTCAACAAGGCCACGGCATGGGCGCGTGCCCACCGCCGAGAGTTCCGCGCCACGGCGTCTCACAGCCTGAACATCGAGCCCACCGCCAAGGTGACGATCGACAAGACCTGTGATCGTAATCCGGCGGCGCCGGGAGAGAGCGTCAACTACTCCTTCGACGTATTCAATGGCGGTGCAACGGAGTTGAAGGCCCAGGTTTTCGACGATCTGTTGGGCCTCATCGGGCCGATCGCACTGAAGCCTCAGGGGCGCAGCACCCTGAAGACCAAGTACACGGTGCCCGATAAAGCCAGAGGCGAGATCATCAACACCGCCAGCGTGATCACCGACGGCGGCGACGATGACGTATTGCCCGGGAACGGTGAGCTCCAGGCGCGTGCGTCCTTCCTCGGGGTACATCGCGAGATCGCCCAATTCAAGGGGTATCTGCGGCAGCTGCTGTGGCGCGGCGGCCAGCAATGGTACCGGATCGTTCCGTCGAGTGGCGGCACGATCCAGTGGCACTTGGCGCGTCCGTGGACAAGCTTCTCGAAGCACATCGTCCCCGGCCCGGGCAAGGTGCAAGCGGCATCGTTCTACATCCTGGGCTACCGCTTTGCCCTCAGTATCTGGATCGACAACCGGCGCTGGGTCCGGCTGTTCCCACTCAATCGCGAGCTCTCCGCGAACTATGAACCCGTCGATCCGTGGATCGGGGCCGGCACCCTGGCCAACTACCCCGGTCGAGGCGACATTCAGGCCGAGGCGATGCAGCGGGTCGGGAATTTCCTCTACCAGTTCATCTGGCGTGACAATGCGGAGTGGTATCGCAAGATTCCTTTGCTGCGCACGTCCGCTTCGGTTGAAGATGTCGAGTGGGACAAGTCGAGCGCATGGAACGGTCCCAATCCGCCGGTGGTCCAGCAGGACGTCCAGCGAGTGCAGGCGATGGATGCCTACTTCATTGGCAACCAGCTCTATCTGACCGTCTGGCGGGCGGATCGGCGTTACGTGCGGGTTGTCCCTTATGTCAACGGCGAACTGCAATGGGAAGCCACGGAGCCGATTATCGGCCCCAACATCCTGGCTTCTGACAGCCATCACCTGACGATCCTGTCGGCACTAGGGTTGACTATCGACAAGCGGTGCAGTCGCAGCTCCGCTCGTCCGGGAGAGACTGTGACGTACTTCATTGATGTCAAGAACACCAGCGACGTGGCTGTGGGCGTCGAGGTCGAGGATACCTTGCTCAAGGAATTCGAGAACCGCCTTCCCCTGCTGCCAGGCCAGACCGAAACCTGGCGGGGCAACTACACCGTTCCGATCAATGGTCCCAACACCATTCGCAATACTGCCACTGCCACCGGCTATCCGCTGGTGTCCGACGCTGGGCAGGCCCGAGAGCCGATCGTCGTCAAGGCGAGCCACAATTTGACGGTGCTGCGCGAGTTTGTCGGTATCGATGTCAAGAAGAGCGCTCGCCAGGCTGTGGCGTCACCAGGCGGTGTGGTGGATTACATCTTCGAGATCACCAACACGGGAACCGTCGAGCTCGGCGTTTCTTGGGTGGATACCAAGCTCGGCGGCGGTGATGCCGAGTTCCTGGTGGCTCCCGGTCGAAACCACTTCATCGAGGTCAGGTATGACGTGCCGAGGGTGAGCGCCGATGTTCTGCGAAACACGGTGACCGTCACCGGTCGCGCCAGCGGGCACCCGGCGGTGACCGCCTCGGACAGTCACTCCATGCCGGTCAAACGTGAGGCCGGACTCACTCTGGAGAAAACCGCGACCCAAGCGGTGGCGCGTCCGGGCCTGCCAGTGAATTATGCCTTCAAGCTCACCAACACCGGTGATGTCTCGCTGGCTATCGACCTCGAGGACTCGCTGATGGGTACCCTGCGGCGCCGCCTCGACCTGGGACCAGGTCAAAGCACGACCGTGCGCGAGACCTATCCGGTGCCGAACGGCGCCAAGGGCGAGTTGGTGAACACCGCAACCGCGACCGCGACCTTCGAAGGTAAGGTCATCAAGGCCGAGGACACACATTCGATGTTGATCGAGGACGATTTGGGCCTCGAGGTTGTGAAGGGCTCCACCAAGGCGCTGGTTGCGCCGGGCGGCTCCGTCACCTACTTCTACCGGATCTCCAATACCGGCAAGGTGCATTTGGATGTGACGTTGGTAGACGACCAGATCGGCACTATCGCTAGAGAATTCCCGCTGCCTCCTGGCGTCGAGCAGTCCTTCTCCCAGATCTACCCAGTGCCGGACAATGCCAGGGACGAGGTGGTCAACATCGCCACCGCGACCGGTAAGGCGAGCGATGGCCGCGTTATCGAGAGTAAAGCGGAGTGGCGGATTCCGGTGCGTCCGGAGACTGGCCTCACGGTGGTGAAGACGGCGAAGGAAGGGGTGGCCGTACCCGGTGGTACCGTCAACTACGGGATCAGCGTCACCAATACCGGTGACATTCCGTTGAGAGTGACTTGGGAAGACTCCTTGCTCGGTGCGCTGCCGTCGATCGAGAGCCTGAGCCCGGGTTCCACCTTCGACATTTCGAACCTGAGCTACTCGATCCCTTCCAATACGAAGGAAGACGTGAGCCTGTTGGCCAGTACGGTAACGGCGACCGGCACGCCGATCGGAGCGCCGGCCGAAGTCGAGCCGGTGACCGAGCAGGTGGATCACAGCCTGCCGTTCCAGCGTACCCCCGGCATCAGCGTGGTGCGCAGCATCATCGGCACAGCGCGGCTAGGCGCTACGGTGAACTATCGCTTCTCGGTCGCCAACACCGGCCACCTGACGTTGACCGTGACCCTCAGCGATTCCATTCTCGGGCTCGTTGGCGCTCCGTTCGACCTCGCTCCGGGCGAGACCCATCAGGTGGATCAAGGCCTCAATCTCGGGGCCGCCGAGAAGGACGCCAAGATCGGTACAGTCACCGCGACGGGTGTCACCTCGGACAACCAAATTGTGACGGATGAACATACGTCGAGTGTGACCCCGGCTACTCTCGGGTTGGCGCTCACCAAAACGTCGATTCCGTCGACTGCTGCTCCGGGGACAAACGTCAACTACCTGTTCGACATCACCAACACCGGTGAGGTCGCGCTGGAAGTCGGCAACGTCGTCGACGACAAAATTGGTGTGGTCGGCAATCCGGGGCGTTTGGAGCCGGGTGTCAAAGTGCCGATGGGCAAGTTCTCTCCGGTGCCGGACGGAGCGCTGGTTGGATCGACGATCGACAACGTGGTGACGGCGACGGGTGTCTCGGACGAAGGCGTCGAGGTCACTGCCACCGCCAGTCACAGCCTCGAGATCGTTCCGAGCAAACCGACGGATAGTGACCAATTGTCGTTTGCGCCATCGGTGCCCTCAGCTTCGGAGCCGGCCACCCTCGCGCCGGTTTCGGAAGCGGCGTCAGCATCGATGGTTGCCGAGGTCGACGACCTCACCGCGATCTCCGGCATCGGGCCGGCGCGGGCCAAGCAACTCACCGAAGCAGGGATCGCGACGTTCAGCGATCTGAGCGACACCTCGGACGAGCGCTTGCGAGAGCTCTTCCCGAGTGTCAAA
>JAJCXQ010000725.1 GCA_029263355.1 Acidobacteriota bacterium | reverse complement strand
TGGCCCGGTGGCGCCTGGAACCGACTGTACGGCGTAAGGACGGGGACCGACCTCGAGTTTCCAGAGATTCCGTGCGACTACCGGGGCGCCTGGCCGAGTTTCGGCACTTATCGCGCCTGTGTACGAGACGCGATTTCCGAGCTGCAGTCCGCTGGCGTGCTCAGTCACTCGTCGGCGGTCAAGTTCCGACTGAGCGCGATCCTGGCTTTCATCGATTATCGCTTCGACTAGCTCAGGATCCGGGCTCCGACGAGCTCGTCGATTCAGCGCGGCTGGCTTGTGAGACCGACATGCCAAAGGACTGGATGGTCATCCCGGTAGCCTGTCCCGCGCTGTCGAGCTCGAAACGACCGTAGACCAGGGTCTGCGGGTTGAAGAACTCGGTCTCGGACGAAAACACGAGCTCCATCGGGGGCCTCGGCCCACGTTTGCTGTAAAGCCGTCCATCCTTCAGGATCAAGGTGCGGGTGTCGCGCTCGCCGATCCGGTAGACGCCGGCATATCGTGCGAGAACGTCGTTTGGTACTTCCACTTTCTGGCGTTCGAGGGGTTTACCTGACGCCAGGGCTGCGGCACGTTTCGTTAGGCCGGGATTCTTAGTGAGCGAGCTCGTTCGTGTCCTGATCGTCGACGACGAGCCCCTCGCTCGCCGTCGCTTGCGCCGCTTCCTAGACGGCCGTGACGGCGTCGAAGTCGCCGGGGAGGCTGACAACGGCCGCACAGCGGTGACGGCAATCCGGACGCTTTCCCCCGACCTCGTTTTCCTCGACATCCGGATGCCCGATCTCGACGGCTTCGGCGTCGTCCACGAGATCGGAACCGCAGCGATGCCAGCCGTGGTCTTCATCACCGCCTTCGACGAGTACGCTATCGACGCCTTCGAAGTCAGCGCACTCGACTACGTCTTGAAGCCGTTTGCCAACAAGCGTCTCGAGCAGGCCCTCCAACGGGCTCTCGAGCGACTCCGGGAGAAGCGAGCCGGCGCGTCGTTGCGCGAACGCTTGGAGTGCCTTCTCGACGCCCAGGAAGAGCGGTTGGCGTCAAGCGTCAAAAAGGACCCAGAGACAAGGCTGCGCCGTCTCGCCGTCCGGCGCGGCGGACGCCTGTTCTTCGTACCGCTTGGAGACGTCGGCTGGATCGAGTCCGATGGTGCCTACGTCCGGCTGCACACCGGTGAGCGGACGCATCTCGTCCGCGATTCGCTGAAGCGTCTCGAGGGAGCTTTGGACCCTACGGAGTTCGCACGGGTGCATCGGTCGGTGATGGTGCGGATCGATCACGTCGAAGCGTTACGCCCCCTTGATCACGGCGAGTACGAGGTCATCTTGCAGAGCGGCGTCTGCTTGAAGCTCAGTCGGAGTTATCGGGACGTCCTCGGACGGCTCATGACAGGCTGAGCTGCTTGGGCAAGCGGAGCGCAAGGTGCCCTGAGCTCACTCCAGCTCAACCTTCGTCGCTGGCAACATCAGCGGCGAGACAGCGCTCCAAACGTTCGCCGATACGCTTTGCCAGCTCGGTCTGCTCCGATTCGATCGCCCGTTCCTGTGCGCGTCGGGCGATCGTCGCCGCCTGTTCGAGCTGGCCGCTCGCCTCATAGGCAGCTGCCAAGACATCGAGGGTGGCGGCGCGATCCCCTTGTGGCAGGCTGACAGCTTTTTCGAGCACCGGGATCGCGGACTCGGGCTCGCCGAGCTGCCAGAGAGCAAATCCGAGGTGGGTGAGGGTAGGCGCCGAGTCTGGACGCAGGGCGAGGGATGCCTGTAGGTGGGTCTCCGCTTCGCGCGCCTTGCCGAGACGCAGAAGCGCTTCTCCCAGCCCGGCATGAAACTCGGCTCGAGGAGCGACGCCGAGGGCCTGTTGGAATTCCTCGGCAGCACGGGCGAAGTCACCGCCGATGAGGTAGAGGCGTCCACGTTTTTGATGCCAGTACGAACTGACACCTTCCTCGAGTAACGTGACGGCTAACGGATCGGGCAAGCTGATCGTAGATTCCGTCTGTTGTGCCCGACGGCGCTCTGTCTCGGCTTGCTCGTCGTCGCCATGTTGCCGAAGGAGCTCGGCAAGAAGATTTCGGGCGTCGCGGTGGCGTGGCTCGGCGGCCAAGGCGCGTCTTGCCTGGACCACAGCATCATCGGAGTTTCCCATCGCGAGCGCGGTCCGGGCCAAACCGAAGTGAGCATGGGTTGCTAGCTCGCGCTGGGTGCCGCTAGCAGCGCCAAACGTGGCCCGTGCGGCGATCAGGTCCCCGGTCACCAGTTGATGGTTCCCGAGTCGAATCAGCAGCGGCTTGTACTTAGGCGCCAGTGCGCGGGCGCGTTCGAACCACTCACTGGCCTCTGGCCAGCTCAGCTCCGCCAACAAAATCGCCCGGAAGTACGGCCATCGCCGCTCGGTCGGATCGAGGTTTGCGGCCTGTTCGTAACAGTGCAGCGCCTCGGTCTTGAAACCATGGACGTCGAGGCTCATCCCGAACGCGCCCCATGCCGCGCCGGTAGCGGGGCTCGAGTCGGTTCGCTCAGTGACCTGCCGGCGTCGCTCTTGGATTCGCGTCGCAACTTGGGGCTCAACGTCGCTGAGGTCGGGGTTGGGCAAAGCTGGCGGCGCTTGCGCTGTCGCCATCGTCGGCGTCAGCAGCAGGCTGGCGAGACACAGCCTGGCGAGACACAGCCTGGCGAGACACAGCCCGGCGATCCACAGCCTTGTAATCCATGACCTGACGCTCCACTGGGTCGCGGTGCACAACGCCATAGCCGATGAATCGAGCGCTACGTTTTGCCTCGCCTCCTCCTTGATCATCGCGTCATGATAGCAGGGTGAGGCTAGGACTCTGCGACCTGCTAGACTTTCGACAGGCGTAGCCGTCTGCGCCCGTTGCCTATCCAGAAGACTTACGTCACTTAAACGAGTCCGCCCCCTGCGTCGACGGGTGATCTCTGGCACAAACGAATCTCGCGCAACCCGGGCTGCTTCTGCCCGACAAACCTGAGTACAGTCCTGCCCCCTCTCACGCCCGACTCAACCGCTCCGCACCGTCCGGTGACGCAAGGTCGAGTAGACCCAAGGACGCCATCTTTCGGATGGCTCGCGCTTGATCTTCTGGGCTGCGGGGACGTTCCCCGTGAGTGGCGGCGTCCCAAGCTTCCAGGTTGTGCGCGGCGACGTGGACCAACTGACAAAGGGCTCGAAAAGCGCCCTGGCTCAAGGCAGGGGTGCCGCGGTACAAATCCAGGCGACCACCTTCGCGATAGCGAGGATAGTCTTCGAGACCGACAAAGTGGAGAAACCAGGCCGCCCGGTAGCTGCCAGTGGTGGCCGCCAGACCCGTGTAGTCAGCGATTAGCTCGTCGCAAAGGTGGTTACTCATCAGGCCGTAGACGCGGCGAGTGTAATAGTGGGCACATTCGTGCTCACGGCGGATCTCGAGGGAGAGGTGTCGCCATGCAAGTTCATCGAGGCCGAAAGCGGCCGCCGGGACGTTGCTGTAAGGGCCGTCGCTCAACAAGATGAAACGATCCTGGTAGAGGTGCTTCTGGGGGCGAAGGCGGGCAAATTCCTCGCGCCAGGTTTCGGCTTCGCGCTCGGTTGGATCGCGGGCTTCCCAGGCTTCACGTAACGCGCGAATACGTGTCCAGTTGTTGTAGCCAGCGATGGTGACGGCCCCTTGAGCGGCAGGGATGGGGACGGGTTCGTTGCGTTTAGCGAGAGCCTGCAACAAACGTACAAAGTCTGGGCGGTGGCGGGCGATGAGGACAGGGACGGTGCCGGCGAAGCTCTCGTGAAGGCTGAGCTCGAGAGCTTCCGGGCGCTCGAGCCCAAGACCGGTGGCCTCGGGAAACTCGACGGGCGAGATGCCCCGCAAGGTGGCAGCGCGGTAGGCTTCGCTGTCGCTGATGCCGTCACGGATCGGAAAGACAAGCTGCGGCAGATGTTGGCGCAGCCTCGCAAAGGCGCCGTCATCTGTGGCCTCTTGCGCCCAAGTTCGCCAGCAAGCGACAAATGACTCGTCAGCGAGGGGCGTCGAACCGGCGAGGACCGGATCGGCGGGCGGGAAACGCTTCGCATCATAGAGCAGAAGCTCTTCTGTCTCGGCCGATGAAGCGCCGGTCGATTTCAGCAGGTAAGCTTGCGATGAACGATCCATTTCGCTAGCGTACCACTCTGGAAGTTTTGTCTGCACGAAGGGGCTCGCGATTCTCATTTCGGGTATCTTGATCATCCTTTGGCTAGTGGCGCACTCGCTGCCGGCTCAAACCCTAGGCGCCGCCCCTACACCGGGCGCCGCCAGGCCTCAAGTCAACACCGCCCCAGACACCGCCGCAGACACCCCCGAGATTCGCCTGGGCCTCCTCGAGACAGTGCGCCTGACCTTCGAAAACGATCCCAACATCGCGATCGTCGAGGCGCGTCTCGAGGCTTCGCAGGGCGCCTTACACTCCGCACGGGGGGCCTTCGATCCCGTCCTCACTTCGCGAGTGAGCGGCAGCGAGAGTCGGTCACCCATCGACGAAGTCTCGTCGTCCGACAGCTCGACTCTGAGCCAGAGCGTGAGCCTCGAGCAACTCTTACATTCGGGTCTCTCTCTCGAGCCGAGCGTCGACCTTCAGAGCAGTGACGCGGCTGGCCCCGCGGTCAACACCGCGACCGTGTCTTTCACTGTACGCCAGCCCCTCCTGCGCGACCGTGGACGAGCCGTGGTCGGGGCTGAAGAGCTGGCGAGTGAGCGTGAAGTAGAGGCCGCAACGTTGGACCTCGAGCACACTGTCGCCCTGCGGCTGGTCGCGGTGGTCTCGCAGTATTGGAGAACACGGGCGGCAGCTCTCGATCTCGAGGTCTTGCGGGCGACCGAGGCGAGCTCGCGGGAGCTTCTCGCCAACACCCGCCGACTGGTCGCCGCCGATGTCACCCCGGCGGCGGAGATTGTGCAGCTCGAGGCGGATCTCACCTCGCGCGAGGTGAGCCGCATCAGTGGGGAGCAGACGCTCTTCCGATCGCGCCAGGATCTGGGCCGCGAGATGGGTCTCGAGGCGGCACGGATCCGTGCTCTACCCCTGCCCGGTGATGTCTTTCCTTCCGTGGCTGACGAGGCCATCCCCCCAGCTGCCGACGCGCTTCTCGCCGAGGCGCTCACCCGACGCGCCGACCTCGCTGCTGCGCGCCAACGATTGGCCGCTGGCGAGCTCCGGCGAAGAGTGGCAGACAACGCCCTGAAGCCACAGCTCGACCTGACCGTGACTCCTTCCTATAGTGGACTCGCCGAAGGAGGCGGTGGCACGTTCTACGCTCCACTGTTCGACAATGTGCCGGGCCTCTCGACCACTGTCGGCTTGACTTTCTCGTGGCCAATCTTGAACCGACGCGCCGAAGGGGCTCTCATCCAGGCTGAGGCGAACGTCCGCCAGAACAGCCTCCAGGTCGAGCTGGCGTCCAAATCGATCGGTGCCGAGGTGCCCACCGCTCTCGACGCGGTTCGTCGTAGCGCCGATCAGCTCGTCCGACTCGATCGGGCGGTCGAGCTTTTTGAGCAGGCGCTGGCGAACGAAATCAAGAAACTCACCGCCGGCTCCTCGACGGTGGTCAACGTGATCACCCAACGCGACCGTCTAACCTCCTCTCAACAGCGCCGGGTCGCGGCGCAGCTCGCCCTCGCCTTGGCGTTGGTCGATCTGCGCTTCGAGACCGGCACTCTTTATCGCACCGGTACCGAGGCGCGGACGATCCGCAGCGCGGATTTGACGACCCTTCCGTTCTGAGCCTCGAAGTACCGTCCGAGTTGTCAACAAACGCTCGCAAAGATCTGCTCTTATGGCCAAGTCCAACATTTTCCGCAAAGTGGCCCTCGAGCGCCTCTCCT
>JAJCXQ010000724.1 GCA_029263355.1 Acidobacteriota bacterium | reverse complement strand
AAGGATGGCCCAGAAGAGTTCGACGACATCGATTTTGGTGTCACAGCTCCTGAGCAGTCGTCACCAGTCGATTTGATGGCCGATGCCGACGAACCGACCTTTGATTTTGATCTCGAGCCGGTGGCGGCCACTGATGACCTTGAAGTCGCCATAGACCTTGCAGCTGCCGAAGATTTTGGAGCCGAAGACTTTGGAGTCGTCGAGAACTTCGGGGACGCGGCGGAAGCGGTTGAAGATCGCGAGGCGGTCCATAGATTTTCAACGGGCCTGCCCGGCGAAGAAGAGCCGACGATCTCTTCCGCCGATACTCTGGCGGAATCTCCTTTTGAATTGGACGAAGATCCGACCATTGTTGGGGCCGGGACGCCGGTGGTCACCCCGGGCGAGATGGCCGCGGCACATCTCGAGATTCATGAAGATCCAACGGTTGTGGGTGCAGGCTTCATCCCCGCAGCCTCTGAGGAGCTTAGAGAGCCCTCGGTGAGCTTGGAGCCGAGTGCACTCACCGACGAGTCGATACCTGGTTTTTTTGGTTCGCCGAGGGGAGATGAGTCCGCTTCGACCTCAGAGGCGCCCGCTTTCGGCAGTACCGACTCTGGTTTCGGCAGTGCCGACTCTGCTGTCAGCAGTGCCGACTCTGCTTTGCCGGTTGCCGGAGCGGCCGACCTGCCGGTGTTGACTTCGGTTGGAACCGCTAGCGAAGTCGAAAGCGCAGCCACCGCCGAGGTTGGCGCGATCCAGGACTACGAAGACGACTTGTTCGACCAGGAAGTGACGACCGGGCCGATGGCGGTCTTGCGGCGCGCTCTTGGAGGCAGAACAGCGATTGGGCTCGCGGTGTTGGTGATTGTGCTCGGAGTCGCAGGCTACTTCTTCCGTGAACCGATCGGCGGGTTGTTTGGGGCCTCGACCGCTCGAGATCCCGTTGTTACCAGCGACCTCGCAGCCCCCGAAGTGCCGGAGCTTCAGCCGGCCGCTGTCGACCAGGCAGAGGCTCGAGGCCTACCGTCGGCGACAAACCCCGAACCCGCGGGACCTGAGTCGCTAGATTCAGCAGGCGTCGAAGAAATTGATGTCGCGGAGGATCTGCCGCCTGGGATAGATGTCTCCTCGGATCCAGCCGCTGCTCCGGACGCCGAAGTTCCGGAGGATCCTCGAGCCCACCTGCTCGAAGCCGCCGGCTCGGTCAAGCCCGCAACCCTGGTCGATCGCCTGGCATGGCAGCGCTCAGAGGGTGGAACTCTGTTGACCATAGAGCTCGACGGTGAGATCGGCAAGGACCGGTATCAGCATCTCGATCTGAATTACAACTCGGCGCGCGAGATGATCAAGATCACTGGAATCCAGGCCCCCTACGCTAGCGGCCGCTTAGCCGTCGGCACGCCGGAGTTGGAGCAGATTCGGACCGGATTTCACAATGGCGACGAGATCCACATCGTCTTAGATTTCCCGATGACCGGACCCCGTATCGCGGAAGTACGCGCCCTCGGCGACCGGTTGGAAGTGTTAGTGCTGAAATAGGCGTGGAACATTCCTGCTAGCGACTGCCAGAGCAATAGACGCCTAGCACGACTGTCGAGATGAATTCACCCGTAATTCTCTCGCGATAAGAGAATCTCGATCTGGCAGTCATCTTCAGAGCCCTGCTGCAATAGCTCGGGCGGTAAGGAGAAAAGCGACGTGCAATACAACCCTTGAAACTTCTGCATGAATCAGTAGAATCCCAACTATCATGGTAATCCTAGAACGAGAGCTTGATCGTGTCCTGACCCTTCTGCGCAACAAGATTCGCGAGCGCGGATTCACTCAACTCGAAGTCCAAGAAGCGTTGGCTTGGGGACGCAGCTACATCAGTCAGCTGTTGACCAAGCAGAAGTCTTTGAGGGTAGAGCAGGTTCTACTCATCCTCAATGTCATCGGTGTCGACCCCGGAGAGTTCTATGGCGAGCTGTATCAGCTGCCTTCCGCGGACAAGATGCATCGAGTGGACGACTATGCTGAGTCTCGCTACGGTGCCCGACCCTACAATCCAAGCACCGTCGCTGAGATTGGCGAAGGTACGCAAGGAGACTCCTCTCGCAGCTTTCAGGAGCTCAGGTCACTGTTGCGAGGTCTGGTTCGGTTGCTAGTCGACAAGAATCTCATCAATGTCGACGAGCTCACTTCGGCGGTCAAGGCCTGCGAGTCCGGTCCGATGATCGATGACTTCGATGCCGGAAAAGGCTCGCTGAACTAAAGAGCTTCAGAGGATCGGCGTAAACTGCTCGGCCATCGCCGAGCGCAGCTGCTCTGCCAACGTCTTACGGTCGTTGGCGGCGATAGGCTGAGTTCCGAACTTCAACGTGGCGTCGAAGGAGCGCAGGTTTAGGAGCCGCAAAAGATGAGTGACGAACGGAGTGTCGTCCCACCAGCAGATCGCTTCGTGGGCGGGTGGGGCGCCCTGGCGAGTTCGGTAGCTCAAGGTTGCGTAATGTACCGGTTTGCCAGCTTCGGCGGCGATCTCGAGTAGAGATGGTTTCAGACGTAAGACCTGGTCTCCCTTGCTGCTGGTTCCTTCCGGGAAGATCATCACTCCGAGTCCCCGGTCGAGGCGACTGCGGACGTGTTGCATAGCTCGCAGTAGATCCCTTTTCCTGCCGCGGTCGACGAAGATCGTGTCGGCGTTGTCAAAGGCCCAGCCAAGAAGGGGCCAGCCGCGTAGATCTGCTTTAGCTACGAAGGCGCAGTCGATGTATGCCGCCAGCAAGATGATGTCGACATAACTGACGTGGTTGGCCACCAGGAAGAATTGGCCGGTTGGCGGTTGTCCTTCCAGGTTGACCTTCATACCCATCAGCCGTCCAGTTTGCCGACCCCACCAGCGGAACGCAGAGTTGCGGAGCAGGAGCTGAGTTGCTGGGAAGAAGGGGCTCAGGGCAGCCGACATCAGAATCGTGCCGGAAGCAAGCAACGAGACGAGGGTGATGAATGGAACGCGGAGAAAGACCCTCAGCGAAGACATCATTCGCCGGATTTTATCATGCGAGATCGGTCATTCAGCAGTGGGTGACTGGCGGAATAGCAAGTAGAGGTTGTCTTGCCCGGTCGGACCATCGGCTGCGAAGCGGTCGGCCAGTGGAGGCTTGGCATCCTCGATCCAAGTATCGATTTCCACATCATCGGGAAAGTGGCAATACCTTGGGACATCACTTTGGCCGGCCCACTTCAGCAGCACGTCGCCAGGATCCAAGTCGAGAACCAGCGTCGGCTCTCGTTGTTGTTCGAGGTGCGCACGGTAGGCCTCCCAGGGGATGACCTTGCGGCCGAATTTCGGTGATTGGTCGAGGCGCCAGATGGACATCGCGAGCAGCCCGCCTGGCGCCAGGCGAGCGGTGAGCCGGCATAACAGATCACGTCTCGCCTTGCGGCCCGGTATATGGTGCAGGACACCAAAAAGCGCCACAACCTGAAAGCGTCGATCCCCTAACAAGGTCTCGAAGTTGTCTGCGAGGATGTCGACCTCGAGCAGTTCGCTTTCGGTCACCGACTCCGACCGCGCCTGCGCCTGGCGCAAGAGCTCGGCGCTGCCGTCAAGGCCAACGTAGCGGAAATCCGGCCGCCAATGGCTGCTCAGGAACGAAGCAAAACGAGCATTGCCGCAGCCGACATCAAGGACCGCGGGTAGCGTCGTGGTGATGGGGAGGTGCGAACAGACGCGCTGCCAGCCGGGCCAGGCCCGTTGCCGTGAGTCACTGAAATCATTGGCGAATCGGTCATAGAACCGATGATTGACCGCGCGTAGGTGCTCTCGAGTTTCGGCGTCCATGAGTTTCTGCGTTCATAGGGCGTGGATCAGCTGGCTGCCATCTCTTTTGGCTGCAAAAAAGCGAGACAGCGCTCGCCTTGAGGTCACTGCCTGCATTTCGCCATCGTCGGTGACGGTCTGGCCAGCCCAGGCGATGCGCTCGCGGATATGTGAGCGTATCGCCTCGGGTAGGGGAGGATCTTCAACCTGTGGCTGCGTTTGCAACGCTGTCTCCGGCTTGATCCTGCCCCCAGGAGTAGAATGCCAGCAGGTTGAGGTCGATTGGGTCCGCGGCGCCCGGCCCGGTGTCGACGACGTCGGCGAGGATCTCTTTGATCGGACGCATCCGCGCCATGGCGTGGTCCAACACTTCGCGATAACGATCCACCGGCAGGGTCGACAACAAGCGGGTCATCTCCTGGCCGGCAGGGTTGAACAGGATCACCGTCGGATAACCTGTGGTTTGGTAACGCTCGCCGAGGATCTGGGCACGCTCGGTATCACCGTCCAGATAAACCGGTATGAAAGCGCGGCTTTGGGCGACGAATTCTGGGCGCGTAAAAACCTTGGTTTTGAGATAGTGGCAAGGGGGACACCAGACCGCACCCCAGTATAGGAAAAGCGGTTTGTTTTCCTGTTTGGCGAGGGCAAACGCCTCGTCGACGTCACCTTCGAACCAGGCGATACCATCATGCTCGGCATGGCCAGCGTCTGTGGCGTGATCGGCTGTGGCGTGAGCGTCGAGTGCCTGATCGAGGTCAGACTTGTTGCTACAAGCCAGCTGAGCGACGAGCAGCAGGGGCAGGAGAACGGTGAAGAGCGACAAGGCTCCGGCGCGGCATCGCATGCTGAGCTCCTCGAGCTAGTGGCTGCGGTTAGACGTGGCAGGTCGGCCACCTTGAAGATATTCGAGGTGGCAACCTTACGGTTGATCCTATCGGAAGGTCGGCGGCGTGACCTGACTTCGACAGATCAGTGGGTCGGCTGTAATACCAGCCGGCCGACGACCTCTCGGTCTTCAAGTCGCTGGTGAGCCTGGCAGGCATCGGCGAGGGGCAGCACCCCCGAAACCCAGGGACGCAACACGCCGTCTTCGATCAGCTGCAGGGCATCGTGCAGTTCACTCTGGGTGGTTGCGTAGGCGCCGATTAGCTCCAACTCCTTGACGATCACCAGGCCGGGATTGAGTTGCACGATCCCGGTTTCGAGATTTCCGACCACCACCAGTCGGCCGCCTGGGGCGAGGGCCTTCAAGCTCTGGTCGAAGGTTGCACTGCCGACGATCTCGATCACCGCGTTGGCACCTTCGCCAGTCAGTTCGCGCACTGCGCGGGCAAACTTTAGATCCGGAGCGACGATCACTTCGTCGGCGCCGGCATCCTTCAAAGCGTCAACCTTGGCCACGCTCGAGGTGACGGCCAGAACCCGAGCGCCATCGTGACGGGCCAGCTGTAGCACTTGCAGCCCAACACCGCCGCTGGCGCCGGTAACGACCACTGTTTCGCCAGCAGTGACGCGAGCCCGAGTGCGCAAGGTATGAACCGCGGTGCCAGCGGTGCAGCAGGCGGTGGCAGCCACCGGCCATGACACCCCGGTGGGAACTCTTCCCAAGCCGGCTACCGGCGCCGCCATGTACTCGGCGTAACCGCCGGGAAGCTCTTCGCCGAAGAAACGGTTGTCTTGTTTACACAGGCTTTGACGTTCGGCGTTGCAGTGATGGCAGGATCCACAAGACAAACGCTGTAACGTAGCGGCCCGGTCGCCGATCGACCAACCCTCCACCCCGGGACCGATGTCGATGACCTCACCCGCGGCTTCGTGGCCGAGGATTGCCGGCACATGGGTGCGCGGAAGATTGCCACGACGGTTGATCACGTCGTGGTAACAAACGCCGCACGCGTGAACCCGCAGCAGAACTTCGCCGGGACCGACTGTCGGATCCGGGACAGTTTCCGGGCGCAGATTGGAAGCATCGCCGAACGCGTGCAGAACAACAGCTTGCATGGCAGACTCCTCGAGCTAAGATCGGTCCAAAGTGTCGGAAGAGAGTGTCAGGAGACAGCTTCAGGGGAAGGTGAAAGGATACGGGTCAGCCGACCAGACGCTCCCGCAAACCCTGCTTGTCGAAAGCCTGTATGGCGTCAACCGCCTCGGCAGTGGGGGCTGGGGTCACCGGCAGTGGATCGGCGGATCGAAAGTCGAAGCCGGTACGCTCCACGATGTCTTCATGGCGGGTCCAGGGATGCTGCGCCACCAGCTGTGCTCCGCCTTCTCCGAGCTCGAAGACACCAAGGTCGGTGTAGAGCGGGGTGCGGCGTTGGCGATCGCTGGTGGAGGCTACCTGGACTTTCGGGACAAGGTTACGCCGGCTCTGACGGGAGATCGAGAGAATCGGCCGATGGACCCAACGTCGTAAGGTTGCGGCGCCAGCGACCCCAGGAAACTTGAATGTTGGACGCTCCAGACTGCCAGCCGCTGACAGATTGGTGTCGCCATGGCCGTCGATCTCGGCGGCGCCGAAAAACATGACGTCGATACGCCCGCGTCGAGCGTGATCGAAGAGATCGGGAATCGTGATCTCACCGCTGCGTCCCTCGAGGTAACTCAGGCTCTCGGCGGAAGGCTGGAGCTCATCCATCGCCGGATCGAGCGAGCCGACACACGCCAGGTAGGTGAGTCGCGGCGCGTGGGTGGCGCGAGCGAGAGCGATCGCTAGAATCGCGAGGTACGATGCAACACCGGTCGCGATCACCATGCCGTCCTCAATCTGATGGGCCATCATCGAGACCAGGTGATCCGCCCGGCTGATGCGGTCGAGGCTGTAGCCTCTGTCACCTGCGGTCGACGTCATGCCGCGCGCCTGGCAATCTCGGCTTGCCGTCGCCCGCCGCGCACCATGGCGTCGAGATAGTGAGACGCGTCGCCCGCCTTGGCAGCTTCGAGGTACCTGACCAAATGTTCTTCGTCGGCGGGGTAGTGACCCAAGCAGCCGGTGGGGTAAGCACCGTGGGGCTCTTCGACCAGCAAATCGACCATCAGGCCGGGGATGGTTGCTTTGGGCACCCGCTGGACACGTCTCTCGGCGGTCGCAATCACCCGGCGCGCGGCCCCCGCGATCACCAAGTCGGTGGTCGGGTCTTCGATGTAGAGATTTCCGTCGTCGTCAGCTGCCTGGGCGTGGATCAAGGCGACATCGGGGTACATGGCACGTTCCACCGGCACCTGCTCGCCGGTAAACGGATCGGCGACGGTCGGCAGCGGATCGCTGCGCGCCAAATCATTGCCGCCGTAGTCCGGAACCGGCAGGAAAGGCAGCCCCATGGCCGCCGCCCGCAGCCGTTGGACAACACGGTATCCGTCGTGCTCTTGCCACTCGATGGTGCCGGACTCGATCGCCTGTTTGATCGACGGCATCGGCCAGACGCGGCCGGCGAGGGTAACGCCAGCGAATAGAAATTCGACGTTGGACGCCGCCCCGGCCGCCACCAAAATCTCTGCGGGCAACGGATTGGGCAGTGAGATCACATGCAAACCGGAGTGTTGCTGGCGAACGAGCTCGAAGACCAGCGCCATCGGCGCCCGGCCGAGCATGAATCCACCCGGTGCGATCAAGGCGCCGTCTTCCACCGAGGCCACGGCTGTGGCCAAGTCCGTCCAGCGTGCGCGTGTCATCAGTGAACCCTTTCCTTGGAAGCTGGTTTCGATTCGGGTACCGGTGGCGTTTCCAAACCGTCGAAGAACAGGCGCTCCATCTCTGCCGCCAACTCGTCAGCGCCGATCGCACCGTCGGCTCGGTACCACTTGTAAATCCACAACACCTGGCCGAGGAACGAAAAAGCGGCCACGGTGGGATTTACCACCCGCAACTGACCGTCACGCATCGCCTCGGTGAAGGAGGACTCGAGAAAACGCACGTACCGTTTCTTGCGAGCGTTGATGTGGGCTCGGGCCTCACCGGTGAGGGTGGCATGTTCGTGCAGGATGATCGTCACCTCTTTGGTCCGATCATCGGTGACCAAATGGACATTCTTGCGCATACAGGCGCGCAGTCGCTCGACCGGATCAGAGATCGGCATCACCTGGTAAAGGACCTGCTCTTCGAAGATGTCCATGCCATAGTTCATGATCTCGATCAGCAAGTGTTCCTTGCTGCGGCTGTAGTGATAAAGACCGGCCTTGGTCAGACCGCAGGCTTCGGAGATGTCCCTTAAAGACGTCCCGTTGTAGCCCTTCTCACAGATCAGGCGGGCGGCTGATTCGAGGATCTCTCGCCGTCGATCCTTGGGATCAACCGAAGTTGACTTCGATTTTTTGCCAGGTTTGTTAGCCATGAATGAGCCTCGTGCCCTGCCGACCGAAAGGTGACCTGCCGGTCGGCCGGTAGTTTATTTGTGGGCTGTTGCTTGTCAAGCCGGATTGCCCTCGAGGCTTGACAGCTGATCCCAGGGGAAGAGCATAGACTTTTCGCTCAGCTATATTGAATGTGGCTGAAAATCTAGGAGCTCGAGCGGTTCCTCGCAGTTTTGCGGGAGCGTGTAGCGGGAGAGCGCGGCGGGAGAGCGCGGCGAAAGTTGGTTTGCTTTGTGAAGCTGCAGCTCAGGCGGCGAGTTCTGAAGCCCGTTGGCGTATCAACTCGGTGTCTCGCAAGGATCCGCAGATCATCGAGGTTCGTTGCGACGTGCTAGACGGCCGGGCGTTGAATCAGCACAGCCTGCTGCCCTTCGCCTGCAGGTTACGCGAGCAGGTGATGACTCAAAGCTAACCCTGCTTGTTAACCTCGAGACTTGTTTACCTCGAGCTCGACCAGTTGCTCATGGTGCCGTCCTCGAAGTTATCGGCGAACAACAGTGGGCTCTCGCAGGCGATGGTGAAGGTTCCCAGCGGTACGCTATTGGGGAATGGGTCCACGGTGATCATGGAAATCGGTTCGGGCTGAGGACCATCATCGAGGCAAGAAGCAGCCGAAGCGAGCGCGAAACGCAGTAATCCGGCATGGCGTATCCTTTAGGTCGAGATTGTGGATCGAGATTATGGGGCGCAATGTGGGTTTTGAACGGCGTCAAGGCTTCTACGGACACCGTGGAGCAGTGGATGGGTCGGCGAGGCCCTAAGCGGCGAAGCTCCAGAACAACAAAGCGACAGGGATGGTGAGCAGGCGAGAGCCTCTCTCACTGAGACGGAGGTGATCGTAGACTAAAAAGAGGGCGACGACCGTACCCTAGTCAGAGCGGTGCGTGCTACAGTTTCTACGCCGTGATACGATGTTGACATCTCGAAAAGCCAAGCTCACAGTCCAAGTCATCGGTTCGGTGGAAACCATGAAGATGGAAAGTGAGATGACGGAATAGCGCATGCTCCTGGTTGTGTAGTTCATCCCTTATTGAAGGACGGAACCGATATGACAAGGCCCAATTTGAGCAGCGAAGAGCGTTCGGCGAAGCTCGCACAATACGAACTACGCTTTCGAACCGTGATCGGGGATTCGGTAGGAGAGGTCCAGGATCGAGACTTGTATTATCCCCTCGCCGAGCCGCTGGGCGGGTCGACTGATTTTGTCGGTGAAGCGCGGCATGGATTTGCCCGCCCCTTTCGGCGCTTGACCGCAGGACCCGCAATGGGTGACCTGCGCGCCAAAAACCGGGATTGATGAGCCTAGACGAATCGACCCGGCAGAGGCCTTAGGTGGGCTCTGAGTTCGCTTCCTACCACTGAAATTCTGCTTTGTGGTTGATACGCTGGAGGAGCGTTCTAACAAGCGCTTGGTGCTGGGTATGACTGCCGTGGCCGAGTCGCAGGATACCGAATTCCCGCAGCTTGATCTGAAGACGCGCGTCAAAGGACTCTTGATAGGAGCCAGACGTGCCGTTCCAACCCTGTAGTTTCATCAGGATGACATGCTGCCACTGTCTGCGCTCGAGTCGGTTCATATCTCGCTCTCGAAAGCTGCCAGCGAGGCGAACCAGCCGACGGACGTTGGGGTCCGTCAACGAAAAACCCCAGAAGAGGCATTCGTAGGTCAGCAGGCTGCGAACTTGTAACAGATTACGTTCACCGAACGGTTCGTTCAAGAGATCTTCGTAGTCGGCTGTCGACATGATGGGCGCCAGCAGGAATCTTTCGCCGCCGAAACCTCGACATTTTCGATCATCGATGCCCGGCGGTAGGATGACACCATGGGGATGAGCTACCCGTACCGTGACTCGATGATTGGCTGGTAGCGCGGGTCTCCGACTTACCGACGGATAACCGGCACGCGGTGCCTCCGATCCTCGAAAGCGGTCGATTTCGACATCGCCGACCATCGCCACTGCGCGATGGCCCAAGGCCAGGATCTGTTCCTCGAGGAGGGTATCGAGATTGTAGGTGAGTACGTGATAGGGACGATTGGGTGCGATAAACGCTCCGAGGATCGCGAGCACAGCAAGATCATAGAGTGACCATTCCTCGGTCCGTGAACGATCCGTCCACGTCGCGCCTTCACTGGTGCCTTGATAGAGCAGCTGACGAACCTTCTCCCATCCGTCGGGATGGTTGCCCAAGAGCTCGAAGGCCCAAGGGAGATCGCCCCAGATCTTGGGATTGTCGGCATCGCAGACGAAGCTCTCGGCCAGTTTCTTGATCAGCTCGGTCCAATCTGGCGCGCCAGCCTGGGCGCTCAATCCAGCGCCAACCACCGGGCAAAGTCTCCCTTCGCGGCTAGCTTGAGCTAAACGGTCGAGTGCTTGGCCATAAATATCATGCATGGGATGGTGACTCGTCGTCTTTGCCGGAGCCGGCGTCCACCATCTGCTCGGCCTCTTCGAGCACTGCGCGCCGCCACGAGGGAACGAGTGGAATGAGACGAAGGTAAAAGTCACTCAGCGCCCGCGTCATCTTGCTACGGACTGATTTACTACGGCTTACCAGGGCGCCGCGCTGAAAAAGAGCCGTCTTGGGCCGTCTGGCCTCTGGCGAGGTTGTCGGGGCGTTCTCGAGGTGCTCGATCCAAATCTCGAGAGGATTGAGTGTCGCTTCGACCGACTGGGGGCGCGGCAGGTCGCCGCTACGCCAGCGCTTTTTCTCCTGAGCTCCCATCCAATGCCGAACTAGGACGGAGGGCAGGAGCTGTTCGAGGGTGACCTGCCGGAGGTTGTGGAACGCTAATCGAACCGCAGGAAGATACTTGTTGGTAGTGGCCACCGCTCCATGGCCGGCGACTCCGGCAAGCTTCTGGCTGAAGGAGAACACCTTGTTCAAGGATTTCTGGCTCTGGAGCCAGGGAACGCTTCGCCGCAGGCGCTCACAAAGCTCTTTCCAGTGCGTCTCTTCGGTGATGATGCGGGCGATCCGCTCGTGAGGACCGATTACCGTCTGCTCGATCAGGAGGACTCGAAGCTCGTCCAGCAGGTCAGCGAGGTCGCGGTCTCTGAAGGTCTCGAGCTTCGGCGTAGTGGGGGCATGCGCCAGCAAATCGAGGGCGAGAACAACGGTGCTGCGGAAAAGAGCGGTCTCAAAGCCTTCGCTGTCGATCACGGGCACATGGTTGTCGTCGGTTTGTAACGAACCGATCGGTTGTGCCGTCAATAGAACTCGCAGAAAGAAACTCTGGACCCAACTCTGCCAACTCTTGTAGCCGAGCAAACGAAGCTCGATGAAGTCGCTGCAGGCGACAACAAACAGCCTGACTTCGTCGCTCGATCGTTCGTCGCCAAGCTTTCCGAGGTAGACGTCCCGATTCACGTCTTCTAACGATTTCTTGAGATGGATAAAGGCCTCTTGATTGGGATGCTCACCGTGAGGTAGGGAAAGCCAGGGGTTGTCATCTCGCCAGTTGGGTTCTTCTGCGTCACGGATCGCCTCGCGCATGAATTGATGACCGATCTCGTGACCGAGTGACTCGAGAAGAAGCGGTTGAGTGATCGTCGTCGGCGCTAGATGCACAACTGTGATGCCACAGGGGTTGACGAGCTCCGGTGAGGCTCGATTGCCGATTACCGCCAGACAGGCGCGATGGCCGAGCAAGGCGTCGGAGAGTACATCGAGAATCATATTGGCGACGGAGAGCATTTGGTGCATTGAGCCGCGATAGCGAAGATTGAGGTCCGGCATCTCGCTGCTCTGGTAGTTGGCCAGATGTCGGTTGAAGAAATAGGCGCGGAACGCGTCCAAGAGCTGCGGTAGCTCCGGATCCAGGAAAGTAGAAAGACGCTCCTTGAGGCGCAGTGACCGCACTTCGTCACGTTCCATTTCACTGTAGACTTCATAGGGTTGGAGGTCGATCGGGTGGCCAGCTTTCCACCATGTGGCCTCGGCGGCCAGCTTGGCCCGCAGCGAAAGAACGACGGGAACGAGCTCGACGCTCTCGTCCCAGATCACATCTCGATCGTTCGCCCAGTAGAAGCTGTTGATGAGGTGCAAGAGTTGCTCAGACAGGTAATAGGGCACCTGCATTGTGCGCAAGTCCTCGCGCAGGCCATCGAGGAACTGCGCGCGCTGTCGTGCGGCATTGATTCTGTCTGGCCCGGTCGCACTGGGTTCCCCCGCATCTTTGGGCTC
>JAJCXQ010000723.1 GCA_029263355.1 Acidobacteriota bacterium | reverse complement strand
CTGAATGCCTCCAAAGTGGTTACACACTTCGTTCTTGGTATCTTCCCAATACGTATAGGCTGACCCTATGGGGTTGGTTCCATGAGTATTCGTGGCGCCCTTGGCCCATAGATTGTGGTTCATTTGCCGGGTGCTATTTTCGTTACCCAGGTAGACGCCCAACATGGCGGGATCTGAATCAGCGTCACCACTTTTGCTCAAGAAGAACACCCCGTCTCGGCTGGGATGCCGAGAGATACCTTGGTAGTGAGCGTTCTTGTCTGGGTCGATCGAGCCTCTCGTGAAACCGGAGGGTGTACCATGGTCATTGATGGTGAAGAACTGCGCTTCGACGTTCTTCACTTTCGACGTGATCGGGTTGATGGCAGGTTGGGCAAACGAAGCCGTAGCAAATATCGTAGCCCACACGACGGATCCGGCGGTCAACTGTTTACAGAACTTCACAAAACACCTCGTTCAAGAATCAACCTAGCAGGCTGTGGCAAAAGTCAGGCCACGCTGAGAACGGTTCTTTTCCGCCAACTCTGCGTTACGAAATCTCTAGAGATCGTAGAAGAAGAGTAGGGCGTCGTCGGGCGGGATCACGTGGTTTCTCAGAATGAGGTCTGGTTCCAATCCGGAACCGCCTCGAGCCAAAAGTACTCTCGATCCCAGTTGCCACAGATGTAGGTCTGGAACTGCACCCCCACCGAGGTCGACGACGTAGAGTCCATACAGTAGCTCGTATTCTCATGGCTTCTGAATCTCCCCTCCGGAGTGATCTGCCACTTCTCGCTGGAGCCTCCATCACAATCCCAGAGGTGCATCTTTTTACTCCAGCCGGCATCACCACCGTCGATATCCACACAATACTTGTTGTTGCCTCGGGGTCTGAGCTGGCCTTCCGCGGTGTACACGAAACGTTGGTTGCTGCCACTGTGACAGCTCCACTGGTTGAGATCCGCACCGTTCTTGTATGAGGCGCCCTCGACGTCCATACAGAGGCCGGTGTTGTCGGTGGGTCGGAGCTTGAAATAGCCCGGTAGCGAACGCCGCACGCCGACATACGGGATACTGCCTCCCCAAGTTGTCCCGGACGACGGCTGGCTCAAGTCCTGGCCGATGACCTGGATGCCATGAGCCACCGCAATGTAGTTGTAGGTGAAACTGGTATTACCGTACACGTGGTCACCCCACAAATGAATGATTTGATTGTTCTGAGCTGCCCGGTTCGCCGTCACTTGATAGTGGTCCCGCGACTTGAGATTCGAGCAGATGAAAAACTGGGAGTTGCCGTTGCTGATGCCGTCGATGGTGCCACCCACATTGAGCTCGTTGGGGTCGCTTTCCACATCGGGGCACATGAAGGTCTCCGGGTAGCGGTTGTAGTTGAAATACAGCTCTTGGAGCCCGTCTTGCATTCGTTGGTTGACCGAAAAGAGCTTGCCGCCGGTCAGGCCGATGACCACCTGGCCACGCATTTGGCTCACCAACGGCCAACCATGCTGCGCCGTCAGGGCCCGCGGAAATCCCGAGCCACCCTGGGGCACCAGGTAGTCAAAGTAGAGATCATTGAAGGAATACAGCGTGCTGCCCAGGAAAGTACTGATGTACTCGTCGAGCAGGGCGATATGTGCGCCAGTCCAGTTGCCCTTCATATCCACCAGCACCAGCAGCGGCTCGGCGGTGGGATTCGAATTCGTCCAGTTGATGATGTCTTGAAGACAATGGCCAAGGCGATCGTTGGCCGAGCCCGACGTACAGTTGTTTTGCTCTCCCGAACCGCCATGGGCGACGATCGGCCCGTTGGGATTGTATTGCCAGCCGTACTGGTACACGACATCCAGCTCAACGGAACGGAATCCGGCGTTGAACCATCCAGTCAACGAGCTGCCATGGTCATAGGTGTTGTGCGGCTGGACGTAATACATGTCTTGAAAGTTGTGCGACCACACGTTGATCCCCTGCGCCGTGTAGGGCGGCGTTTCGATCTGCGCCATCGCCGCCCCTGGGATCAGCGCCATCACCATGAGTATCAGCCGAATGCACCCGTTTCGATCTACGGTGACTTGTTTCATACTCGGTCTCCTTGTTTTGGGGTGAGATCGACGCCGCCAGATCGGCAGCGTCACCAGCATTTGATCGGCGTCTTCCGATCGATCTTCGCCCTTCTAGTAAGGAATTACCCAACCGATAGCAATTCCTGACTCGATTCCTCGGCTTTTAATGAGGAATAGCCTTGGCGCCTGCAGTCCCTAACCGATCAATCTCCGGTCTTAGAACAGCGTTCCACCCTGCACGGGTAGTATGATCTTGACAGGGTGACGCTACGAAGCGGGGCTTCGGCGGCGTCCGACCGTTGTCTCTGCCGAGCCCCTCTCGAACCGGGGCCACGTATTTCGGAGGTGAACATGTCGCCGACAGTTGTCCTTGCTCGGACCGTATCGACCGGTCGTATCGTCTCGATAGTATTTCTCGGCTGCTTCCTGCTCGCTGCCACCGCCGAGCCCCAGGCCACTATCAAGTCGCTGGCGCACGATCTCGAGCCGCTGACGGAAACGACCGATATCCGCTTGACGCGTTTTGCCGATTTCACCGACGAGCCTGCGGTGCGCGTCGGCATGACGCTGGAACCTGGGGACCTGCTGACCAGCGGCCCCGGTGGCTTCGCCTTAGAGCTCGAGTGCGCTGGCGGCAGCCTGCTGCGCTTCACTGAAAGTTTCCGAGTGCTGGTCGACGTACCGGGAGAAGGGGTCGACTGTGCCGTCAACTTCCTGAGCGGTACTGTCGACGTCTTGACCGACCAGCCGACCGAGATCGAGGCCGGCGGTGTGGTGCTGGGCTCGGAAGGCACGCAGTATTCAGTGCATCTCGTCCGCCGATCGAACCAGCCCGACTTCGAGTGTCTGGTTTATGACGGCCGGGTGGAGTGGCGGCTGCCGAAGCAGAAGTTACAGCCGCGGCAGAAGACGAAGTGGCTGCGCGCCGGCAAGAGTATGCGCATGGTCAATCAGAAGACCGCGGTGACCCTTATCGCTCCCCGGCAATTTGCTACCACCGCGCAGCGCTACGCTCGCTTCGATGTCGTCAACGCCAAGGCGACGGGCCTGGCGATCAGCAACGAGACGACGGCGACCAACAACCTCGCCCGGGTTCACCAAATGGTGCTGGCCCAGCCCAAGGACACCCAGTTGCGCGTCGACCTCGCCAAGGCCCAACTGCAGTACGCCTTGCCCGCCGCCGCTAACTACAACCTCCGCGTTGGCGGCGTGCGCACCCAGGAACAGATGCAGGTCTACCAGATCGACTCCAGGCAGCTGCAATCGTCGCCCCTGATCGTCACCGACCTGCCGCCGGCTCTGATCGTCCCGATTCCCTGGACGCTCGTCCAGCAGAAGAAATACAAAGAGGCGATCGAGGCCGGCGAGTTGAAAGTCAAGGCCGGCAGCGTAAGCTCGCGCGACTACTACGCCCTGGCGCTCGCTTACCGCGAGCTCGAGGGCAAAAGCAGCCGCAAGGCCCCCGGCTACGCCAAGCGAGCGACCAGTCTGCATGCCCGAGACCAGCTGCTGACCGACGACGAGTTGCGGCACTGCGCCAGCCTCGGCCAGGGCCGCTGACGAAAGGGGCCCGATGCTCGCCTGGTTGCGTCTCGATATCGTGCGGTTGTTCGTTTTGGCGATACCCGCCCTCGTGGTCTTCCTGTTACTGCTTGACAGCGCCGGCTCGTGGGCGGCGGCGGCCGTCCTGCTGGCGACCACCGTCGGCGCCTGGGCGTTCTGGCAGCTCGACGAGCGGCCCATCGCCCTCGGACCCAGCTTCCTGGTGTTCTTCCTCGCCTACTGCCTGCTGTTCTCCTTCGCCGCCGGCAGCCAGCTGCTCTCCGGTCCCCAGGTGCTGCTCGCCAGCTATGAGCAGGCGGTGCCCCGCAACTTCCTGGCTCTCGACCGCTGGGGCGACTGGCACTACCGCTGGGCGCCGGACGCACCGCCGGCCGACGACCTGGTGGTCGTCACCTTGCCCTCGTTCGCCGGTAAGCTGCGGGAAGACGCGCGCCGCAACTTCGCCTTCCTGATCCGCAAGGCCGTGGACGCCGGCGCTCGCGGGATCGCCTTCGACTACTTCCTGGCACAAGAATCCGCCAGCGACCGGTTGCTCGTTCAGATGCTCGACCAGGCCGAGGCCCGAGGCCTACCGGTCGTCTTCGGGTATCGCCACGCCCGTCGCGACGGCAGGATCTTCCGTCCGCGTTCGACGCCCAGCCTCGCCGCGGCTCTGCCCTTCACCCGCCTCGGCCACCTCGCCGGCTACCGGGAGGCCGACGGTCGCGTCCGCATGGTGCCGATCGATCTGCCCGGTAACCGCGGCTTGCCGTCGCTCAGTTGGCGCATCGCGTCGCTGCTCGGCGAAGGCGTTCACGGTCCGAGTCGCGGCTTGCTGCAATTCCTCGAACCCGCCGGTGGCATCCGCGTCGAGCCCTTCTCGCCCGACATCGACGCCGACCAGCTACGGGACCGTTTCCTGATCGTTGGCACGGCGGCTGACAGTGACCGCGTCGACACCCCGTTCGGCGAGCGTCAGGGGGTCGTCGTCCACGCCTACGCCGCCCATGGGCTGCGCACCGGGCACTTCATACGCCGCATCGATCGGCGCACCACGTTTCCGCTGATCTTCTTGCTGTGCTACCTGCTCGCGGTACGGGAGGCTCGCGGCGTGCCGCGGCGGAAGCTGCTGCGGACCGCGCTCTACCTTTCCGCCTTGGTTGTCGTCACCGCGGCGGCGGCGATGCGCTTCGCCCTGCTGTGGATCGACCTGGCCTACCCGCTGGTCGCCATCTGGGGACTGACCACCCTGCTGATCGCCGGCCGTTTCGTCCGCCAGTGGTGGCAAGCCCGCCGTCACGTCCGGGCGCTGAGGGCCGGGACACCGTCGCGCGCCAGCGCCGAGCCTCGAGTCCGCACCGGCGACTTCGACGTCTTCCTGAGCCACAACGGGCGCGACAAAGACGACGTGCGGCCGGTGGCGCGAGCGATCGAAGAGCGCGGCTTGACGCCCTGGCTCGACGAAGAACAGCTAGTCCCTGGCCGGCCGTGGCAGGAAGGGCTCGAAGAGATCCTCAGGACCGTCCGCAGCTCCGCCGTCTTCGTCGGCAAGAGCGGCCTCGGCCCGTGGGAGATTCCCGAGATGCGGGCGTCGCTATCGGAGTGCGTCCGCCGCGGCATGCCGGTGATTCCCGTCTTGTTGCCAGGTGCCGGCGACCAGCCCGTCTTGCCGCTCTTTCTCACTCAATACACCTGGGTCGACCTCCGCGCCGGCCTCAGCGAGCCGGCGCTCGATCGCCTCGAATGGGGCATCACCGGTACCAAAGTCACCCGGAAGCGTGAGTTCCCGTGACCGACCTTGGTAAATGGCGTCATAGTCCGCGTTGATGAGAACCGAAAGGGAACGTTAGCGATGTACGGAAACGGGAGGTCGGACAAGCCGATCTTGCAGAGGAAGGCTTCGAACAAAAAGTAGGGTGCGCCTGGCTCCTGGGGCAGCGGGGAGCACCACTCGGTACCCCAGGCCTCCCAGCACTACAAGCGAAGGCTACCGAAGGAGCGCTGGTGGCCCGTGTTTGCAACGAGTTATCAGAACGCTCGCTGCAGATTGGCGCCACAGGTCGCCGGCCCGGTTTGTTGCCATAAGATGTTGTAGGTGGCGTTGGGCTCGACCGTGATCATGCCGCTGCCGGCGGCGTTGCAGAAGCCGCTGTAAGGACATTGGATCGTGCCGTCGACCTGAAACTGGATCTGTCCGATGGGCACGCCGGGTACCGGTTGCGGATTCAGAGTCGGATTGATCCCCGAGTTACCGATCATCCAGCGCAGGTTGAGTGAACAGCCGCCGAAGGAATCGCCGGTGTACTGGAGATAGATCGTGGTCGAGGTCGCCGACGTTGGTGGCGGTAACGATTCCGGTGGCAAGGAGGTCGTCCCGAAAGGCAGCGTTTCGCTCTTCGGCTCATCGCTTCCCATCATCGCCGACAGCATCGCGAGACCGATGACGAGCGCCAAACCTAGCGCCGCGGCCACGCCACAGCCGACCAGCACCCCTTTTGACAACGATTTTTTCTTCTGCTTTTTCTTCGCGGTCGGGTGAAACGGTTTGATCTCTGCTGTGCGGCCGAGCATCGCTGTAATCGAGTGCGCCAGCTGTTGAAAATCGGGGTGAGCGGCCTCCCCCTCCCAGCCGATCAGGCGGGCCGTCTGCAGACGTCCGAAGCCGAGCGGAATCTCCACCGGATCGATCAGCACGGGCACCAAGACGCCGCGCTCTTTCCCCTCCGCCGCCTCGTCTTTGACCCAATCCGAATCGACCGATTCTTTGGACCACAAGACGATCACACAGCCGGCCTCCGCGAGCGCCTGGCGGATGACCTGGTCGTATGATTTCCCGGCCAGGATCTTGCGATCCCACCACACCGAGAAGCCCGCGCGCTCAAGCGCTCTCGCCAAGACCTCGGCGCTCTCGGCGTTTCCCCGCGCGTAACTGAGAAAGACGTCACTCATGACGGTGATCCTTGAACTTTCGCCCGCTTGGCGTCTCCTGGGCCGAGAGCGCGCTGTGGGCTGAAGAATCTTTCGAAGGTTTTTGATGCCTCAGCCATCTTCTCGGGGTCGTCGATCCACATGTAGTTGGTGGTTTGATCAGCAGGTTGGGGATCGGCGAAGCTCCAATCCGTGTCGTTCATACCCAGTGGCCTGGTCGAGCCTTCCTGGAGAAATTGACGCGGGGTAGGGATAGATGCTCATGTACTCTTTCCTAAGGACGTTTCGATGCTCTCGAGTGTCGATGTAAAGCTAACAACGAGATCTTTAATGTTGAGCGAGGCTCCGGCATCGGGATGCCTGGCCGGCTTTTGTGAAAAGAGCGGCTAAGACTAGCAGCCTCCATCGCTCGATGAGCTATGGCACAAGACCCGTTTTGGAATACTCCGGTATTGAGCCTTCAAAGTTTCAGGTCTCTTGACATCCAAATTTATTCTCCCTTCACCAGTTTTAGATGACGCCAACTTGGGTCGACGCCCCAGAGGATACCGACATCTGAGAAAGCCCATTCGGATAGTAACTCACTATCTTAGCATATGTTCTCACGGGAGGATGTCTTGCTGCAGAGGTGAGTAGGTGCTCGAATCGGGGTCTCGGTCCACCCGCGACTTGGGCAGGTGGTGGCGCCCAGCCGGCGCGACTGGACGATGAGCGTTTCGGATGTGATCAAAAATAGTTAACCATGTTCAGCATTGAGACCCCTGACACGCCGTTTTTCTCAGACCTGAGAATCGCCGAGCTATCGGCCGGCCGCCTGCCCGTGGTCATCGGCAAGAGTCTGCTCGCCAGCCACCAATTCCACTCTTGAGCAGAGATAGACGCAGCCCTCTGCGATGGCGGCTCACCGACTCTGTGAGCCGACGAACTGGCACGACTCTTGATAGGCAAAGGTGCATACAAGCTTTTGTTTGCAGGGAATGCCGCACGGATCGGCTCGACCTGCGCCCGCCGGTGCGCCTTACTTGCGTCGGGTACGCCCACCGGAAAAATCACCGAACGACGCCAGGGGAGAATCATGTCGTATTTGAGGACAATCACCACCGTCATCACCTGCACGGTCGCACTCTGCCTTTCGCTGGCTTGGGTGCCCGGAGCACACGCTCAACAGGTTTTTCAGCACAAAGGTGTCGACTCGCGGGTCGACTACTCCGCATTGGCCGAGATCGGGCAATGGGACGACCGCAACTACCAACTCACCCAGGAGGACGTGAAGCTGCTCGCCGACAGCGAGGCCGAGCTCGGCGGCGCGGTGCCGGCGTTCTATCGGGTCGAGGTGCTCAAGGCCTGGCCCGACATCCAGAAGGGGATCGCACTCTACCCGCGCAGCATGCTCAACGTCTTCCTGCTGCGCCATGGCGGCTATCTTTATGATGGCAAGCTCTACCGCAAAGTCGAACGCCACGGCGAGCGTTATCGCCTGGTCAAGGGTGAGGGAGGGTATCCCCTCGAGAAGTACGAGACCTACGGTTTGGAAGAGCTCGAGAAGGCGCTGGTCGGCGAAGTGCGGGTGACCACACCCAACGGCGCTGCCGAGTCGGCGATCAAAATCAACCACATCAACGTCGATCAGGTGATCGCCGGCACCAACGGTCCGGGCTCGGGACAGAAGATGCATTATTCCACCGACGGCGGCACCACCTGGAACCAGGCCGCGGCGCTGCCCCTCGGCAACACTTGTTGTGATCCGACGGTGGATTGGTCGCTCGACGGCTCCCTAGCCTACGCCTCCGCTCTCGGCGAGTGCGGCTCGGTGTGCGACATTTTGTTCTACCGCTCCTCCGACGGTGGCCAGACCTGGAACGACCTCTCCAGCTCGCGCCGGCGGCTGACCAATGACGCACTGAACGACAAGCAGTTTGTGCATGTCGACAAATTCGCGACCTCACCCCACGTCGACAACATCTACATCACCTACCACAAGCAGAATGTGATGCAGTTCGCGCGCTCGACCGACTTCGGCGACACCTGGGCCATCCAGGCGTTCTCCTCGGCAACCGATCAGCGCGGTATCGGCTCCGACATCGCCACCGACAAGTCCGGCAATGTCTACTACATCTGGCCGGCTACCAACAGCCAACGGATCCTGCTGCGCAAGTCGACCGACGGCGGCGCCAGCTTCGGCTCGGTGATCGAGGTTGCCCCCACTGAGGCCAGCTTCGACTTCCCGATCCCGGCGATGGAGACTCGGTCCGCGTTCATCTACGTGTCGGTCGACGTCGACCTGTCGAGCGGCCCCTTCGCCAACAGCATCTACGCTGCCTGGCTCGACACCACCGGGCCGGAGAGCGGCACCGCGGCCAACAACCACGCCCGCATTCAGGTCGCGCACTCGCGCGACGGCGGTAACACTTGGAGTGTCTCGACGCCGCACGAAACCGCTGACTCCAATAACGTCGACCGTTTCAACCCCTGGATGGCGGTGGGGCCGGACGGTCAAGTGCACGTGATCTTCTATGACACCCGACGGGTCGCCAACCGCACCGGCGTCGATCTGTTCTACAGCTCCTCGGCCGACGGTGGCGTCACCTGGACCGCGCCGACCCGGGTCACCGACGAGATCTCCCCCAACATCAACGACGGTTTCGAGTGGGGTGACTACAACGGTATGGACATCGTGCTCAACGATGTCGTCGGCATCTACACCGACAACCGCAACGAGGGCGGCGGCAGTGCCGACTCGGTGGACGTTTATGCTGTCGGCATCCCGGTGGGTGGCGGCTGCACGCCACAGGCGGTGGCCAACGCCGGCGCCGACCGCACCATCAACGAGGGCGATTCGACCACCCTCGGCACGTCGGCGCTGGCCGGCCACACCTACTCCTGGTCGCCGGGTGGCTCGACGGCTGCTCAGCCCTCGGTGTCACCGACCACCACGACCACCTACACCGTCACCGCCACCACCAGCTGCGGCAGCGCCCAGGACTCGGTCGCCGTCAACGTCATTCCATCGGGCTCCGGTGGACCGCAGAACGCAGCCTTCAACGGCACCTACCAGGCGCCGGCTTGCCTCACCGTGGGCAGCTCGTGTGACACCAACGCTCTGGTGGCGGGCCGCAACAACCTCGGTCCGGAGCCCAATCAGCCGAACACCCTCGCCGACTCCTGCGCTGACGGCAGTGCCGGAACTTACCAATCCGACGAGTCGAACGAGCGCGTCGTCATCTCGACCCTTGACGGTGGCAACTTCTCCGAAGGTGACACGGTAGAGATTCAAGCCACGGTGTGGGCCTGGACAACCCCGTCCAACGACACCTTGGACCTCTACTACGCGGCGGACGCCACCAACCCGAGCTGGACGCTGATCACCTCGATCACTCCGTCCTCGGCCGGCGAGCAGACCCTCTCGGCACAATACACCTTGCCGTCGGGCGGCCTGCAGGCGGTGCGCGCTCAGTTTCGCTACCAGAGCACCAATGACGCGTGCTCGGCCGGCACCTACAATGATCGCGACGACGTCGTCTTCGCGGTCGAGACTGCGGGTGGCTGTACCACCAACGCTGAATGTGACAACGGTCTGTTCTGCGACGGCTCCGAGACCTGCAACACCGGCACTGGCGTTTGTGAGTCTGGCACCGCGCCGAGCTGTGGTGATGGCGTCAGCTGCACCGTCGACTCCTGCAACGAGGCGACCGACAGCTGTGACAACACGCCGGACAACGGCGCCTGCGACAACGGTCTGTTCTGTGACGGTTCCGAGACCTGCGACGCGATCAATGACTGTCAAGCGGGCACCGCGCCCAACTGTGACGATGGCATCAGCTGCACCGTCGACTCGTGCAACGAGGGGGCCGACTCCTGCAACAACGCGCCGGACGACAGCGCTTGCGACAACGGCCAGTTCTGTGACGGTTCCGAGACCTGCAACGCGGCCATCGGCTGTGAAGCGGGCATCACGCCGTGCTCTGGCTCCCAGACCTGTAACGAGACCACCGACATCTGCGAAGGCGGCGGCGGTCCTCAGAACGCGGTCTACAACGCCGGCTTGGGCGCTCCGGCCTGCGCGGCGGTGGGCAGCGGTTGTGACTCGGGGACGCTGCTCGACAGCCGCAACGGCTTGAGTCCGGCCGAGCCGAACCAGCCGAACACCCTCGACAGCTGCACCGACGGCACCTCGGGCACCTACCACTCCGACGAGTCGAACGACCGCATCGTCGTCTCGACCGTCGGCGGCGGTGATTTCACCGCCGGCGCCACCGTGCAGGTGGAGGCCACCGTCTGGGCCTGGAACACCGGCGCGGACGACACCCTCGACCTCTACTATGCTGCGGATGCCAACAACCCGAGTTGGGTCTTGATCGGTTCGCAGGGGCCGTCAGCGGGCGGCCAACAGACCCTGTCGGCGCAGTACACTCTGCCCACCGGCAGCCTGCAGGCGGTGCGTGCCAACTTCCGTTATCAGGGCTCAGCCAGCTCGTGCTCGGGTGGCGCCTACGACGACGCCGACGACCTCGTCTTCGCGGTCAATTCGGGCCCCGGTGGTGGTGGCTGTGCGGTCGACGAGGACTTCGAGGCAGGCTCCGCCGGCTGGAACACCAGCGGCAGCTGCACCACCGGCACCTTCGTGCTCGGCACGCCGACCCAGCAAACCTCGACCGTTGTCACCCAGGTCGGCGGCGACCACACCAGCGGTAGCGGCAACGCCCTGTTCACCGCCACCAACTCGACGGCCGGTAACGCCGACGTTGATGGCGGCGAGTGTGCCGTGACCTCGCCGGTGTACAACGTCACCGACGCTTCCACCTTGTCGATCTGGTACTTCCACGGCCAGCGCGACGCCGGTGACGACGCCGCGGGCGATTACTTCGTGCTCGAAGCGTCGATCAACGGTGGCGCCTACGTGCCGTTCGTGTCGATCGGCGACGTGCAAACCGTCGCCAGCTGGACCAACGCCACCACCGCCGCGCCCGCTGGCTCGACGGTTCAGCTGCGGGTACGGGTCTCCGACGGCACCAGCGGTGGCGACATCGTCGAAGGCGGCATCGACGATCTGTCGATCTGCGCCAACTGATCGCCTAGGAAGAGGTCACTCTTCCGCAGGTCTGATCTGAGCCCCCGGGCGCGTCAGCGTCCGGGGGCGTTTTCTTTGCGGGGCGCACCTCGCTCGAGCCTTGGATCTGCCAGGCATCTAACACTGGGGGTGACCGCCCCTGGCCACCCGATCCAAAACTTGGGTGTACCTGTACTGGTGATTGATGTGGCGTCTCTTGTAAGACAAGTTCCTGTGGGACGATGATGTGACTCCCGCCGGCCTGGCGGTGGGTTTCGACACCGCCGTCGGTGATGCTGGCTACTTCGGCTCTTCCAAAACCTAGAGCGGAAAGATCCGCCGCCTCGATTGCCGTAGTGTGCCGTTTTTGGGCTTGGTGGTGGCTTAATGCGCCCGCAAAGTGTCGGAGGCCGAGCTGGGTGAGGTTTGTGACGTGTTTTAAATGCCTGGCATGGTCGTGTGCCTATCGGGAGGCCACGGGGGTCGGCTCGCCAGTGCTTGGAGCCTCTTCGGTGCCCGGAGCCTCGTCGGTGCTCGGAGCCTCGTCGGAGCTCAGAGCCTCGTCGGTGCTCAGAGCCTCGTCGGCAGTGCATGCGAGGATCTCGCCCTCGTCCTCCGACGTCAAAGTGACCTCGGTCTCGAACGCCGAATCGGGCGATCCGCAGACGACGAACCCACAATAGTAGGCGCTACCGCCATCGCATCTACAGCAGACGAAGCAGCCGGGGTTAGTGGCGCAATTTTCGCACGGGCCTGCCTGGGCCGGAGCGGGGACGAAGGCGGCGATGCCGATGATCAAGGCGGCGGCGAGGAGAACAGAATTGATTCTTTGCATGTGGACCTCCTTGCGAAAGGCATTAATAGAGGTCCATGACTATATGTCATATAGTCTGTATTTGTCAATCTGTCTGTCGTTTCTTTGCAAGCGGCCGCTGACCCGGACTCTCGAGAGACTTAGCTCTTCGGAAAAAGCGCTGCCAGGACGACGTTTGTCCGCGAGCGCCAGCTCGACCAGTCCGGACCGTCGGCTACTTCATGGGTGGTCAGGTCGGCACCGCCCTCACGCAGCCGCAGGACGAGCTCGTGGCTTTCCTTCTTGGCGTCGGCCCAGTTGGCGAAGCGCATGTCGTTGGTGTTCAACTCGACGAAGACGCGGAGCCCCTTGCCCCTGCCCTTCTCGAGCATCGCCGCCACCAGGTCCCGACTTCGGTAAGCGAAGTACGACTGTACCGCCACGCGGCCGAAGACCTCAGGGTGCTTCAAGGCTACGTAGACCGCGTGCGAGGCCCCGAAAGTTGTCCCCATGATGGCGTGCGAGCCGAGCTCGGTGAGGAGGCGGAATTTCGACTCGAGCTCGGGCAGGAGCTCGCTCACCATCGCCTCGGTCAGATTGGCGAGGCCGGTGACAGACGCGTACTCGTGAAAGCCCCGGCTTGGCACGAAAGCAACCACCATCGGCGCCACCTTGTCGCCGACCAGGTTGTCGAGGCTGTTGGCCATCTGTCCGAACCGCAGGGCCTCCTCGCCCTCGTTGACGACGAGGAGCGGATAACGCTCGCTGCTCTCGTCGTAGCCCGCCGGCACGTAGATCTGGACGTCTCGCTCGCCGCCCAGCTTGTCGCTCGCCCAGGCGAGCTTTTCGAGCCGTCCGCGCGGGCCCTCGGGTTCCGCGATGTGCTTCGGCTCCGGCCAGCCCGGCATCACCAGCTCGGACCAGGGGGCGAGCTGCCCCTCGATCTTGCGCGGATTCCGCGGATCGAGCTTCGACTCCCCGAAGACCTGGAAGCGGTAGGTGTAGTGGGCTGCGGGGGCGACCTCCACCGAACGGTAGTAGAAGTTGGTGCCTTCGATCCGCCCCATCACCTTCTCGCCCTCGTCCTCGTGGTAGAAGTTGCCGGAGAGAGCCAGGTCGTCTATTTCGCCCTGGTAGACGAAGTGGACCCAGCGGTCCCCCTCGACGATCGGGAAGCCTTCCTGGGACTCGAGGAACTCAGCGATCATCTTCTCCTTGGCGCGGGCGTTCGGCGCCGCCTCCACCCGCCCGATGAAGTGAGCGAATTGGCCGTAGAGGTCGATCTCGGGCTTGGGCACGATGCTGGCTCCGGCGGCCCTGCTGGCTCCGGCGGCCACGCGGTCGATAACGCCGACCGCGGCGATCTGGGTGAGGTTGCGGACGTAGACCCGCCCGCCCGCGAAGCTCGGAGTGGTGAGGGAGCCCTCGTCGAGGACCTTCACCCGAGTCTTTTCCTGGAAGCCCTCGGGGCTCGCCTCGGCCACCACCACGTCGCCCGAGCTCGCCTGGATGACCAGGTGGCCGTCGACCAGCACCAAGTTGCCACGGCCGGGCGGACGCGACTTCCACACCGTCTCGCCGGTGGCGGCGTCGACGCAGGTCAGGAAGTTTCCGCTGTAGCCGTAGAGGTGCCCTTCGTAGGGCACCGGGATGGTGTAGGTGCTGCGCAGGCCACGGGATTCCCAGACCTCGATCATCTCGTAGCCGCCGTCGGTTTTCCTGACCTGGTAGAGGCCTGCACCACGCCGGCCCGATAGCAGGACCTTGCCGTCGCCCAGGGGGACGGGCTGCGCCGCGACGTAGCGCGTCTGCTTAGGATGGGCGTGGCGGAAGAGGGCTTCGCCAGTCTTGGGCCCGAGCCCGAGGACGCCCTCGCTGGTGACCGCGAGGACCAGGGTCGACCCGTCGATCTCGAGGGCCATGGGCGACTGGTAGTCCACCGCATCGTCGCCCGCCTGCCAGAGTAGCTCGCCGGAGTCGAGGTGGAAACCCGAGATCGAACGGCCCTCGCCGCCGCCGGTCTGAACCACCAGGACGCCGTCGACGACGGTCGGAGCTGTGGTGAAGCCGTGGTTCGGGGCCTTGGCGCCGTACGTCTCGTCGACCTTGTGGGCGAAGACCTCCTTGCCGTCCTCGAGACGAAGGGCGAAGAGGTGGCCCGAGGGTCCGAGGCCGTAGACCCGCCCGCCGTGGACCAGCGGCGTGCCGTTCGGGCCATCGTGGGAGCCGTCGTGGCCCTTGTACGTGCCGCCGATCTTGTAACGCCAAACCTCCTCGCCGGTGGCCGCGTCGAGGGCCACGAGGAGGTCGGAGGCGCCGTCGCCGAAAGCCGTGATCAGCTTGTCGTCGACCGCCACAATCCCCGAGTAGGCCGAGCCCAGAGGCCGGACCCAGGCTCGTTCGAGGCCGAAGACGGGGCGGTCGAAGACGCCGGCGTCCTGGACCGTGAGGTTGAAGTTCGGACCGGCCCAGTGGGGCCAGTCGTGGTCGGGAGCGGCAGTCAGCTCCGTCGCCATGAAGACGAGGAGCAGGACGTTCCCCGGAACGCAGGTTTTTCTGTTCACGGTTCGTCCTCCGCGGATGGTGCTGAGGTTTGTCGGATCTCGTGTCCGAAACGGCCTCCCCGGTCTGGTACCGACGGTCGCTGATGAGGACCTGTCGAGGTGGGGGGACGAGAGGAGTTTGACAGCACTTTGACGTTATCCTAGAAGGACCAGCCATGAGATGCCTGGGGAGCCATGGTTCTCCTGTTGAGGCGTGCCCCTGTTGAGGCGTGCCTGGCACCCACAGCCTCACACCCACAGCCTCAGCAGAGGCGTGCCTGGCACCAGCGTGCCTGGCACCACAGCCTCAGGCACCACAGCCTCAGCACCACTGCCTCAGGGCAGCCCAAGATTGGTCGGTTTCAGATCTAGCTGGATTACCTTTATGCTTAGCGCCGAGAAGCGGAGCGGTGAGAGTACAAAATTCTTGGATTTTTCTCGATCGTTTCGAGTAGTAGCTGTCGCCGAGAACATCTCGAAGGCTTGCGACGCAGAGTCTTTTCCGAGACGATTGGTGTTGCGGTGGACGCAAATACTCTGATGCAAATCCTCAGGTCAGTGTGGCGGAAGGCGTCGCGGGGAGGGCTGCGAAACGGGCTCTACCTAGCTCTTCTGCTGCTCCTGGCCGCTTGCGGCGGTCTCCTTCTCACCGACCGGCCCGGCCTGGCGTCCGAGTATTTCGCGCTGGACGCGCCATGGCAGGGCAAGCCGCTCGGCAGGGGTATCGGAGCGCCTGGTCTTGCGAATCCAGCGCAGATCAGCGACCACTTGTCGACTCTGGTGGTCTTCAGCATCCGCTGGCGCGGCTGGTGGCAGGTCGCGCAGGGGGGAGAGCACCGCTTCTTCGCCGACTTCGACGACGGTGGCTACCTTCGCATCGACGACGAGCTGATCCTCGAGGCCTCGTCGACTCACGGCGAGCGGGCGGCGAGCGGGCGGGTGACGCTCGAGCCGGGCTTCCACCAGGTCGAGATCGGTTTCTTCCAGAATTTCGGCGACGCTCGGCTGATGATCCACTGGCTGGCTCCCGGATCGGGTGAGGACTCGGCGACGTCGCTGCCGCTCGCCGACCTCTACGGGGCACGGCCGCTGTCCCTGCGCAAACAACTGAGGCGGGTCGGGGCACGCTGGCCGCAACCCTACCGCCAACTCCTCGGTTCGCTGCTGCTGCTCACCGCCATCTCGCTCTTGCGTGGATTCGCGACGAGCTTGGCGAGAGGTGCCGCCGGGCTGCGCGAGCGGCTGCGAGCGATTGGCCGACGCCGCCTCGATACAGCGTTGCTGCTGGCGCTCTTCGTCTTCGTCTTCTGGGCCAGCTTCCCCTACACCGGAACGGTTGTCGGCGGCGACGACACCAGCTATCTGGATACCGCGACCTTCAACGTCAAGACCTGGTACGTCAATCGCTACGGCCACGTCTATCTGCTCAAACTGTTCACCGCCCTGAGCGGCGGCGATCCGTTCCTCGGAGCTCGGGCCTGGTGGTCGTTCGTCATGGCCGCGACCGTGTCGGCGCTGGCGGTCGCCGTCCGGTCGGTCGGGCCTGGCCTACAGCTGCGGACTCTGGCAGTGACGCTGTTCGTCCTCGGCGCCCAACCGACCCTCTGGGGCGCGATCGGCGCGACCTTCGCCGACTACAGCGCGATGATGTTCGTCACCGTCGCCGCGGCGGCCTACCTGCATGGAGTCGCCCGCGATCGCGCGCGTCCGCCGCCTCGGCACGAATGGCACGCGCTGCTGATCGGTGCGCTGACGGTCGGTGCGTTCCGGTCCAAGGAGGTGGGCTTCGTGCTGCTGGCTCTGCCGGCGCTGTTTCTGATCGCGCCGGCCGCCGGCTTCGACCTGCGTCGCTGCCTCCGCAAGGTGGCCTATTGGGTGTTCGGGGCGGTCGCCGTGGTGCTGGCTCTGATGTTGCTCGACGGTTGGATCCTGGGTCATTTCTTCTTCACCTGGGATGCTGGCCGGTTGGCCTCCATGAGCAAGCTGAACTTCCCGTCGGGAGTGCACCCCCGCACGTCGAGCTGGCTCGACAACCTCTGGTACCACCGAGACATGCGGTTCCTGTGGACGGCGGTCGTGGCTGCGGCGGTGGTGGCCGGAGTCCGTCGCCGGGCGCTCCAGCTCCGCCTCCTGCACCTCTTGCCGATCGCCTATCTGTTGGCGCTGATCGGGCTCTACGTGTGGTTGCCCCACCCGTTCTCGGATCGGATGCTGATCCCCATCTTGCCCCTGGCCTGCTTGATGGCCGGGCTGCTGCTGCACGACGCCGGCCTGGACCGGGTGCCCTGGCGGCGACTCGTCGAGCCCGCCGTGCTGATCCCCGGTGGCCTGGCCGCGGCGGTGATCTGCCTGGTGGTGATCCCGTTGCAGCGCGGGAGCCTGACAGCCGCCACCCTGTTGCCGGTAGATTATTTGCAGCGCTACGGCTGGCAGCCGGAGCAGTTCGTGGCGGGTGTGCTGCTGCCGGTCGCCGTCTTGATCGCCGGTGGCGCCGCGGCCCTGGCTGCCGGTCGCCGGTCGTTGCGGCTGGCGGCGCTTCTGGTCGTCTACCTCGTCGTCTTCGGAGTCGGCTTCGAGTCCTCACGCACCAGCCTGGCGGAGAAGCGGGCGGTGCAGACCAGTAAGCTCCTCCTGTATCCCTGGCGAGCCTTTCGCGAGGAGCTCAACGCGATGCCCGCGCGCACGATCTTGCTGTCCTCGGATCTGCGGGGCTACTACCGAATGACGGCCACTACGAAGGGGTCGCTCGCCAGACTGGCGCTGGGTCGACCGGACGTCTACGTCCAAATCGTCCGCAATCAGGCCACCCAACCGCCGACCGCCATCGCCAGCCGCGAAACCTATCTCGCCTGGCTGCAAGAGATGCCGACGCTGGCCGAGACCGCGCGCTTCGGACCCTCTGGCTTCCTGGTCCTGCTGCGGCCGCAGGAGGCGGCTGAGAGGTTGCGCCAGCTCCCCGCTGGGCTGCTGTCCGAGCCAACGGCGGCGATGAGCATCGCGCAGCGGCTCGATAAGTTGCGGACGAGCCCGAACCCGGCAGCGAGGACGCAGTTACTGGAGCGGATCCTCGCCACTCAGTGGAGCTCGGACCTCCGCGGAAGGGGTGACCTGTTCTCTCTGCTGGACACTCGGCTGCGAGCGATTGCCCTGTTCCCCGACGGTTGGACCTTCGGGCTGAGCCCGGCAGGCATCGTGGTCGACAACGGCGATCCGAGCCCGCTGCGACAGAAGATCACACTCGACGTCGGCGACACCAGGAGGGAGCTGCCGGTCCAGGTCTTCATCGACGACGGCGAGCGCGTCGAGACGATCCGCTTCGAGCAGGCGCAACCTCGTACCATCGAGCTTGCGCCGGTGGCCCCGTTCACCACCCGTCTGTTCATCGTCTGGAGCGACACGGCCTGGACCCCGTCTCAACGCCAGCTCGGCGTCTGGATCCAGGCGCCTCGGCAACTGTAGTCGAGTTGTTGATTGCAGCACCCCCGAAGAGCTGTCAGGAGAATGAGTATGTGGAAGAATCCGATTGTGGATGCCACCTTCGCCAGCGGTAGCTTCGTAAGACGCTCCGACGATGGGGGAACGAGCTTCGCCCCTTTTTATCTCGGCCTGTGTCGTCGCCTTCCCTGCCGCCGTCGACTGTGAGCACTCGAAGTCCGGTCCAGGTGGTGGTAGAAACGATGCGGTTAGGTTCTCCCGATCGGTGACTTGCCGCTTCGAGGGGTGTGAGGACGCCATCAGATAGTCGATCTTCCCTTCATTGCCCACGTGCTTATCCCTACTCGTCCCATGCCCGCCAAAAAGCACAAAAAGAACGACGCCGATCTCATCGGTCCGGAGCTCATCAAGGAAACCAGCCGACGTATTCGCTTGGCCCGTGGCCATTGGGACGCGCACAAAAACTCAGCCTGTCGACGCGAACGGGACCGTGCACTCGCCCTCTATGAGCGTCTCTCCGCGGACCAACGAGAACAGATCCCCCAGGTCCTCCGCGTCTGGCTTCGCTACCGCAGCGAGAAATACTTCGGCGACCACCGCACCCCACCTGGTAAAAGATGAAGCTGGTAATTTGCCTGTACCAGGCACCTGTACCTGCACCTGTACCTGCAGGCACCTGTAGCCCGGTGGTAACCACCGTCAGAGCCGACTTGGTCGTTAGCCGAAGAGATCGCGCAAGCTGGCGAAGAAGCCTCGGCTCGCCTGATCCGCTTTCAGCTTCGACCTCTCGAAGAAGACTTCGAGAGTCTTCATCTCCCCGGAGTCGAGCCAGACGCCACGGCAGCTCGGGCAGACGTCGATGAACACCTGAGAAGCGTAACCGTGCTCTCGCCGCTCCATCGCCACGGCGCAGAAGGGGCAGGTCAGCTCTGGGCGAGCCCTCTCCAGCGCCATCGCATGCGCACGGCCCACCAGATTCGGCAAGCTTGCCAGCTCTTCGGAGTAATCGTTGCCGATGGTCTCCTGAATTTGCTCGAGCTCGCCATAGTCCAGCCAGACTCCCGAGCATTCGCCGCAGCGTTCGACCTCGGTCGCGTTCTCGTAGATCTCTTTTACCAGGGCCGTCCCGTCAATCGGGCAATTCATCGAAGTCCTCACTGATTCACGTGTTTCTCGGAACCGTTTGTATCCCGACAGGCGCAAGTCTCTGTAAGTTCACTACTTGTCGGACTCTCTACTCTTCAAGTTCACAACCTCGCAGACTCTACCCAGTGCCCTGGGTGGAGTCAATGCCGGTAATTTACCTGTGGCGTCGGCCCTGCCGGATGCGCGGCTGGACCAGCTCCCGCAATCGCAGGAACACTTCATCGAGCATCGTCCTGACGGCCCGGTCTTCCTCCATCAAGACAAACGTCACAAAGTCGAACAGCTCAAATCCTCGCCACGCCACTTTTACCTCTTCCTCGAAGACGGCAGAGCGGTCGAGTACGAGCGGCAGCCGGGGCGCCCGCATGTCTTCGGAGACTCAGCCTCCGTCCAGAAAACCACAGGCTTCGCCCTGGTCGTAGCACTCAGCGTACCCACCCTGATCTTTCTCCGCCTGATGGTGAGCGTGATCGGCCACTGCAACGCCTATTTCGGGGACCCCAAACAGCTACCCGCCATCGTCGAGATAATCATTGCCGAAGACCCACTACCGGTTCTGACGACTTACCTCTTCTTGCTCACCGTCAAGCGCATCAATTCGAACAAGAGCGCAAAACGCCTCGACCTGGAGCTGGCCCGAGCCGCTTCCGCCAATATCGATGGGTTCTTGACAGCCTTCGATCAACGCAAGATCTACGAGTGGCACGCCATCAAAGATGGCCTGCTGCGGCGAGCGGCTCAGCCACTTGCCGATTAGCACGGGTCTCGCCGGATCGACCTAGCAGAATTCACTGGGCCTAATTTAACTTGTGCCAGGGGCACATCTACCTGGAGTGCAAGGATGTTGAGCACGGGGTGCAAGGCGCCTGTTGAGTTGTGCAGGTGTGTCGAGCTCGGAGTCCGAGCCACCTGCGGAACTTTGCAGGTGGGGTGGGGGCGGGGGGCCGGAGCCCCTGCGGACTCGAGCAAGTGGTCGAATCCGGGCCTTGGCCGATCCATGAATTGTGCAGTTGGGTCGAGCACAGCGCTCGAGGGGCCTGCGGAGTTGTGCAGGCGACCCTGGTGACAGTGCTCGGAAGTGGTGCAGAGGTGTGCAGGTGGGTCGAACACCGGGTCAAAGACGTTTGCCGGGTTGTGCAGGAGCCTCCGACCAGCGCTTGAAGGCCTTTGCACAACCCTGCAAGTCCTACTGGCCCCGACGCGGCCGGCGGCAGTGCGCGCTGCCGAGCATATTGATGCGTTGCTCATCGTGCTCGTCCAACGTGCCCGGCCAGGGCTTGTTGGAGGCACATCCGGTGTTGTGCGAGGTCGTCCGCGACGAGGCGGCGGCGGTGGCGGCGAGTGGCGGCACGCCGACGGAGGCAGCAGCACTGTCGGTGCCAGGCACTTGTTCAGGGGGGGCACTTGTTCAGGGGGGCAGCTGGTGATGCGGCTGGCGGAGTGAACAGGCCCGCTAGGTCTAGCGGGCCTGTTTCAAGATCGGATTACGCATGATCAACAGGCGCACCAAGGAGACCTCAGATATCGATGACGTCACCCCTTCTAATCAAGATGCGCTGGCCGTCGAAACGCGACAGTTCGAAGCCGTCGGCTGTTTCGACGAACGTGGTGCTGTAATCGCGCAGCATGTCGATCGCTACTTGCTCGCCAGCGACGATGCCGTCGACACCGTCGGTGCGATAGTGCACGCCAGCGGCGTCGCGGCCGATCGCGACGTTGTTGGCGAGCTTGTTGATTTCGTTGCCGAGGGTGAGGTCGTCACCGGTCCACGGGTCGAGTGCAAAACCGTCAACCGAGGCGACGACCGGAGATGGGATGACGTAGGACTCGTCGAAGAAGGCCTTGAGCACCGTACAGCAGGCGCCAGCGATGGTGGCGTGGCCGGCCGGGTAGGAGGGATGGGTCGGAGATCCTTCTGGGAAGGCTAGTGGTAGCAAAGTGTTGCCGTTGGCCGCCAGCAGACGAGCGACGGCGTCAGAGTCGACAATGTCGCTGTGGATACCGTAATGTTTGGTGCCATTTTGCTGGTTCTCGACCCGCGCAGCAAAAACCTCGGGTCGAAGACGGCGATGCACCAGCCACTTCTGGTACCACGCCGCCTTGAGACTGACCACCGCCGCTTTGGTGACCAGGTCGAGAATCTGAGGGCCACCGAAGGTGACGAAGCCTCCCTGGTTGACGGAATTCTTGTAGGGATTACGCTCGGACAACGCCGCAGGGCCAAAGCCGAGCATGATCAGCGCCGCGCTCTGATACGCCTGATAGGTGAAGTCGAAATGCACCCACTCACCGAGGGCGCGGTTGCTGCTGATATAACGCGGTGTCGGATCGAAGGTGTTCGAAACCACCGGCGCGGCGCCGCGTTGGATGGCCAGCCACTCGTTGTAATCAACCATGAAATCGTCGCCGGCCACCGGCCGCTTGATCTTCTGATCGAGAACCCGCTGCCCGAATGGGATGTCCTGCCAAAGGAATTGCGAGATATAAGGGCCGATCAGGTCGCTGGCCGTTTCACCGCGGAAGAGTGTGTTGGGCGTAATCAGGCCGCCTTCAGTGGGTCCGATGATCGCCGAGAAGCCGTTCAGATCGGCCACCGCAGCAGCCACCATCGGGTCGCTGCCGTAGTCGCTGAATGGCACGTCGCGGGTCAGCGCCTGCCAGTAGACCTCTGCCATCTCGGCCGCGGTGAAGGCGCTGGCAAAAGCCGGCGCGGCCGGCAATCGCGAGCTATGGCCATCGCCGCCGGTCATTTCGAAGGCGTAGGCCGCTAGCGGATTCGCCAGCCGGCGTTCCGACTGGGGCGATAGCGGGATGGCGTCGAAGTCACTCTGCGCGCCGGTCTCGAGGGCGGTCAGATAGAGGTCGTAGACCGCGGTGTCGACCTCGCCGAGATTGTTCTGCGGCAAGGTTTTGAAAAAACTGGCCCGCCGGTCGGCGTAGGCGGACTCGTCGCCGTTACATTCCTGTTCCGGCAAATTCGGGTCGTAAAGGTTGCGCGCTGCGCGGTTGCGCACCTGAAAGGCGCTGAGCTGACGTCGTCGCTGGCCGAGTGGACCGAGCTCCTCGGCTGCCGTGGATCCTGGAGCCAGCAGGGTAGCTCCGCTGGCTAGCCCGGTGGCGCCCAGGACCCCGGCGCCGTGCAAGAACCCGCGGCGCGAGAGGCCCGAGGTCGCTGCTCCAAGCTCTGTGTCAGGTGTCGTCTCGGTGCCTTCGGATAACGTCGAGTGATTCGTCTCTGACATGGTTGTACTCCTTTGGATGAGGGATCTTGTCGATGAGGGATCTTGGAGCCAAGGGCACTAGCCGTTGACGTACGGTAATTCGACACCCGAGAGCTGGTAGATGCAGTTGCATGGTTTACACCCGACAAGTCCGGTTCCTGGTCTTCGACTGGGTGCGATCGACAAACATCTCCTGTCACTACTCCAGCAATGGGTCGGCCCGGGATCCCGACGGATCACGGGCTGGCGACCTTGCAACGAACGACGAGGCGCGGCCGCGACGCCAGCTGGGCCTCGAACACTGGAGATGACGATGACTTTCATCAACCGCCGTTTCGTGATCTGCATCCTTGGAATCGGACTGCTGAGTTTCGGGGGGCTCGGTTGCAGTCTGCGCAACGCTGAGCGGGCAGCCGAGAAACCTTTTTCCGAGCTCGACACGGAAGCAGAGACCCTCGCCGTCGGCACCATCACCGGGCGCTTCGCGGTAGCGGCCAGCGGTGCCGCCACCTACAGCACCCAAGTGCTCGTACCCCCAGGCGTTCAGGGCGCGCAACCTCAGCTTTCTCTCGACTACAGCAGCCAAGGCAAGAACGGGCGGCTCGGGGTTGGCTGGCGGTTGGGCGGCCTGTCCACGATTACTCGTTGCGCGCAGATCCCCGCCATCGACGGGATGCGTGGCAGTATCAACTACAACTCTGGGGATCGCTACTGCCTCGAGGGCCAACGTCTGATCAACATTGCGGGCGAGTATGGTGCCGCAGGCTCGGAGTACCGCACCGAGCTCGAGACCTGGAGACGGATCGTGGCCTCCGACGAGCTGTGCGGCGCCGGCCCCTGCTCGTTCACGGTCACCACCGGCCAGGGGGCTACCTGGACCTATGGCACCACCGAGGACAGCCGCATCCTGGAGGTCGGTGGCGACAGCGTGAGAGTGTGGGCGGTCGCCCAGATCACCGACTCAAATCACAACTCCGTGGCCTACACCTACACCCTGGCGCCGCTGCCCGCGGTGGACGAGAACGAGCAGCAAGAGGACGGTCAGTACTACCTCGAGCGAGTCGACTACACCGCCAACAGCTCACAACAAACCGGCGCGTTCGACGCCAACCGCTCGGTCAGCTTGGTCTACGGCGAGCGCGACGACGCCATTGTCTACTATGTTGGCGGCGCCGCGATCACTACCCGCGCCATCCTCACCAACGTTCAAACCCGCTTGGACGACCAACTGGTGACCGACTATCGGTTGTCCTATCAGCCGAGCGCTGCAACCAGCCGCAGCCTGCTGACCGAGATCAAGGAATGCTCGGCATCCGAATCCGCGGAAGTCGCCAGCTGTTTCACCCCGACGACGATCGACTACCAGGGACAGCAACCCCTCTCGACCGGATCCTCCGATCTCGACCTCGGGCTCGCCGCCAGTTTCGAAGCGATCCAGACGGTGGACGTCAACGGTGACGGCCTAGGCGATCTCTTCTACCTCTATAACGAAAACGACACCTTGCGGCTAGACGCCTACGCCTCCACTGGCAGCGAGCTCACGCCGTGCGGCGCCACCGTCGACCTCGGGCCCGCCGCCAATGGCGAGGCGCTGCCGGTGGACTTCAATGGCGATGGCCGTAGCGACCTGCTGTGGGCCTGGGACGACCAGGGAGTGCTTCAGGTCGACGTCTGGCTGGCGAAGACGGACGGCTGCGGCCTTGCCGGCGGCGACACGATCGACAGCGGACAGAGTGCTGCTTACGACTATCTCTGGCCGCTCGACGTCGACGGCGACAGCGATACCGACCTCGCCCTGGGTTGGCAGGGCCAAGGCGAGCTGACGGTCACCGTGCTGCTCTCAGGTGGCTCCGGCTTGACCACCGGCGCCACCACCACCATCCCCGCGACCGGCGCCAGCGACGTCTTTTGGGCGCTCGACGTCAATGCCGATGCGATGGTAGACTTGGTCCAAGGGTACGAATCCGCCAGCGGCGCGATGGCGCTCACCGCTTGGCTCTCGACCGGCGAGGGTTTCTCCGCCGACGGCGTCGACTCCGCGGTCGCGATCAGCACCGCCAACCTGTTGGGGCCTTGGCCCCTCGACCTCAACGGCGACGGCAACTTCGACTTGCTGTTCGGCTGGAATGACCAAGGTACGCTGACCCTGGTGCCCTACTTCGCCGATGGCGTCGGCGGATTTGTCGAGGGCGCGGCCGAAGAGACCTCCTACGCGGCGCAAAATCTCGCTTTCTGGTCTCTCGACATGACCGGCGACGGCAGCACCGATCTGGTCCAGGCCTGGGACGACAACGACCAGATCTCGCTGGCGGTCTACCTCAACCACGGCACCGGTGTTTCGCCTGGTCTCGATCTCGACAGCACCCTGGCCGCCAGCGACGTTGACAACGTCTGGCCCCTCGACTTCAACGGCGATGGCCGCATGGACCTGATGCAAGGCTGGGACGACCAGGGCACGCTCCGCTTCACCACGTTCATCGCTCGAGGCGAGGCCCCCGACCTGATGGCCGCGGTGACCGACGGCCTGGGCGGCAGATCGACGGTGGCCTACCTACCGATGTCCAGCACCGAGGTTTATTCGGCAGCGGCCGACGCCGCCTCTGGCACCGTCCTCGGCGCCCACGGCTACGCCTACCGAGCTGCTCCCACCCAGGCCCCCTTCCAGACGCAATCCGGCGGCACGCTGCAGTTGGTGACCCGCTTCACCGCCTCCAACGACCCGGCGATCAATGCCTTCGACTACAGCTACGCCTTTCGATACCACTATGCCGACGGGCTGATCGACCGCCAGGGCCGGGGCTGGCTCGGCTTCGGCCAGGTCACCCTCCTGAACCAACAGAACGGTCGCCAGACCGTCACCGAGTACAACCAAAACTATCCCCTGACCGGCACCGTGGCGCACATCGACTACCAATGCAACGGCGCCTACGCCAGCGATCCGCTGTGCCCCACCGATGTCGCCGACACCGCCTTGAGCAGCAGCGAGACCAGCTACCAGGAGACAACCACGGCGCAAGGGGCAACCGGTAACCAACCGCCGGTCTACCAGGTGCTCAAGAGCGCGGTGAAGTTCGACACTTACTCCTACGGCACCTACGACTACTCCCGGGCCAAGACCTTCGGCTACGACGACTATGGCAACCAGATCCTGCTATCCAACCTCGGATATGTCGATCGCGTCGGCAGCGATCTGTCGAGCGCCGACAACGTCTATACCTGCGCCGCCTACGACAACGATCTCGAGACCTGGCGCTTGGGTCTTGTGACGGATCGCAAGGTGTCCTCGCAGATCACCTGCGACGACTTTGCCGACGCCGAGTTCGACGACACCACGGACTTCTACCTGGTGCATGCCAGCTACAGCGACGATGGCCGCAAGAACCTCGAGAGCTTCGCGCAATGGGACGATGCCAACCAGGTCCTGCTGACTTCAACCTACACCTACGACGACTTCGGCCACCGCACGACGACGACGCTGCCCGGCGGCCTGACCACCACCTTCGCGTTCGAGACCACCTATCAAACCTACCTCGACCGAATCGTCTCGCCGCCCGACGCGCAAGGACAGCAGCTCAGCGAGAGCTACGGCTTCGACCCGCGCTTCGGCCACCAGGTGGCCTGGACCACCGCCAGCGGCAACATCCACGTCGAGTGCCTCGACGACCTCGGCCGAACCACCGCCGAGCAGGGACCGGTGCCCGAGTCCGGCACCCTCGCCGCGGACGCCAACTGCGTGCCGACGACCGTGACGGGCTCGGCAGCGGCGTCGTACTTGGCGGCTGCCGTCGTCACCTTGGAGACCGCGGCCTGGCTAGACGACGGCAACGGTGGCCTCTACCACCAGGCGGCGGTGCTGCAGAACTGGAGCACCGGTGACGCCGACGACCAGCAGTGGAGCCAGACCTATCTCGATGGCCGCGGGCGAGCGTTCCGCCAGGTCCTGCAAGAGGATGCCAGCGTCGGCAATAGCGTGGTCTGTACGAATTACGACTCGAGCGACCAGCGGACCGCGCAGTCGATCGCCCAGTACTTCACCGCCACCTTGCCGCAATGCGTGACGGGCGCGAGCGAGCCCGAATACTGGCTGACCAACACCTACGACGTCTATGGCCGGCTGACCGAGCACGTCTCGCCGTCCGGAGCGGACGGCACAGGGGCCTCGGTGACGACACTCGTCTACAACACTGGCGAGACGGTGACCATCACCAAGGCGGCGGGAGATCCCTACGCTTTCGAGAAGACCATCCACTACAGCTACTACGACGGCGTGCGCAAGGCCGACCAGATGATCGTCCCGGCGGACGGTAACGCGACCACCCGCTTCACCTACGACCGGGTCGCCCGCCTGGTTGCGGTCACCGACCCGCCCACCGCGGACAATCCAAATGGCGTCACCAACACGATCACTTACGATTCGTTGGACCGCCGTACCACCCTCGACAACCCCGACCAGAAGAACACCGATACCGCCAGCGAGCTGGCTCGGACCTACAGCTACAGCGCGCAGACCGGCTTTCTCCAGACCTCCGTCGATGCCCTGGGCCAGAAGACGCAGTTCCAGCACGACGATCTGGGGCGGGTGTTGTCCCGGACGCTGGAGGACGGATCGAGCTACGAGTACTCCTACGACGACGCCGTCACCCCCAACGGGCTCGGGCAGCTGACCGAGGTGCGGGGGCTCGACGACAAGGGAGCTCTCGAATACAGCTACGCCTACGCCTATGACAACTATGGCAACCGCGATCAAATTTCCCTCACGCTCGCCGGGGAAGCGGCCCCCTATGTCACCGGCATAGTCTACGACCCGCTCAGCCGGGTGCGCACTCTGACCTATCCCGACGGCGAGGCTTCGACCCGCACCTATGCGTTCGGCAACCTGACCGCGTTGAGCCTGGCGGCGACCGACGATGCCAGTTATGGGGACGATGCCAGTTATGGGGACTATGCCAGTTATGGGGACTTTACCGCTTTGGGATCTCCGCAAGCCGTGAGCTACGCCAACGGCACCGCCACCCGCTACTCCTACGCACCCACCGGCGAGTTGATCGACATCGTCGTCAAGGATGCCACCGGCAGCGAGCTCACCGACACCACGATCAGCTGGAACGATCTGTGGGAAGTGACGGCGATGGTCGACAACCTACAACCGGACGGGATCGACTACTCGCAAACCTTCACCTACGCCAACACCCGCCTGGCGAGTGCTACGGCCAGTGACCTTTACGGCGAACGGAGCTACGGCTACGACGCCTCGGGTAACCTCACCCTCAACAATGCAGCGACCTATCAATATCAAGCGCATCGCGTCATCACCGGCAGCGAGAACGGAGGCACCGTTTTCGAGGCCACTTACGACGGCAACGGCAATCTACAGACGCGGACGGTCAATGGCACCGAGCTGACCTTCGCCTACAATTCAGAGAACCGCCTCCAGCTGGCGTCACGAGACGGCGAGGACGTACTGGCGGTGCCGATCTACGATCAGCGCGGGCGCCGTTTGAAAAAGCTCGACGAGGACGGCGTCGAGACGCTTTATGTGTCGCCCCAATACCAGGTGACGCGCTATCCTGACGGCACCGCGGAGGTCACCAAATACGTCACCACGCCGGGACAAACCGTCGCTGCCGTGACCACCGGATCGGCCGCCCCGGACGGCGGCAACGGCTACCCGGCCATCGGTACGCTGTTCTTTCACCCCGATCACCTGGGCAGCACCTCGCTGACCACGGACCAGGAGGGCGCTCTGTCGACCCGCGTCGTCTACCTGCCCTATGGCGGGTACGACAGCGCAGCCACCACCGGGCCCGACGATTTCCGGCCGAAATTCCAGCGCCGGGAGCTCGATGCCATCAGCTCCGACGACAGCGGCGACATCTACTACTTCGGCGCCCGGTACTACGATCCCACGACCGGACGCTTTCTCACTCCCGACACCCAGCTCAGCAGCCATCTGTTCCAGCTCGATACGTTCAATCGCTTCGCCTTCGCCGCCAACAGCCCCCTGGTCTATGTCGATCCGACCGGCCACGGCATCGACGCCGTCTTGGGAGCGGCCATCGGGGTGGCGGAGATCGGCGCCGGAGTTGCGGTGACCGTGCTCAGCGACGGCTCCTTGGAACCGGTAGGCCAGGGGTTGATCGGCGCTGGCGTCAGCGGCATCCAGTACAGCGTGACCCATTCGAAGAACTTCAGTTGGAAGCAATACGCCGTCCAGAACGGTGTCGGCTTCGCGCTCGGAGTGGCCACCGCCGGATTGGGCAGCGAGGCCCAGGCGGCCGAGCTCGGCACCAGTGAGGCGACGTCGAGCTCACTGGTGGCCGACACCATGCAGAGCGTCGGCGATGCCGAGGGCGGCGCCCTCGACAGCAACGCTGCGACCAGCGTCGAAGAAGAGGCTGGTGGCGAAGAAGGGGCCGAGCTCAGCGGCTGCTCAGGCAACAGCTTCGCCGCCGGCACCCTGGTGTCGACAGCGGACGGTCAACTGCCGATCGAGGACGTCGAGGTCGGCAACCGGGTCTGGGCGTTCGACGAGGAGACGCAAGCTAGTGGTCTCTACGAGGTGACGGCCGTTTTCGACCACCAGGCGCGAGCCCTCGTCTCGCTGCAGGTGGGCGACACCGTCATCGCGGTGACGCCGCAGCATCCTTTCCTGGTTGCGGGCCGCGGCTGGCTGCCCGCCGGCGAGCTGCGGGCCGGCGACGCGCTGACCACCTACCAAGACCACTCGCTGGCGGTGACCGCGGTGAGCCCCCTCGGTACCCACAGAGTGTTCAATCTGGAGATCGCCGAGGCCCACACCTTCTTCGTTTCCGCGGCGCAGGTCTTGGTCCACAACCCGGCCTGCACCCGCGGCCAGCGGCAAAAGATGCTCAAGAAGGGAGTCGATACCGACAACATTCGTGGAGGGCGCAGGCCGAGCCGCAAGCCGATCAGGCTCGGCCAGGACATCCGGCGCCGCGGCCCAGCCGCTCCGGGCATGCCCGAAGGACGTTACGTCGATTTCGGCGGCATTTCCCGTCGCGAGGTCCGCCTGAAGCTCAGCGGCAGCAACTCCCAGGATTTCCAGCGTGCCGACCGCGCGGCAGGCATTACAAAACGCTACCGGTCGCGCTACCGATTGACCTGGCACCACGTCGAAGACGTGGACGAGTACTCCCTGGAAGGCACCCTGCAGCTCGTCGACCGGGACACCCACGCCGCGGCGCAATGGCAGCACTGGGGCGGCGAATCGGAATACCGGAGGATCGTGGGAAGCGGCTACGGGCGTTGATCGAGGGGGCTGCACAGTGGGCCGAGCACGATTGCGATCCAGCACGGTTGCGATCCAGCACGGTTGCGCCCCAGCACGGTGCGATTACCGAGCAGCTCGTCCCACTACTCGAGTAACGCCGCCCGACGGCGATCAACCTTCAACGGCGACAGCCACCACGGCTGAGCCAACCGCAAGCGAGGAGAACACGATGAGCCAACCCATTCTGCACGTCAGCACGACCAGTCAGTTCAAGAAGGTCATGGACGCCAAAGAGTACCCTGGGAGCTTCTGGCAGCCGGTCCCGGGAGAGGGCTATTTCAACCTCGGCTACTACTCCCAAAAGAGTAGCAAAACGCCCAACACTTCCGTGCTGACAGCGGCCGTCGAGAACGACGACCCGGAGGATCCCGTACTGGTCGAGCCCGTCGACTTCAACAAGGTCTACGGCTACCACGGGTTCTGGGGCAGCGACGGCGAGTCCGTCTCTTACACAGCGTATGCGCCGGTGGCGCCGGCCAACTATGTGTCGATGGGCATGATCGCGACGAGCGGCAATCTGTCCACCGACATGGTGCGTTGCGTTCGCCAGGACTTCGCAGAGACGGGGCAGATCTCTGGCCAGCTGTGGCATCAAGACAAGGACATCTACGTCTGGGGAGTCGAGATCTCCGAGCTCTTCATTGCGACCACGAAATCGGACGAGCCCACCCAGGCCTTCTTGCCGCTGGGTACACTCGACCAGGCGCGATCCAAACGGACTCTCGGGCGCTGGTCGGTCACCGGCCGGACCCGACGGAAGAGTGCCAAGGTGTGAGCCACTCGCGGCGTCGCGGTCGCTCGATGTGCTCTAGCGGCCGGAGCCGTGGCGATGTCCGAAACCGCGTTGCTTCGTAGAAGGATTTAGGTGAGGAGGCAGACCGGGGCCACTTGGCCAGGGGCAAGATCCGTGCCGCTTTTACGGTGGTACGTTGGGTCGTTTCAGGCCAAGACCTCGGGGCCTCTTGCGATTCCCGAGAGTTTCTCGAGAGGCTCGAGCAATACGTCCGGCGCGAGGTAGATGAGCCCCGATCCGGGCTGGAGCAGGTAGCTCTTTGCAGGATTGATGACATCGCCTCCGTCGGGTGTCCGAACACCGATCACCAAGCCGCCCTTTTGGGACAATTTCATTTTGATGAGCAACTCACCGAACACCACCGGTTGGGTGGGAGCTTGGGGCACCTGGCCGATGTAAAGATTGTGCTCTCCTGAGACCAGGACGCCGGTCATCATGCTCGCCGTGCCGTGGTGGCGCACCGCGTGGGCGATCATCGAATACCCGATCATGCGGGTCTCGATGACCTCATCGGCGCCAGCGGTCTTGGCGTGATCCACATTCTCCGCGTCGAGGATCTCGGCCACCAGGTAGAGCGGACGGCGGCGGGTGCTGATCAACTTTCTTTGCCGACGCAGGTAGCTGCGAATCGTGAAGGTGATGAGAATGGTGCGCGCGTCCGCGGCCTGTGGGTTCATGTCTCGCGCGCCGCCGACAATGACCGCGGCGGCGTGGGCCAGGCGAACCTTCTCCAACTCACTTTCTTTGCTCGGATCACCCTCGACCCAGAGAAAGTCCGGGGACAGGCCGCGGGGACGTTCGTGCTCATCGATGATCACGACGCGGGTCTCCGCCAGGTCGAATTCCCGCAACAAGGCGTTCTGCAGCAGATGGGTGCTTTCGTCGAAACCGCAGACAACCACATGATTGGCATAATTGCTCATTCTGAACTGCTCTTCCCGGATGCTCAGCATCCCTTGCACCAGGCTCGAGCCGACGATGCCGGCGAATAGAGCCAGAGTAAACAATCCGCCCACCATCAGGACCATGCCGACAATACGGCCGAGAAAGGTCACAGGCGTCACGTCACCGTAACCTACCGTAGTGATGGTCACGAGCGCCCACCAAAGGGCGTCGGTCGGCGTGTTCAAGTTCGGGTTGACCTTCGCTTCGACCAGGTACAGGCTGAGGCCGCCGACCGTGGTGGCGATGCCGAGCACGCTGAAGGCGAAAGCGAAAAGCAAGCCGTTCTCTTCCAGGGCCTGGATCACGATGGCGAAGGGATTTCGATACCGAAACATTCTGGCGGTACGTAACAAACGCAGGAGTCGCAGCGCGCGTAGGCCACGAAGCTCCGGGAAAAGGGCCAGCACCGCCAAGATGTCGATCAACATCATCGGGCTGAACAAATAGCCGAACCGCGCGATCAGGAGGGTGCGAAAATGACCGGACGTGGGGTGAAAGACCTCGGCCGACGGCGGCCTGTAGCTGGCCACCCGCAACAAAATCTCGAGGGCGAAGATGGCCAGCAAGATGCGATCGAGCTCGTGTAACACCTCCATCACCGCACTGCCCGAGGGCGCCAGGGCCTCGACCACCAGCAGCAGGATCGACAGCACGATCAAGGCCCATACGGTGCCCTGAACCACCCGATAGGCTCGGGTCGACGGCCGGTGAAACGCGGAATGAAGGGTAGACACTACGGTGACTCTATCAGCCGGCAAGCGATCCTTCGCTTGTGCTGATTCGAGATTTCTCGACCCTGGATTGACCGACATCCGCCTTCGGGGTTGCCTCTGTTCGCCGGTGACCAACTCAGGGCAGATGTTCCACGGTGTTGGCCGGGCCTCGGGTCATCGACGTCTCGGCCTGGTAGTGGTGTATGGCAGTTCTTCACCGGCGGCTCACCTGTGGTGATGCCTGGCATTTCTTCACAGCTGCGCGATTGAAAAAGGGCTTGCACCTTGCTGCATCGCCAGCTCGAAGCCTGACATCACTATTCCGGCCTGGCTGAAGGCCCAGCTGCTGTCTGCGCCCATCCGCTCTCCGCCGATGTCCGGAAGTGGCACGCTTTTTCGATTTACCAAACGACAGCTTGTTAGCGACAGCTTTCTAGAGACAGCCGATCGACAACCCGATGCGAAGGACAGCAACATGGCGAATAGCTCAAGTTGGACAACGGCAACATCTTGCCCAGCAATGTTTCTCCTCTGGACAGTGGCCTGGCTACTGGCCACCACACCGGCCATGGCCGACCCACCCACCCCGGTTGGCGCTGAGCTGATGGTCAACGAAGTCACCGTGGGCCGTCAGCTCAACGCCGCGTTCGCGGCCTTGGGCAATGGTGACGTGATCGTGGTCTGGGAAGGCGAGGATACGGACGGCCGCGGCATCTTCGGCCGTCGTGTCAACGCTGCTGCGCAGCCTGTCGGCAATGAGTTTCAAGTCTCATTGAGCACCGCTGGCAACCAGGCTTCAGTCGGGGTCGAAGCCACCGGCGACGGCGGCTTCATCGCGGTGTGGGAGAACGATTCGGGCAGCGAAACGAGTATCTCCAGCCGCACTTACGATGCCGCGGGAGTGGCTGGGCCTGAGGTCGCGGTGGCCCCGGTGCAGACCGATATCGATGTTGGTGATCCGGCCATCAGCCGTCTCTCCGAAGGGTCATATATCGTCATCTGGTACGAGTTCGATTCGCCCATGAACGACGACTCGGTGCGTGCGCGTTTTCTCGACTCCAGCGGCAGTGTCATGGGGGCATCCTTCATCTTGCCCACTGGCGGTAGCAATGAAAGCGTCTATGACCCCAAGCTCGGCAAACGGCCAGGCGGCGGTCTCTTCGTCGCCTGGGACTACGTCGACGACCCCGCGGGTCTGTGGGCGCAAGCTTTCACCGATGCCGCCAGCCCAGACAGCAGCCCAATCGAAATCACTCCTGGCAGCTATAACTACAGCCGTCTCAGCGGCTTTAACGACGGCAGCTTCGCCGCTGTCTGGAGTTCGAACCTTAGTCGCGCCAAGCGCCGACAATTTGACGACATGGGAATGCCCGGCCCAGAAATCGACATCAGTGCAGCCGAAGGACTTCAGCGATGGACCGACGTGGCCACTTTGCCCGATGGTCGAATGGCCGTGACGTGGATCACATTCCCCTCCTCTGGCCCCGATCACCTCGACGCTCAGCTGATTGGTGTCGACTCTCGAGTCAGCGACGAATGGCAGGTTGACACCTCCAACGTCTCACTTCTGCGATCGAGAATTCTCTATGACGCTGCGTCCGCCCATTTGGTTCTGCTGTGGACTCGGCGGGGCTCGCCGGGTGGCGATCAAGAAGACGTCATCCTGCGGCGCTACAGCCTCGAAACACCCTTGTTCACCGACAGCTTCGAGAGCGGTGACCTCACCGCCTGGTCAAGCATGTCGCCGTAGGTGACTTATTCATTAGCTGTATTTGGGGGCTCGCGTAGAAACAACTCCGGCACTCGGCCACAAGTGTGCCTCTTCTCGCGGTAAGTTACCTTTGCCAGAGACTTTACCTGGCGTTGTACGTCGTTCTCTGTCTCGCTACCCTCAACACCCTGACATCTTTCCAATTCCCCTCCGATAACGAACGAGCCCGGAATTCAAGCGGGCTCGAAGACGTGCCCGGCACCACTGGGGTCGGCACCACTGGGGTCGGGGATCTTTACCGCCAGCTCTGCGTTGCCAAATCCGCGAAATACTCCAGTATGTCTGTGGTTTGGCGCCTTGATCTGGCAAGAAATCTTTCGCTCTCGCTTGCGGCTGACTTTTACACCAGTCTCCTAGAACAGCTTCTCGCCGGTGCTTAGGCTGGTTGCCGGTTCGCTTCCCCTCTGCGGTGCCACCCGACTCGGGGCAGCTCTGCCGACTCGGTTGGCACCCAAAAGAGCTAGGGACTGGCGAGCTAGCCTCGTGAGGAGCTCAGCCGTCGGCCCCTTGCCCACCCCGACGGAGCCGGATTCAGCCTGATTCGAGCTTCGAAAGTCAGCGCTGAATCCGGTTACGGGCCCCTCCGGCTTCAGCGATACATGACCCAGATCGTACCGGTGGTCCTAGGACCGTCGTTGGTGAAGGTAACCCGAAACCCACCGTCGGCCTGGGTGTGGCCTTCGGTGATGTTGATTTGGGTATTGCCCGCCACCTCGAAGCCGGCTCCGATGCTCTCGCCGTTGCCGTAGAGCACCCACGGTGTGTTGCCGTGGTTAAAGGGTTTGTCGACCCAGCAACCGGTCGAGGGCCAGGAAGACGCGTCTTCGATCATGGCCTTCTGCTCGTCCTGCGGGGGAAGTCTCAGCTCTGCTCTGTCCATGGTGTTCTCCTTGCCAGCTCGACCCTCTAGTCGAACTGTGTGAGTGCGGTCTGTCCGAAGGATTTCGGGTTGCCGTACAGACTCAGATAGCAACTACGATGCCAGGACCGGCGCCCACCGGAGGCTTGGAGTAATGGGCTCGAATCCCTACTCAGGCCGCTTCGGCTATCGAAAAGATGTCCGAGATCGTCCGCGGAACGTCCATGGACATCTGGCAGCCTCTACCGACCCAACAAGTGCAACCCGAGCAAGCGCGGCACCTGTTCAGGTCAGCTGCTGTAGCGTCCGTCGCCGAGTGCGTCGCCGAGTGCGTCGCCGAGGCGCTGCCAGGGCGCCAGCGGGCCCAGGGGATGGCGCTGATTCACTTCCAGCTCGAGGCCGAGGTAACGTTCGGCACCGTAGCGGCGCCGCAGCGTCGTGGTCAGACCGTCGGCTACGCTACAAACCGAGCCACTTCTATCGGTCGCTCGACAGCGAAACTCTTGCGATGTAGGCGAATACGCTCGATCTCGTGAAGCGTATCGGCAACTTAACGGCGGCAACTTAACTGTGCCAGCTGGTCTTCGGCCACGGCATGATCATGCTGGGCGCGTCCTGACCAAGCCGCGCCTGCTCGAGATCGCTGGTGCTCTCGGGCTCGGCCTCCCCGGTCGCTTGCTCAAACCTGAGATCGTGGATGCCCTCGCCAGCTCGCCGCGGGCGCCGTTGCCCCGCAGCCAGTGCATTTCTTCACAGCCATGGTCAGTCGCGAGTTCAACGTGAACTTTTTCATGCCCATCGAACAGATCGGAAGCCCGTTTTCCGTCTTTATCTCTTCAGAAGCTGGCAGAAGTGTAGCCGGCGGTCGTAGGCATGCCATTCCGGCCTGGCCGATCGTCGGCTCGCCAGCCTGGAGATCAAGATGGGCAGACCCGAACGAAACCTTCCCGAAAGTCCTGACGGCATCCTTGTCGAGGTGACAGACAGAGTGATCGGTGCCCGCGCGCTGTTGGCGCCTGGCCCGAACCCCAAAGTCTTCAACGAGCTCGTGGTAGGCCTGCTCGGCAGAGCCATGGAGCATTCGCCGGTTGAGCTTTGCGCTTGCGTCTTTATGTCGAATCACATGCACCTGCTGCTTCATGTCCGAGATCAGCAGGCTTTGAGTCGCTTCATGTACCACTTCGCGTGCAACTCCTCGAAGAAGATAGGCAAAATCCGCAAGTGGAAGGGGTCACTATGGGGCCATCGTTACGATGTCGTTCCGATCAGTCGTGAACCGGAAGCGCAATGGAAACGGCTCGAGTACCACCTCAGCCACGGGGTCAAGGAGGGGCTGGTCGAGAGTCCGATCGAGTGGCCCGGCGTCCACGCCGCTGTGCCGTTGCTGCGTGGGGAAAAGCTCGAAGGATATTGGTTCAACAAGACGAAGGAATGGGCTGCGCGCAATCGTGGGCAAGATGTCGGCACCTACGATTTCGCCACGAAATACCGTATTGAGCTCGCTCAGCTACCGGCCTTTCGTCACCTCTCGCCCGAGGCCTATCAGGACAAGGTTTCTCAGCTGATTATCGAGATCCAAGATCGGTACCGGGCGGAGCGCGATGGAAACCCGGTTGCTGGCGTCGAGAAGATTCTGAGCCTGGACCCCTACGAGCCGCCGACCCGTCACCCCAAGTCGTCGTCACGTCCGAGATTCCATGTTGCATCGCGGCAAGCGAGGGATGAGCTGTGGAAGGAATATGCCGCGTTTGCGACGCAGTATCGGATGGCGTCCGAGGCTTTACGCATTCGCAGGAATCCGGCGGCGATTGATTGGTTCCCGACTGGGAGCTATCCACCAGCCTCACCGTTTGTGGGTGAGCCAGCACCTCCGAGGCCACAGTCGCCGCCGACTCGGAGGTTGGTTCTTGACGGGTTGAGAATCGTCGACCGGGGTGAGATCCCAGTGGTTGAGATCCTGGCTCCGGTTAGGGTCGAAGGCGCTGATTCGTGTGAATTTTTTCGAGTTGGTGGGAGGTCGCCTTGATGAGTAGATCGGGGTAGGGACAACAAGGGATTGAGAGTCGATCTGGTGATCGGAGCGGATCGCCTCGTCTGGTGCGGTTTGAGGGCGAGTCGGGGAGAGGTGCGCCTTCTGCGCCCCCCGAAGGGTGGCTTTAGGCTTGCGGTTGGCTCGATGGGCTGCCAGTGAATGGAATGGGACGCGGATTGCAGTGCTGGCATGCCGGTGAGGGTGGTGCTGTGGCGGGCATGCTGGTGGATTGCTCACCTAAGTGTCTGCATTGTGGTAAGTTATCAGTGCCCGGCACCTAAACCTGGGCGGCGTCCGCCTACTACTGGGCTTTCTATTCACCTGAGGATTTAAGTGGGAAAGAGCCTTCGTGCCACGACAGAGTGTTGGAGACAGCGCTTAGAAGACAGCTCACAAGACGCTTGAGGCCAGTTGCCTCGTACCTGAAGAAGTGGTGGCATTTGTGGTAAAAGTTCAGCTTTATATGAAGCGTGGTCAGCCCGTGGTGGACTACGTATTTGCGTCGGCAGGCAAACGGTTAAGGACGGAAGCTTACGGTGGAATTAAATGACACTAATCAACTTGGAAGGGTCCTCTCTAGAGACCGTGGAAAAATCGCAACACAGGCGTCTCTGTTTTGGCTTGGGCGGCCAATAGAGAAGGCTCTAGAGACTATCCAAGAGTTCAACAGTGAGACGCTTCGCTTCGTTTTCTTATCTTGTCCTCGCTACATTGGCTTGCGGTACGCCTCCTCAAGAAACTGAGCCGGGATCTGAACACCTGCGGAAGCCCATCGAGGAGGGCGCTTCCAAAGTTGAAACCCGCTGTGATCTTCCTGCCGTCGCCGACAGCGACCTACTCTCGCCAGAGGAGCTTCGAGTCGTCTCGCTCGCAGAGGACTTCGTAGCGATCAACGGATATACAGGTGCCCCAGGCGACCCGACTAAGATGACTCACGAAGGAATTGAGTTCGGATCCGGTCCAAGTGAGATCTTCAAGTACAGGCACAATACGGTATGTCCGCGTGCGGCAGGCATCGATAGGGCCTCGACCGTCTGGATCGTCACTTTTCCCCTTTCGCGGCCTGAGGAGTCGGAAGGTAGTACGGTCGCACGGGGTGTCATCGTCAACTCAACTACTGGCTCTATCTATATGGAGCATCAAGATTTCAGGATTCGACCATTGACTGAAACAGGGGGTAGCCTCGATTAGTTAGTTGCACCAGCAATCTACCTTGCCTGCGCAGCAAGGCATCGATGATGCTATTTCTCTCTCTATTGTCGATTACTGGTTTTTCAAGAACGAACCATCGAAACGAACGATGTCCTGTGAACGGTCTTGTTTCCGGACACTGGGAATACTCGAATACATATGTTGTTCAAGAAATATAGGCGTGTTCTTTTAAGATCCCATGCATTACAGCGATAGCGCGGGATAAAGAGAATACGCGTCGACTGATGTTCGGCACCGAGTCTGGCACAGCGGGCTTTCATCTTACTGCCTTGGAAAATGGACGAACGCGACCAGCATTTAGTGACCAGAAACGTGTGACCCGTAAACTACCCTCCTGCGGCCTCCCCCTTTCGTGCGCAGAAGGGCTCGGCAGGGGGCAACGCCGCCCTTCCGTTCATCAGCCCCGGCCTTTGCACTGAATAGCATCGACTGTTGTTGGAGAATGCTGGGTAAGAATGACCTTTTGATTTGAGGTCAACGAGCGCATGACGAGCCTTTCGCTGCCGGTTCGGTTCGTGTAAGTCTTTGTCCCAATGATCAGGAAAACCGAAAGGCTCCCTGACGATGACCCTTCGCTAGTAGCCGTGTTGGAAGCTATAGGCAGCGTGCGACCCGGCGTGCTGGAGTTCATCGTCCGGAGGATGCTGGCGGGCCCAGCCCGCGGCGCATTGTTGGAGATGGCGGAGAGATGGGGGATCGAAGTGGATCGATTGGCCGACACGGTCGTGGTGGGCCTTCATGTCCTGGATGCCTGCGAGGAAGGAGTTCTCCGCTCAGCGGAGGTGCCCACTGCGGCGCTCCTGGAGCTAGCGTGGGCCCGGATGGCCCGGTTCGATAAACGACAACCGCGCCTGGAGCGGATGGCTCGTGAGCTGGGATCGACGCTTCGAGACGAGCTCCACCGGAAGAGAATCGAAGCATTCCTTCAAGGAGACGACTGATGGCCTCTTGAAACCTCTCCCTGGTGCCACCGTGCGAGGGCTACCGATGTCGATCCCATTGCAGCCATCTAATGCCTCATCAAGGCCGCAGGGACCGCCTAGTCTGATCCTGATCCGGCGTCTCGCCGGCCACCTTGCGCACGATCGCGGCGACCATTGTCGTTGCCGTCAGAATGAGCGTCACCTGGGGCGGAGCCAGACGTTTCAAGAGGCTGCGCGGCGTGGCGCGATAGAGCGAGGCGAGATTCCGCGCGAGACGCAAAACCGTCGGGCGAGGCGTGTGGGCCTTGCGTGCTGCCCGAAAGGACGTCAGAGCCTGTCGAAGTGGCGCGAGGTGGACATCATCGGCTTTCTTCAGATCCTGTAGCACTGCAAAGTGCTTCGCCGAGACGCGTCCCTCGAGCTTTGCCAGTTCAAGACCTGCGGCTCGCTCGCGAAGAGCTCCGAGTAGCTGCTCGCGATTTTTGCCAAGGCCGTCACGCTCGCGATAGAGGGTACCGATATCTGTTGAGTGCTGCCTGGTCGTTCG
>JAJCXQ010000722.1 GCA_029263355.1 Acidobacteriota bacterium | reverse complement strand
CGCCATCGTCGGCAACAGCGAAACGCGACTGATAGTGACCTTGATGCTCGTCGCCGGAGTGCTGTCGGCCTTCATGAACAACATTGCCGCTACCGCGGTGTTGATGCCGGCGGTCGCGACCCTGGGGCCGCGCACCGGTTTGGCGCCGTCACGCCTGTTCATGCCTCTGGCTTTCGGCGCCATCCTCGGCGGCACCACGACGCTGGTCGGCACGCCACCGAACATCCTGGCGGCTCAGGTGCTCATCGACCGCGGGCTCGAGCCCTTTTCGCTGTTCGATTTCACGCCCATCGGCATCTGTCTACTGCTGCTCGGCACGGTCTACATGATCACCGTTGGCAAACGATTGCTGCCAGCTCACGAGCAGCGGGGACCGCAGGCTGATGGCGGCGGTGATCTCAACCAGATCTATCAGCTGCGTGAGCGGTTGTTTTCGATCCGTATTCCTGTCGGGTCGCCGCTCCACGGTCGCACCCTGGCCGAAACCCGGCTCGGCAATGCCCTTGGCGTCAAGGTTCTGTCGATCGTAGACGAGGGGCGTGAGCAACTAGCGCCGGACGGCAAAGCTTTGCTGCGTCAAGGAAGCGTCCTGATGGTCGACGGTTCAGCCAACGATGTGCGGGAGATTCTGCGCCTGCAAGGGGTCGAAGTCCAGTCCGCCGAAGTTGACGAGTTGCCGGCGGTGTCCGGTGGTGTTGGCGGGGTCCGTTTCAAGATCGCGGCGGGCTCGAGTCTGCTTGGACGAAATCTGCGGGAGCTCGGATTTCGTGAACGCTTCGGGGTGGTGGTCGTCGGTATTCGCCATGGCGAGACCCTTCAGCAGTCGCATTTGGCACAACATGTGTTACATCCCACCGATACCGTGATGGCACTCGGTACCCGCCAGCAGTTGGAGGAGCTGGCGGCCAGCCGAGACTTCGAAGTTGAGGAGTTCGGTTTGACTGCCCTCGAAGACCTGCGGGATCAAGTGTTTTGGATCCGTATCCCGGAGGCTTCGCCGCTGGTTGGCTTGTCGATGGGCCAGAGTCGACTCGGAGAGCTTATCGGGTTGACCGTCGCCGGTTTGATCAGAGGCTCCGAGACCCGCTTGGCGATCCCGCCCAACGAGACCCTCGAGGCAGATGACCGACTCTTGATCGTCGGCGATTCGGCGGATCTAAAAACTCTGCTCGAGCTCGGGGATGTCCGTCTCGACGATGCCGACGCGCCGAGCTCCAGTCTCGAATCCGACAATGTCGGCATGGTGGAAATTGCGCTTTCACCGCGCTCCGCCCTTGCCGGGCACACGATGGCAGATCTCGACTTCCGGGATCGTTACGGCATGTTCGCGGTCGCCCTGTGGCGCGAAGGCAAGACGGTGCATACCGACCTGGCCCACATCGAGCTACGTTTCGGTGACGCATTGTTGCTTCAAGGGCCACGGGACAAGATCAAAAAACTTGCCAATGACGCAGATTTTGTTGTGTTGGCCGAAGCGGATCAATCCGCGACCCGCACTGGTAAGGCGCCTTATGCCGTCGGCTGTCTGGCGCTGATGATCGGCCTCGTCGCCACCGGTTACCAGCCGATCCACGTCGCCGCCTTCACTGCCGCCAGCCTGGTGATCCTAGCCGGCGCCCTGACCATGCGCGAGGCTTACCAGGTGATCGAATGGCGAGCCATTTTCCTGGTGGCGGCAGTGCTGCCGGTTGGGCTCGCCATCGAACAAACCGGCGCCGCGCTCTTGATCGCCGAAAGTGTCGCCTCCGTCGCCGGGCCGCTTGGTCCGTATGCCGTTCTTGCCGCGCTGGTGTTCCTCGCCAGCATGCTCAGCCAAGGGCTCGACGGCGCCCCCGCCGTTGTGCTGTTGGCGCCGGTGGTCCTACAGACCGCCGACAACCTTGGGTATAGTCCCTATCCCTTCATGATGGGCATTAGCCTGGCGGCGTCCGCTGCCTTCATGACCCCCTTCAGCCACAAGGCTAACTTGTTGGTGATGGGTGCCGGTGGTTACAAGTCGAGTGACTACCTCAGGGTCGGGACACCGCTGACCGTGTTGGTGTTTATCCTGTTGGTGATCCTGGTGCCGGTGTTCTTCCCGTTTCATTGAGACTCTTGCGAGCTTCCAGCCGTGGCACCAAAAAATCGGCCCAATTGTCGGCCGATAGATCGCTTTGACAGCTGATGCCAAGCCAATTGCCGGCCGACAAAAGCGTTGACAGCTGATGCCAAGCCAATTTGCTGGCCGCTGATTGAGCTGTCAGCTGGCTCTTTGTGAGCTTCTATCTCCCGGGTTCTGTGCTCGATCACAAACTCTAGCCGGCTCGAGCCGTATCTCCCCAAGTAGAGTTACGAACAGCACAACCGATAAGAATCTACAGGCTTGCGACCTGCTGGCCGAGTGGAGGATCGACTTGAAGAAGACGCGCAAGATCACACATGCATTGCCGCTCACCCTGGTCGCGATTTTTCTGCTGTCGCCGGTAAGCCTGGCCGCCGATTGGCTGCAGTGGGGCGGGCCCGCCGGTGACTTCACGGTTGCATCGGAAGGTCTCGCCGAGTGGTGGCCGGCGGATGGCCCCAAGACGCTTTGGAAGCGACCGTTGGGCGAAGGTTATGCCGCGATTCTTCACCAGGGTGGTCGGTTGTTCACGATGTATCGCGATGGCGAGCACCAGGTTGTGATTTCGCTGAATGCTCAAACTGGAGCAACAATTTGGGAACATCGATACAAGCCTAATCTGTGGCCCGATATGACTCCGGCGTTTGGTCTCGGTCCTAACGCGACGCCGGTGATCGTGGACGATCGCATTGTCACCATCGGTATTGACGGTCAGGTGCGATGTCTCGACCTCGCCACCGGGGAGTTACTCTGGAGACATGATCTGCCGGCCGAATTCGGACGCCGGGAACGAGTCGAAGAGTATGGTTACTCGAACAGTCCACTGCACCACGAGGGCAAGATCATCGTGTTGGTCGGGGGCACTGACCACGCCGTAGTCGCCTTTGATCCGACGGACGGTTCGGCTGTGTGGAAGAGCCATCCCGGTGGTGTCAGTTATGCGCCGGCGACACTCACCACCCTGGGTGGTCAAGAACAGTTCATCTATTTTTCACCGCAAGGGGTTGTTGCGCTCGCTCCCGCAACGGGCCTTTTGCTGTGGGACTCCGAAATGGAATTCAACAATGGGAATCACCTCACCCCGATCGTGAAGTGTGACGACAGTCACATCTGGGTGGGTAGCCAATTCCCTTCGGGTGGCGGACGGCTACTCGAGATCCAGCGTCAGGACGACTCATGGACTGCGGACATGGTTTGGTTCGAAACCTACCTCCGGGCGTCGCACTGGACCTCGATCCGCATCGGAGATTTCATCTATGGCTCAACCGGCGGCAACTCGACTTCGATTCTCACCGCATTCAACTGGAAAACCGGCGAAGCCGCGTGGCGACATCGCGGTTACCACAAGGCTCAATCTCTCTACGCCGACGGCAAGCTGATTTTTCTCGACGAGTCGGGCAAGCTGGTCCTTGCGAGAGTTTCGCCGAAGGAGCTCGAAGTCCTCGCCAGCGCTCAGGTGACCGAATCCGTGTCCTGGACTCTGCCGACTCTCGAGGGGTCCAAGCTCTACGTGCGAGACCAACAGAACATCCTTGCATTAGAGCTCGCTGAGATGGACGGCAAGCGCCCAGATGAGAACCCTGCCGAACCGTCTCTTGCCGAATCTGGCTTGCTGCTCGGAGAGTTTGGGAAGTTCATCCAGCAAGTGGACGAAGCGGAGAACAAGAAAAAGTTGATCGACGAGTTCATCGCCAAGCAAGCGACGTTCCCGATCGTCGAAGACGACTCGCTGGTGCACTTCATCTTCCGGGGTGATGTCCCCGACGTCGGGGTTTCGGGCAATTTCTTCGAGCGCAACCGCCGTGAGCCACTCCACCTCGTCCCGGGCACTGACTTTTTCTTTCGGAGCTTACGCCTGCCTCCCGCGGCGCTGTTCGAGTACAGCTTCGAGATCTTCGACGATACGCTGGCGGATCCTCTCAACCCACGCCGACTCAACGACTCCGATGAGAGCTCGTCGCTCCTGACGACGCAAGGGTGGACCGAGCCCGAGCACTTGCGCGAGCCGAAGGGCCGCCGCGGACGGCTCGAGACCTACGCCTGGAGCAGTGGGATTCTGGAGAACGAGCGTGCGATCAAAATCTATCTGCCACCCGGCTACGATGCTAGCGAGGAACGTTACCCGTTGGTTGTCGTCCATTATGGTGACCAGGCCCTGGACCAGGGGCAGTGGGTCAACTCCCTCGACAACCTGATCGGTTCAAGCGTCGCGCCGCTGATCGCCGTGTTCCTACCGCGGGTGGACTTCGACGAGTACGGCCCCCGATTGGCCCAGTTTACCGACGCGATGGCGCAGGAGCTCATCCCCTATGTCGACGCGCACTACCGAACCCTGCCGGGGGCAGCTAATCGGGCGATGACTGGTATTGCCAGCGGTGGTTTTGCCTCAGTTTTTCTGGCTCTCGAGAAACCCGAGCTGATCGGCAAGGTCGCGGTGCAGAGCTACTACTTTCGACCGGAGGCCGAGGCGGAGCTGCGGTCATTGATCACGAAGGGCAGCGCGGCGCCGACATTCTTCTATGTTGAGTGGAGCCTCCACGACATCAACATCGTGCAGGCCGGAATTGACAGTGAGCGAGACAGCCGAGCTCTGGCGGCACTGCTCGGCGAGAACGGCTACCGCAGGGTAACCCACGAAGTCTCGGACGGCGCTGGCTGGGGTAGCTGGCGGGCGGGTACCGATCGGATCCTCGAGAGCTTCTTCCCACTCGGGGATTTGGCCCCAGGGGAGGCCCAATCCAGCCCCCATTGAGCGGCGGACCGGCACGGTCCAACCGAAATCGGGTCCTTTACCACGCCACAGAATCAAGCTGGGCAGTGTTATAGTTTTGTCCAAGGAGGCCAAGCCGTGCCAGTGCCAACCGCGAAAGAGCAGATGTTCGAGATCATCCAAAGCCAGCCCGACGACAGCTCCTACGAAGAGCTTCTCCGGGAGCTTGCCTTTGAGCAAATGGTGGAGCGAGGGTTCGACGATGCGGACCGCGGGCGCACTCTCAGCAACGAGGAGATGGAGCGAAGGATCTCCTCTTGGGCAAAATAAGGTGGACCGAAGAAGCCGAACGCTGGCTCCACGAAATTCACGACCACGTTGCTCGAGATCATCCTGAAACGGCTTTGCGCACTGCGCGTGGGATCTACGACAAGGTTCAAAGCCTGAGTAGCTTCCCAGAGAGGGGATATCCTCACACGAGTAGGACGGGTCGGTCGCTGCGCGTGCTGCTCTACGGTCACTTCCGTATCGCTTATGAGATTACCCAAGAGCGGGACGTCCTCATCCTTGGTGTCTTCCATGGTGCGCTGGATCTCGATCGCAATCTGCGGTGATCTACTGAGACCCCGATTCACGTTCGAGTCAGTCTGAGCTTCGATCCGAAGGGGCCATCCCGATCTGCGGTCTGCGATCTGCATCGAGCCTCTCTCAGTCGAGGCTATCTACGATCGTTGGCAGCACTTGCTCCAAGGCAGCCCCTTTGGCCATGGCCGGGATCCATACCCGATCGACGATCTCCCAGATTTTCTGGTCGATATCCTGCCGTTGGAAAATTCGAAACTGTTCGGCCATGGGAACATAGTTGCTGCGACCGGCCTCGGATAGGACATCTTGGGTGGCCTTGCCAGCGATCGAGAAGAGCAGGATGTGCCAGAGGTTGCGTGGCGGCTGTTGATCGCGGCTGACGTACGCCGCGTCGATCAGTCTATGGAGCTGACCTTCGAGGGCGTCGGAATGGGAGGCTTCGTGAAACAACAGCTCCAGTGCCCACGGCTGGCGTGACTCGGAAGCGTCCGCGGCGATCATCGTATGAGGCTCATTGGTGGTGTAGGCGGCGGTTGAGCTGGCGTAGGGCACCAGGTCCACGCGGTTGGGTGGAGAGGGCCAATCCGCGGAGTAAGTGGCCGTCATGCGTTCCGCGATCTGTCGCTCGAAGCGGATCACGTCGCCAAAAACTGCCGCCACCCATTCCCGGTTTTCGACATCGTGCCGAGGCCACCAGTGGCGCGAATACAGGTCGAGGACTGCCTCTATCTGCCTGCGGGTCTGTTGATCATCCTCGGTGAGGGTGATTCCCTCTCGACTCGCTGCCAGGGTGTCGCGAAGCGCGATCAGACCTTTGTCGAAGAGCAGGCTGCGCGCCACGACATGCTGCCGATAGTGCGCGAGCGCTTGTTCCCAGGTGACCCTTTCCTCAGCTTTGAGAGCTTCGAGAACCCGAAGATCAACGTCTCGCATCGTCGGCGCTGGATAGCGCTTCGGGATCGTGCCGGCCGCCATCGCCTCCATCCTTGCCCAGCGATAGAGGAAGTGGTGCAGACCTACCTCGATATCGCTGTGAAAGGCGAACAGCAGCGAGCTTGCGAAAGGTTTGTTGCCGTCGTCCTGCGTCGGAAGATTTTGGCCGTGGGTCGGATCAGGAGCGAGCAAGAAGAATGCAAGAGTCATGGCGACCCACCGGGAGCGCTGGGTGGTCGCTGACGAACCAAAAATCATGGGGGCCTCTCCTTCGACGTTGGGCTGGATAGCCAGGGTTGCTGACCAGTCCTACGCTCGTCGAGGCTTGACCGTTTGGCTCTTTCGATCCGATCCGGCCTGGGATTCATCCAAAGCAGTCACGCTCGAGTCGAATCCATGCCTGGCGGCTAGACCCGGTTCAACAACTCACGTTTCTTGGCTTCGAATTCTTCCTTGCTAACGATCCCTTTCTTTTTCAAATCACCAAGCTTCTTGAGCTTCTTGAACACGTCCTTTGGCTCCTCCTCTTTCTCCTCGAGGCCGGCAACGAATTCCCTTCCGCGTTCTACCGCTTCGTCATAGGCGTCTCGAGCGCGTTCGAGATCAATCTCCAAGAAGTTCGCGCCGTCCCGATCGAGATGCTGGAGCGCCACGACGCCAGTAGCGTACGTCGAAGCACCCGATAGCGCTGACATCGAGACGCCACCGAGCAGGGCGCCGACGCCAGGCAGAGCTTTAACTGCGCTCGACCCGATCTTGGCAAACGTACTGCCGGTCAACGCCGAGACGAACGCTTTCCCTTTGCCCGCAGAATAGTCGACATCGTAGATCCTGGCCAGGCTCTTCAACAGATCCATCTGAATGGCGGTGACAGCGACGAGATCAAACAGCGGAATCGGCATGAGCCCAGCGCCGGTGGCCCAAACAACATGGGAGTGAATGGTTTCCTCGGCTTCTTTTCTTCGTGCCTTGATCTTTTTTTTCTTCGACATCAGCATTCTCCTCGCAGAACTAAGACGTTGGGTATGGGCATCGACCGACAGCCATGTTGGACGGCCGTAATGATCTGTACTTCAGGATACGGCGATCGAGCGACTTCTATTCGTCCGATCGCCAGCGGTCGAGTGGGTTGGCTCGACCGCCTCAACCTGGCCCGTCACTCGTAGCTGCGACTAAGGGGTCGAGCTCGACCACGCCCAAGTGTTGCCGGATTCGAAGCTATCGGTAAACAGCGGCAAGGCCCGTCTGTAGACGCCGCCGGCTTGAGTTCCAACAAACACGGTGGTCGGCGATCGTGGATCGATCGCGAGGTCTCGGACGTACTCGACCGGCAGACCTTCGTCGATAGCATGCCAGTTGGCGCCGCCATCAAACGATTCGAACACTCCATCGCCGGCTGCGACATAAAGTGTTTGGGGGTTGAGAGGATGGATCTCTAGATCGAACACCGTCTCTTCCCCCAGGCCGTTGTTGACGGAAGTCCAGTTGTCGCCACCGTCGATGCTCTTGGACACACCGTCTTGGGTTCCGGCATAAATTATTGCGGGGGTCAGAGGATCGATCACCAAAACACTGACAACCAGGTTGCCGAGGCCGTTGTTGATGAGGGTCCAGCTGGTTCCGAAATCGGTGCTTCGAAACACTCCGGCGCCGGCCGAGCCAGCATAAACCGTTGTTGGGGTTTCCGGATCCAGGGCCAAGCAGTTGAATGTTGTCTTAGGGCCGTCGTGGAGAGTTTCCACCGTGGCGCCGCCGTCGAAGCTCCGCAAGAGGTAAGTCCTGGTGGCGATCATCATCAGGTCGGCGGTCTGCGAGTCGATGGCGAAAGCGGTGGCGCCGAAACCTGAAAAATCTTGCCAGCTGGATCCACTGTCGAGACTCCGAGACGAGAAAGTGGACGTTCCGAGGTACAACGTCGCCGGGTTCGAAGGATGAATCGCCAGAGTCATTCCCGCACCTGCGCCCACCCCCTCGTTGGCAGCGCTCCAGGTCTCGCCGTAGTCCGTACTGCGGAACACTCCGTTGCGATACGTCGCGGCATAAAGTTTGTTGGGTGTCTGAGGGTCGATTACCACGCCGTCGACGCGGGTCGCGGTGAGCCCTTTGATGGCGGGATTCCAATGGGCGCCCGCGTCCTGGCTACGGAAGACACCGCTGTATTGCACCGAGCCATAGAGCGTGTCCGGGCCTAGAGGGTCGATCGCCAGGTCCCAGACATAACCGGACACCAGGCCGTTGTTGGCGGCTGGGTTCCAGGTCTCGCCACTATCGAGGCTCTGATACACACCATGGTCAGCGGTGCCAGCGTACAAAGTGGTGGGAGCTCGGGGGTCGATCACCAGGGAAGGAACAGTGGGATCGGGTAGTCCGCTGTTGACGGCGTTCCAGGTGGCGCCCCCATCGATAGTCTTGAAGATCCCGCCGCCATCGGTTCCGGCATAGAGGGTGGCGGAGGTATCCGGATCCATGACGAGACTGCGGATGTCGCGCTCGGTCAGGCCGGTGTTGACCGCGTTCCAGCTGGTGCCGGCATCGCTGCTCTTGAAGACTCCGCGTTCGAACAGGCCGGCATAAAGCGTGCGATCCAGTGGATGGTGAACCAGGGCGCTAATCACTTGGATCTCGGCGAGCCCGTTGCTGCTGATCTCCCAGGTCGCGCCCCTATCGGTGCTCTTGGAGATCACCTCGGCGCCGGCATAAATCACCGCCGGGTTCTGGGGGTCGATGGCAAGGGCCCGGAAAGCCCAGGTGTCGGAGTTGTCGTAAACCGAGCTCCATGTCGCGCCGCGATCGATGCTCTTGAACACCTGTCCGCTGGTGCCAGCGTAAAGAGTTGTTGGAGACTGCGGATCGATCGCCAGGGAATACACCGAGGTCTTGGTGAGGCCGTTGCTCGATGTGCTCCAGTGGGCGCCGGCATCGGTGCTTTTGAACACTCCACCTTCGAACGTTCCCGAGTACAAGATGTTGGGGTCCCGAGGATCGATCGCCAGGGCGCGGACCTCGCCACCATAGGGACCCTTGGACAACCAGTGGCCCTCGGCTGCAACCGCTGAGGCCGTCAGAAGACCTGCAAGAGCGACCGTGATCGCGACTTGAAAAACACCGTTCTGACGCATGGACTGCCTCCGTGACTCTAGAGTCGATAGGACACCGATGGAGATCGCGCCGGTGCGCGGCTCATCTTTGGCTACATTCCGAAAGGCGAGAACGGCTAAAATTTTGGATCAGCGATCTAATTGGCGCAGGAGCGGAATGCTCCCGCGCCACACCTAGCGCGTCGCTCTACAGCTTACCGTCCGCCGCCATCTGCATGTAGGACACGTCGAAACGCAGCTTGACGTTGTCCGCGTCGCCCTGCACCGTGCCGTCGGGATAGGTGACCCCCACCGCGTCTTCCGAGCTGACACCTTCGCCGAGCAGACCCTGGTCAAAACAGAACTTGCGCACGAAGTTCATCTTTTCCTGGATCTCGCCGCTGGCGCCGTACTCCGCAGCCGCTTGTGGCTGGTAGAACATCGCGGTGGTGGCGAGTTGACTGTTGAAGCCCGCCGCGTCGGTGGCGCTGGCCGCAGCCATCTCGGCGATCGCTGCGTCAGCGTCCGGGCCGCCAGCCGAGATCAGTGCCATCACCTCGTACCAGGCGCCGACCAGAGCCTTGCCGAAGTTGGGATTCTTCGCCAGGACATCGGTGTGGACCACCATCATGTCGAGGACTTCACCCGGGATGTCGGCGGAGTTGAAGATGTTGTCGACCCCTGGCGCCTGCTCGATCTCCATCACCATCGGATTCCAGGTCACCACCGCCTCTTGCGACGTATCGGCCAGGAAAATTGGGCCGATGTCCGCGTCGGAGGTATTCTGCAAGGTGACGTCATTCTCACTGAGGCCATGAGTCTCGAGGGCGCGAGCCAACAGGTAGTGAGAGACGGAAAGCTCCACCAGGCTGACCGACTTGCCTGCCAGTCCTTTTACGTCTTTGATGCCACGGGTCAAGACCGCGTCGTTGCCATTCGAGTAGTCGCCGAGGATTAGGGACGTCGAGTCGATCCCCGAAGCGGCGGGCATGTTCAGCGCCTCCATGTTGGTCATCACGCAGGCGTCGACCTGCTTCGACACATAGGCTTCCACCGAGGGGATGTAGTCCATCCGCACCAGCTCGATCTCGATGCCGTATTTGTCGGCCCACTTGGCGAGGATCCCAGAGCTTTGGGCGTAGTCCCAAGGCATCCAGCCGACGTAGATCGACCAGGCGACTGTGAATTTGGTTTTGGCGTCCGTGTCACTGCTAGTGGTGGGGGCCGCGGTCGGCTCGGTTGTTGTTGCGTTGTCGCCGGGCTGGTCCGATCCGGAGGGGGAGCTGCCGGGGCAGCCCACCAACAAGAGCGCGGCGAGGGTAATGAAAACAAGGCTTCGAAACATCTTGGGTCGCATGAGTCTCCTTTGCCAGCTGTTGTTTTTGCCAGCTGTCGTTGAGCTCAGAGTCTATCCTGTCTGGTCCATAACCACGGGGGCCCCAATTTGCTCCCCCCCGCTGACGCCCCGAGAGAATTTCGCCGAACCCTGGCGTTTTTATACTGACGAGCTCTGAGCGGACGACAGCGCTCTTGAATAAAAGCCAGGAGGTCTCTTGGTGGCCTCTTGCGGGTCATGGAAAATGGATTGGACGCCGGGACCGGCCATCGGCGGCTTTTACTTCCCCCAAATCAATACAACCCCATCGGCGTGACCGCAAAATCCGGAAAGATCCGGCTCAGGTCCTCCCCCGCACCGTGACGTTGGAGCACTGGAGCCAGGACGTTACGGTAGTTGTGGACGACGGGCAGGTCACCGGGGCCTTCGAGAGTAGAGGCTTCGAGACCGGGCCAGGGGCCGACGACGCGACCGCCGTGGACGCCGCCGCCCATGACGAACATCACGCTGCCGCGACCGTGGTCCGTGCCCAAGGAGGCGTTTTCTTGAACCCGGCGGCCGAATTCGGTCATCACCACCACGGTGGTGGTGGCCATCGCCGGACCGAGATCGCGGCGGAACGCAGCCAGGCCTTGTCCGAGGCGGGCCATGAGAGGCTCGAGGACCGTTCCTTGAGCGAGATGGGAATCCCAGCCACCGAGGTCGATCGAGGCGGCTTCGAGCCCAACCCTCGCCTTGATCAGGCGAGCGAGTTGCAGCAAGCCGTCACCAAAATCGCCGCGTGGGTATTCGGCGCCGCTGGCGGGTTGGTAGGTTTTGGTGCGTAAAGCCTCGATCCGGTGCATGGCCTTTAGGGTGTCCTGGGCGGCGCGGCTGAGATCGCCGCTCTCGCGGGCGTAGAGTCGAGCCAACTCGGGCAACAGAATGTCGGATTCGGAGCCGAGAGTGAAGTCGTCGAGGGTCTGCATGACCGTGGCGCTGGGGGCGCCGCGTAAACATTCGGGCATGACTTTGCCGACGGCGATCGCGGACAAGGCGCCATTGGCGGGCTTGGGACGGTAGCGCAGAAAGCGCCCTAGCCAGCCACCAGCAGCAATGCCGCCGTGTTCCATCAGGTCCTGGGCGTCGAAGTGCGAACGTGTGGAATCTTCCGAGCCGGCGGCATGGACGATCGTGAGCTCGCCGTCGTCGAAGGCCGGCTTCAGGTCGGCGAGGGTAGGGTGGAGACCGAACATGTCGTCGAGGGCGAGGGCGCTGGTGTTGCGGACACCGAGGGTCGGGCGAGCACGGTAATAATCGTCGTCGCCGGTGGGCGGCACCAGCTCGAGACCGTCGGCGGCGCCACGTAGGAAGACGACAACCAGGCAGTCCGGCCGGTCGCGATTGCCGTCAAAGGATGTTTGGGTTGTCATGGGAACGCCTTTTGTCTTCGGTCGGTCAATGCTGCTGGAAGGCGGGTGAAGCGAGTAGCAAGGCGAGGTTCATCGCCGGGCTGCCGCCGTCGACGTTGTCCTCGGGACGGGGCCGATGGCCGAGAATGTGAGTCCGCAAGCCTTCGCCATCGCCCAAATCCTGGTTGAGCCGTGCCAGGTCGACGGTGGTGCCGGGCAGGCGTCCGTCGGCGAGGGCGACAGCGAAGTTCCAGCGCCACAGCAGGGTGCCGAGCCAGGGAGACTCGTCGTCCGAGTAGCCGTCGGGGGTGGGGTATTGGAAGGGTGCGTGGCCCATACTCAGCAGGAGACGTTGTAGCTTCTCGCCACCGTCGGTGTGGGCGTCGGTGGCGCGTAGGGTGGACACGAGATAACGGAAGGGGCGCTTGAGTTTTTGGCCTGCGGAAGCTTGAAACGCCGGGTTAGCGAAGAGCGTGCGTAACGTTTCGCGGATATCGCCGCGGCTTGCACGGAAGGTGTCGGCGACACTCGCTACGGCGGTGGCATCTGGCTCCTCGCTGATGAAACGACGACAAAGCTTGGTCGCCAGGAAACGCGCCGTCGACGGATGGTGGGCGACGATGTCGAGCACACGATCGAGATCGGCTCGGCCGCCTCCAGCCGGGAGCTCCTGCCCGAGGACGATCTTTGCGCCATCGTCGTGTAGGTGAGGTTTGAACTCGACCTTACCTTTGCCGAAGACTTCCTCCGAGCGCACCGTCCAGCCGGTGAGACAGCGGGCAATCTCCATCACGTCACGTTGGGTGTAGCCGCCGTGGACGCCGAGAGTGTGGAGCTCCAGCAGCTCGCGGGCGTAGTTCTCGTTCGGCTGTTCGTCTGCGGACGATTTGCGATTCACCCGACCGTCGAGGTACCACAGCATCGCCGGCGACAGTGCCGAGGCACGCAGCAGGTCTTCGAAGCGCCCCAAGGTATGACGGCGGACAACTTCGCGGTCGTCGGCTACTTTGAGCCACTTGCAATCGCCCTTCGAGGCGTCGATGTTGAAGTGGTCGGACCAGAAGTGGACCATCACTTCGTAGAGCTGTCGGCGGCTGTAGATGGCGCGTAGCAGAGCACCCCGAGTGAGCTCTTCGAGCAGCACCGCAGGCTTGAACTCGAACAGCATGCCGGGGGAATCGTCGAGACTTTCGAGGCGCCGCACCGCCCAGTCGGCCAACGGATCGTCGATCCGTTCGGGGTAGAGCTGTTGTTCGATGTAACGCTGGACGGCGTCGTCTGGGGCGTGCGCCAACCGTTGGACGGCGTTGTAGTCTTCGGGCCGCGGGCCGAAGGACAAGCGGTTGAGGGCATGACGGATCGGGTCGATGGTCGCTGTCAGCGGCACCACGAAAGGTCCACTCGGTGACGCGGGTCGCCGCCATGGCATCTCGAATAGGCCCGCGCTGAGACGATCGCAGCCGAGCGCCGAGCCCACCAGCAGACCGCCAGCAGACAGGAACTGTCGCCGGGAGAGCGCGATACGCTTGCTCATCGTCCAGCCCTTCTAAGGTGCTGTGATCGGGTGCACCCCAGAAGACGGGGCTTGACGACGGCGGGCATAGATCGCGCTGATCGTGGCGCCGGCGCCGCTGAGCAGGGTCAGCGGCAGGATCAGGAACCAACCTAGAAAGGGTAGTAGGCACATCAGGGTCAGCACGATGCCGCCGCGCAGCACACGCCGCCACGGTTGTGTCGCATCCGCGGGTGAGGGCAATCCAGCGCCGATCAGGCGGCACAGTCCGGCCGAGCCCAACAGGCCGCCGAGGACCGCACCCGAAGCCACCACAAAGCCGAACGCCTTAGCTGGCGCGCTGCCCATCTGGAACAGGCTCAGTCCGAAGGCGAACAACGGAGCGCCGACGAGGGCGCCGAGCAGGGTAATCCGAAGCGGCTGAGTGCGGTAACGATCGCGTGCCGCGGCGACAATCTTCGGGTACAACGATTCCGCCGCCAGCCAGTAGCTGATGACAACAATCTGGGTCCCGACCACCAACAGGAAGATTTTGAGGACGTCTGCCATGATCATTTTGATCACCTCCGTCCTCGATAACGGAAGATCGTACCGAAAAGTTCGGCACGACCCGTTTGGAAGCCTACTCCCAGTCCAACGACGCGCCGATCTGATACTCCGTCACCCGGGTCTCGAAGAAGTTCTTCTCCTTCGACAGATCCGTCGACTGCGACATCCAGGGGAAGGGATTTTCGCGGTTGTACCGCTTCTTGAGGCCGAGTCGTGACAAGCGACGATCAGCGATGTATTCGACGTAGTGAGCGAATTGTTCGGCGTTGATGCCGAGCAGGCCATCAGGGCACGCGTCGTAAGCGTAGTTCTGTTCGTGGGCGACCGCTTGGTCGATCAGATCTCCGATTTCGTGACGGAACTCTTCGGTCCAAACCTGCGGGAACTCGACCTTGATGGTGTTGATCAGGTCGCAGCCGAAGGCGAGATGGATCGACTCGTCGCGCATGATGTACTCGAACTGCTCACCGATGCCGACCATTTTGTTCTGCCGCTTGAGCGCCAACATCATGGCGAAGCCAGCATAGAAGAAGATGCCTTCCATGATGACGTAGAAGCCGATGAGGTCGCGCAGGAAACGCTGAATGTTCTTGTTGCTGTCGGTTTTGAAGTTGGGATCGAACACCGTTTCGGTGATCTTGACGACAAAATCATCCTTCGCTTTGATCGAAGGGATGGTCTCGTACATGTTGTAGATCTCGTCAGGATCCAACCCCAGGGTGTCGCAGCAGTAAATGAAGGTGTCGGTGTGGACAGCCTCTTCGTAAGCCTGACGCAGCAGGTATTGCCGTGCTTCGGGGTTGGTGACGTGGTTGTAGACCGCGAGCACGATGTTGTTGGCGGTCAACGATTCGGCGGTGGAGAAGAAGCCGAGATTCCACAGGATCAAACGTCGCTCGGTGGCATTGATGGTGCGATCAGATTTCCACTGCTCGACATCCTTCTGCATCGAGATCTCTTCTGGGGTCCAATTGTTGTTGACGCCGTTCTTGTAGTGATCGCGCGCCCATTGGTAGCGCATCGGCAAGATCTTGTTGGGGTCGGTCTTGGTGTTGTTGATAATCGACATCGGCGTCCTCCGGCGATTCCAGATCCCACGAGGCACGGCTCGAAGGGTTCGGTAAGCGCGGCGATCTGAGTTCTATTGACAGGATTCGCAGTCAGGGTCATCGATCCGACACAGGCCAGGTTCGGCGGTCGGACCTTCGATTTTGTTCTGGGGCTGGGCGGTTGGCTCGGCGTGTGCGGGGCCGGCAGTGGCTGTACTGGCGCCCATCGCATCGGGGCTGTCCAAATTGTTGCGGGCGGCGTTGGTGCCGGCCGCGGCCATCGGGACGTAGTCGCGATTCTGGGTGTAACCGAACTTCGCAGCGTCCAGGGTCGACTTTTCGATCTGGGTCGCGGCAAGAGTCCGCAGGTAGTAAGTGGTCTTGAGTCCCATCTTCCAGGCTGCGATGTAGATCGACGCCAACTGCTTACCTGACGTACCTTGCATGAAGACGTTGTGGGATTGGCTCTGGTCGATCCATTTGCCGCGAGCGGCGGCCATCTTCAGCGCCCAGATTGGGTCAACTTCGAAGGCTTCGCGATACTTGGGTTTGATCTCTTCCGGTATTCCGGCGATGGTCGACACCTTGCCATCGTAGTACTTGAGCTGGTCGAGCATCTCGTCGTTCCACAGGTCGAGCGCTTTGAGCTCTTTGATCAAATAGTGGTTGACGATCGTGAACTCACCGGAGATGTTGGCCTTGACGTAAATGTTCTTATAGAGCGGCTCGGCACATGGGAAGGCGCCAGCGATGTTGGCGATGGTTGCGGTCGGCGCGATCGCCATGGTGTTGGAGTTGCGCATGCCGTGCTCGCGGACATGGGCGTACACCGGCTGCCAATCGAGATGTTGCGACCGGGAGACCTCCACCGGAACACCGCGCTCCGCCTCGAGCAGATCGAGGGTGTCGAGAGGGAAGATGCCTCGATCCCACTTCGACCCCGGATAGGACTCGTAGGCGCCACGTTCTTTGGCGAGCTCCGACGACGCCAGGATGGCGTTGTACGAGATCAGCTCCTGGGTCCGGTCGGCGAGCTCGAGAGCGCGCTCGGATTCGAACGGCAGCCCCAGGTTGAGCAGTGCGTCCTGGAAGCCCATCAAGCCGAGGCCAATGGGCCGGTGCCTGAGGTTCGAGTTGCGAGCTTCTTTGGTGGGGTAGAAGTTGATGTTGATGACGTTGTCGAGGGCTCGGATCGCGGTTTTGACCGTCCGTGCGATCTTCTGATCGTCGAGCTGGCCGTTTTCGACGTGGCGGGCGAGGTTGACCGAGCCGAGATTACACACCGCAGTTTCGTCGGCTGACGTGTTGAGGGTGATCTCGGTGCACAGATTCGAGCTGTGGATCACTCCGGTGTGATCCTGCGGCGAACGGATGTTGCAGGCATCCTTGAAGGTCACCCACGGATGGCCGGTCTCGAACAGCATGGTCAGCATTTTGCGCCACAGGCTTTTGGCCGGCACGATCTTGAAGAGTTGCATCTCGCCACGCCGGGCTTTGGCCTCGTAATGCTCATAGCGTTCCTCGAAGCGGCGGCCAAAAATGTGATGCAAATCCGCCACCTCGTTGGGCGAGAACAGGGTCCACTCGGCGTCAGCGAGCACCCGCTTCATGAACAGGTCGGGGATCCAGTTGGCTGTGTTCATGTCGTGGGTGCGCCGCCGTTCGTCGCCGGTGTTCTTGCGCAAGTCGAGAAACTCGAAGATGTCGTAGTGCCAGGTCTCGAGATAAGCGCAGGTGGCGCCACGACGCTTGCCAGATCGGTTGATGGCGTTGGTGACGTCGTTGGCGATCTTGAGAAAGGGGATGACCCCTTGACTCTCGACCTTGGTGCTTTTGATCGGCGAGCCGGTCGCGCGGATGTTCGACCAATCGTTGCCGATGCCGCCGGACCACTTGGAGAGCTGCGAGTTGTCGCCGAGGCACTTGAAGATGTGCTGCAGGTCGTCTTCGAGGGTGGTGAGGTAACACGACGACAGCTGCGGGCTGGCGGTTCCGGAGTGGAAGAGGGTCGGTGTCGACGGGATGTAGTGCAGCTGAGACATCAGTTCATAGAACTCGATCGCCCAGTCTTCGGACTGCTCTTCTTCCATCGAAAGGCCCATCGCAACCCGCATCCAGAAGGATTGGGGAAGCTCCGCGCAGGTGTCATCGTGGCGCAGAAAGTAACGCTCGTAGAGCGTCTGCAGCCCGAGGTACTGCAACTCGAGATCGCGCTCCGGGCGCAGCGCCGCCGCCAGACGCTCGAGATCGAGCTTGGCGAGCCGCTGATCAAGGTAGCCGCGCTCGAGATTGTCGCGGATACCCTGCATGAACGTCTGGCGATAAACGTCGTCGCGTTCGTTGTCTTGTATCGAGCGTCCGATGACTTCTTTGGAGATACGTTGTAGCAGCAGGCGCGCCGACAGGAAGCTGTAGGCCGGGTCGCGCTCGATAAACGCTGCGGCAGCGAGCACCAGGGCGCGGTCGAGGTCAACCGTGTCGACTTCGTCGTAAACGTTCTTGACGACCTCGCGTACGATGTCGTCGAAATCAATGTTTTCACCCAAGCCGTTGGCGGTGCGCCTGAGGGTCTCGTCGATCTTTTTGACGTTGAGCAGCTGCGTACGGCCGTCGCGCTTCTTGACCGTCAACTTGCCGAGCTTGGCGCTCTCGATCGCGTGGCGGGCTGCTTCGTCACGGACAATCTGGCGCTCGGCGCGATAAAGGATGTAGCTTTTCGCGATTTCGTAGTGCTGGCCGCGTACCAAGTGCTTCTCGACGATGTCTTGGATGTTCTCCACGTTGGGGTAGAACTCAATGAAGCGTTGATCGATTTCCTGATGGATCTGCTCCACCAGTCTGGCTACGGTGCCGCTGGGCACGGTGAGCCCCGAGGCACGTACGGCTTTTCGGACAGCATTGAGGATTCGGTCCTGGTCGAACTCGACGACCTCTCCCGTCCTTTTTACGACTCGCAAATCCAACATTCAGCTACTCCTCCTTGCGATGCCCGGCATGGGTGACATCGGTGCGGGGCTTCGGTCGAAACGACTCAAGACCTGACGGCTCCAGGGATTGATTCCGGACATTTCGACTCCAAAATGACAACTACAGGGGCTACTCACGGCAATCGATGCTCGAGGCTATGTGATCAAAGAAGCGGCTCAGGAACGTGTTCGAAGTGGGTGAGAGACATCAGAGGCTCGGATGCTGGTCGAGGGCACAAAGCACCGCTTGCTGGACATGGCGAATGTCAAGCTGTCAGAGCAAGTGTCTCTGAAGCGTCGGCGCTTTCTTACCCTCCCTCTCGGCAATGGTGCAACTCACTGCCGAACACGCTAAAGCGGCCCATCACATGGCCAGCAAATACATACATCATTCTCTATACCTTACAGGAAGCAGCGTTGACAGTACAAGATGTAGTTATGCCTGTCAAGGCAACCACAACATGCAGGGGCATTATTCGGAAATCCTGATGACTCAGTGATTTGCAAGCAGTCCAACGGCCACCGTGGTCGCGAAAAAGTGGCGCGAAACCTGTGCAGTCTGCGGAGCCTCCTCAGTGCACCCACGGAGGACAGATTTCACCCTGCCGGAGTCGAATCCGACGCCTGCGATAGCTTTTTCGGCTGGGGGGTACCCTGGGGTGCCTTCGGGGCACTTCATGAAGATCTTTTACTGCGACCATTCTGTTCTCCCTTGCCGGAGCATCATCGCTTTCCCGGTTATGCACAGCGGTCGGGGCAGTGCTGTGGTATGTTGTGAAGGCATTGGTCGACATCGGCGGCTAGGCCGACACTTCATCGCGGTTCGACTTGACGGGGAGAGGCATGCACATCAGAAATCTTCTACGGATGGCCATCATCGGTTTGACTCTTTGGACTTGGGCGGCGGGTACCGCCAAGGCTGGCATCGACGAGTGGACCTTTGACGGGCCCTTCGGCGGCGACGTCTACGGCCTCGTGGTGGATCCGTCGACTCCCACGACGCTCTATGCCAGCACCGAGGGGTCGGGAGTATTCAAGAGCACCGACGGCGGCATGCAGTGGCGACCAATCAACGAAGGTCTCGGTGACAACCTCGAGTTTGGGGGCTTGGCAATCGATCCCCAAACCCCCACCACGGTGTATGTCAGGGGGCGAAACCGCGGTGTCTTCAAAACGGTTGATGGCGGAGATAACTGGCAGAAGTTGGCATTCGATTACTTGAGTTTGCCGGTAATCGATCCACTGACACCCACCACGCTCTATTCGATTGACGGTACCTTGCTGCGGAGTCTGGACGGCGGAGCGAATTGGAGTCCGCTCGCCAACAACCTGCCGGACGACCGACGGTTAGAAGCCCTGGCGATCGATCCACAAACGCCGACGACCCTCTATGGATTCGTCCATGGAAGCGGTTTATTCAAGAGCACGGATGGTGGATCCAACTGGATCTTGCTCAACCCTGGGCCTGCCCTGTATTTCATCTACTCGGTGGCGATCGATCCGATGAATTCAGCCATCGTTTATGTCACGGGTAATGGCGGAGACGACCCTGACCTGTTCGGAAACATGATCTTCAAGAGCCTCGACGGCGGCGTGACTTGGATGAAGGCCGACCACGGCTTGCCCGAAGGAGTTGGGAGCAATGGCTTCGAACTGACCTTCGATCCGGAGACGCCTGCGACCCTATACGCGGGTTTTAATACCACGTTCGAAGCACTGTCGGGTAGCATCTTCAAGAGCATCGATAGCGGAGACAATTGGACCGAGATCTATCAAGGTCCCGCCGTGCAGCAGGTTGTGATCGATCCGTCGAACCCGGACACAGTGTATGCAGCGACCTTGCCCGCCGGAGTGATTCGAAGTACGGACGGTGGCGCTGAGTGGAGCCGGAGTAACCAGGGCTTGGTCAACACCAGTGTTCCGACGTTGGCGATCGATGCCGCAGGCGCCAAGCTGTATGCCGGCACGGTGACTGACGGGATTTACCGCAGCTCCAACCATGGCGGCGGGTGGAATCCGACCGAGAATGGCATCGGCGGCGCGGCGATTGTGTCGATGGTCGTCGACCCTCAGAACCCGAATACCGTTTACGCCGGCACTGAGCTTATTGGCGGCGCCGTCTTCAAGAGTATCGACGGCGGTGTCACCTGGGAACGCGCCAGTACCGGTACGGAGAACGCGATTTTGTCCCTGGCGATTGATCCCGTGACACCGACGACGCTGTACGCTGGCGCTCTTTTCAATGGCGTTTTCAAAACCACCGATGGTGGGGCGCAGTGGGTTTCTTCCATCAATGTTCCCGGTGACCTGACGGTGAGTGCGTTGACGATTGACCCTCGGACTCCGGCAATGGTCTTGGCTGGCGCCAACGAAGGGTTGTTGATGACCACCGATGGTGGCGAAATCTGGGTCACCATTCAGAATGGCTTACCCGACGGAGTTGCGATCACCGATTTGGTGCGCTCGCCCAGCGATCCAGACATCGTATATGCCCTCAGTGGGGCGGGCGTCTTCCGCAGCGAGGATGCCGGCTTCAACTGGGATGAGCAGGACTTCGCCGCGAGCCTCCTGGCGATCGATCCGGAACTCCCCACCAGTCTCTACGCCGCGGACTCACGCAGTGTTCGACGGAGTCTGGACAGTGGTGCGACTTGGGTTGATCTCAATGCCGGACTCGAAGGGCAGAGGATTCTCGACCTCTTGGTCGATACCGGAGATCCGTCCTTTGTCTACATTGGGACGGTCAACCACGGCGTCGGTAGGATCCAAATCCTCGCTGACCAACCTATCCTGAGCCTCCACCGCGGCAGATTCCGCGTCGAGGTTACATGGCGCGACTTTCAGGGTGAAACCGGGGCTGGCAACGTCGCCTCGGTGCGTAGACCGCTCCCCGGGAGGCAAGGTGACGTCGCTTTGAAGTCGCCAGATTCGGCAGTAGTCCAATTCTTCGATCCCAACAATTGGGAACAGTTGGTCAAAGTCCTGGATGGTCGCGAGATCAACGGCCACTTCTGGGTCTTCCTCGCCTCGGCGACCAACGTTGGCCTCACGACCACGGTCAGCGATACCAGTTGCGGTGGATTCAAGACCTACACCAGTCCTCTCGGCCAAGCAGCACCCGCAGTAACCGACGTGACGGCGTTCGTCGATTGTGCGAACCCGGCGCCGCCGAGCTGTTTGGTGGACACCTACACCTTATGCCTGGGAGAGGGCGGTCGTTTTCGCGTGGCGACCGAGTGGGCCGACTTCACCGGCGCGACGGGGGGCGGCAGCGGGGCCTCGATTCCCGCCAACGGCTTGGCGAGAAGTGGCGATTCTGGGCTGTTTACCTTCTTCACCCCGGACAACTGGGAGCTGTTGGTCAAAGTGCTCGACGGCTGCGGCATCAACGGCAATTATTGGGTGTTCACCGCCGGTACAACCAATGTCGAATACATCTTGACGATCACGGACACTGACACCGGCGAAGTGAAGACCTACACCAACCCTCTTGGCCAAGCTGCCGCGGCCGTGACGGACATCGAGGCGTTCGCGAGCTGCCCTTGAGAGTCGTGGGTGGACGGCCGCGTTTCATTGAGCTCACCTTTCGACAGGAGACATCCATGCCTGCCATGTCTTTTTCACGGCCCGTCTTTCTCCAATCCCTTTTTCTGCGAACCGCTGCGATCTTCTTTGCTTTCGGCTTGGTGTTTGCGGGGTCAGCGATAGCCGGCGTCGACGAGTGGACAACAAACGGTCCAGAGGGCGGTGACGTCCTGGCGCTGGTGGTGGACCCGCAGACGCCTACCGTGCTGTACGCCGGGTCGGATGGCGCCGGAGTGTTCAAGAGTACCGACGGTGGAAATCAATGGCGGGCGGTCAATCAGGGCCTCGCCGAGTATCTGCGGATTTATGGTCTGGTGATCGATCCTCAGACCACGACGATGCTGTATGTCGAGGGCGTTGGCAGGACGCCAAGCGCCAGCGGCGTCTTCAAGAGCACAAACGGTGGCGACAGCTGGCGACGATTGAGTGAGGAGATCAGGAGTTTGCCGGTGATCGATCCGCTGACTCCAACGACGCTCTACTCTGCGAGCTCAAAACTACATCGGAGCACCGATGCAGGGGAGAGCTGGGTCGAAATCGACACCAACTTGCCGGCGGACTTCTATATCGCACTCCTGGTGGTCGATCCGCAAACCCCGTCCACATTCTATGCATCCACCGACGATCAAGGGTTGTTCAAGAGTACGGATGGCGGTGTCCACTGGACGTTGCTCGACAACGGCTTAGACCTCCACCGGGTGGATACCCTGGCGATTGATCCGCAGTCTTCGTCCACGGTTTACGCCACCGGCAACAGCGCACATAGTCTCTACAAGAGCATCGATGGTGGTGCGAGCTGGACGACCATCCACGATACCGAATTCCGGTCTTTTTCAGACACCCGTATTCTGCTGATCGATCCCCAGGACTCAGCCACCATTTATGCTGGAATCGACAGCTCGTTCGAGTTCTATATTGGCAGTGTGCTCAAGAGTATCAACAGTGGTGAAACCTGGACGGAAGTTCTATTCGGCCCCGCCACCCAGACCCTGGCGATGGATCCAGCGAACCCGGCGAGGATCTACGCCGGTTCCCGCCGCCAGGGTGTGCTGCGCAGCACGGACGCTGGCGTCACCTGGAATCGCGCCAACCATGGCCTGATCGCCAGCTCGGTGTTCTCCTTGGCGATCGACCCTCAGACTCGTTCCGTGTTAGCCGGTACCGCCAACGACGGGGCCTATCGCCGAGCCCGCGGCGCCCAACACTGGAGTGGCAATGAGACCGGATTTATCGGACGGTGCATCCTCGCCTTGGCAGCTGATCCGCAGAGCTCGGGCACGTTCTACGCTGGTTCTGAGCTCATCGGCGGAGATATCTATAAGACGATCGATGGCGGCGCCAACTGGGTGCGTTCCGGTCCAGAGGTCGATTTTGGTGGCGTGTATGCACTGGCCGTTGATCCTGAGACTCCCACCACGGTTTACGCCGGCGCCAACGGCTTCTTCAAGAGCACGGACGGTGGTGGCAGCTGGACTTCCTTTGCCAATGAGCTCGAGGGTCTGACAGTGAAGGCTTTAGCAATCGATCCTAGGGCGCCGAGCACACTACTGGCAGGGACCGGGAATGGCGTTTTCCGCAGCACGGATGGCGGCATGACCTGGATCGCATCCAACGCCGGCTTGCCTAATCCACCCTTCGATGCGATCAACGTGCTGGCGATCGATCCCCGGCATCCTGACATTGTTTATGCTGGTGGCCATCAGGGCGTTTTTCGCAGCACGGATGGCGGTGTGACCTGGGATCCTCGGGAGGGTCTGGGAGAAACCCTGGCGTTGGCCATTGATCCCGAGATCTCGACGACAATTTATGCCGCTGGCCGGATCGGAGTATGGCGCAGCCGCGATAGTGGCGGTACTTGGACCCAGCTCGACGACCGTTGGGTGTTTGCGTTGGCCATCGATCCAGCGGACGCTTCCCGTCTCTATGCAGGGAGCGCGTTTAGTGGTGTCATCGAGATCCAGCTCCTCGCCGACCAGCCTGTGCTGGCGCTCCATGGCGGCAGGTTTCAGGTCGCAGTGGAGTGGAGCGACTTCCAAGGCGAAAGCGACCGTGGCAAGGTTGCGTCGGTGCTGACGGAGGGGATGGCTGAGGCATCGCTTCAATCGCAGGATTCGGCGGTGGCCCAGTTCTTCGATGGCGACAACTGGGAGCAATTGGTCAAGGTGCTGGACGGCCGCGAGCTCAACGGCCACTTCTGGGTCTTTCTCGCCTCGGCCACCAACGTTGGCCTCATCACCACGGTCAGCGACACTAGCTGCGGTGGATTCAAAACCTACAACAGTCCTCTCGGCCAAGCGTCGCCAGCGGTGACCGATGTGAGGGCATTTGTCGACTGTGCGAATCCGGCGCCACCGAGCTGTGTGTCCGATACCACGACCTTCTGTCTGGGAGAGGGTGGTCGGTTTCGAGTGACGACCGAATGGACTGACTTTGCAGGCACCAGGGGGAGCGGCAGTGAGGCGTCGATTCCCGGCGTCGGCCTGGCCAAGAGCAATGATTCTGGGTTGTTCACCTTCTTCAGCCCGGACAATTGGGAGCTGTTGGTCAAGGTGCTTGATGGTTGCGGCATCAACGACCACTATTGGGTGTTCACTGCCGGCACTACCAACGTCGAGTACACCGTGACGGTCACCGACACGGAGTCGGGTGAGGTGAAGACCTACGCCAACCCCCTGGGTCGGGCTGCCGCCGCCGTGACGGATATCGGGGCGTTCGCCAGCTGTCCCTAGCTTGGCTAGGATCCGACCTAGAATGCCCCTCTGCCGG
>JAJCXQ010000721.1 GCA_029263355.1 Acidobacteriota bacterium | reverse complement strand
GCGAGCAGGTCGGCGGCGTCCTGCAGATTCACCAGGCTGGCGTATTCGGGCATCGCCGTTGGCTCGGAGCAAGGTTGGCCGCCTTTACACTCCGGAGCAATGAAGGCGCTGGGTGCGATGATCGATTCGTAGATGTACTGTGGCGCCGCCACTCCGTCGATGCGGTTGGCCGCGGCACTGCCGATTCCGGCCAGGTGTGGCCCGACGTTGTTGCTGTCGGGGGTTGCCGGATCGCCGTGGCAGGCGATACAGCCGTAGAGTGCCCGATAGAGAGTGGCGCCACGGTCCGGTTTGCCGATCGGCAGTAGCAGCCGAGCGTCCGGGGGCAGGGCGATCTCACCTCCCCTTGGTCGCAGGTGGTAATGCTCGGCCGGCTCGGGAATCGCAAAAAATGCCGATTCTTCGCCGCGTCGCCACTCGACCTTAAGTTTGCCGTGGGGTAACTGGGTGTCGAAGTCGAAGTGAATTGCGGTGTTCAGGGATTGTCCTGGGCCGATCTTGGCGCGTCCAACTTGGGCGCCTATCGGCGAAACTTCGTCTCCCTCTTCGGGGACCAGGAAGAACTCCAAACCGTCATAAATTTTGGTCTCGGCGGCGCGATTGCTGAACGCCAGATCGAGCGTGACTCGCTGTTTTCCCCAATCCGGCATGTCCGGCATCATCACTGAGGGTTTCTGGAAGTTTTCGCCGTGATCCATCTGGTCGAGAATCCAGCGAGCTTCTTCCATGTGCAAGACGAGGCCATCGAGGGTTGCCTGTTCGACCGGAATTCGTTGACTGGCGCGGATCACGAACCCCCAGCCGACCGCGGCAGCGACGACGGCGCCGAGAAAAATCACCACGCCGGGTTGAGTCCACCAACGCAACGCAGCACGGCGCTCGCTCTGGCGTCGAGTTGTTTGCCGCTTGTTGGCGCCGCGCCCTGTGGGCTCCGTTGGTGGAGAGCTCGTCATCGGTTCCGCCATGTCGTCAGTCGTGCTCCATGTCGTGTTCCATGTCGTGCGCCGCGTCGTGATCCATCGCGTGATCCCCGCTTGCGGGCGTCGTGACTATCGCCTCGATCGCGATCGGTTCGGATGTTGCGAAGTGCAGGGTCAGCAGAATCGTTCCGCCCTCGTCGCTTGTAGGTTGCGGCTCGATCAACATGATGTGTTTGCCACCGGGCGCCAGCTCGAGGCTGCCGCCGGCGGGGATCTCGAAACCCTCGGGGCGCGCCATCATGCGCATGACACCTTCCTCGACAACTGTTTCGTGAGTCTCGGCGACGCTTGCGGCGGCAGTTTTGATCGCAACCAGATGATCGGCTTCGTCCCCGGAGTTGGTAACTGTCAAATAGACCGCGCCAACCCCCGGCATCAGCTGAGCTCGCGGCTCGGTGACCTCCAAAATCGGCGCGAGCACCGGTGACGCTGGGGCTGTGCTGGTAGACGCCGCATCGACGTCCGCTCCGCGGCCGCCACAGCCTGTCAAGATGGCCCATAGGACAAGTCCCGCTGCCATGCCAGTGGTGGTGAAGAGGTTCATCGGTCTCAGGCCCCCAGCAGGACTTCGAGGTCCGGCACCATCTGCGCCGCCGTGGCATTGGGAGGAAATGTCAGCCGCAGCTGGCCTTGACGATCAACGATGAAATAGGTGCCGGTATGGTCGACGTAGTAGAAGCTGTCCGACCTGGGGCCATCTTTGGGCTGACCGTACTGCACCGTGACGTCCCAATCGGCATCGAGGGCGGCGACTTGGTCGGTATCCAGATGCAGGCCGTAGAAGCTGGAGTTGAAGTTCGGTACGTAGCGCGCCAAACGTTCCACTGAATCGCGATGCGGATCAACCGAGACGAACACCACCGCCAGGTCTTCAGCGCGCTCTCCGAGCTCGTCGGCGACATGTTTGATCTTGGCCAACGTGAACGGACACACGTCAGGACACATCGTGTAGCCGAAGAAGACGATGGCCACTTTACCTGCCTGTTCGCTCAGATCGAACGGCTCGCCGTCCCAGTTGACGCCAATCAATGTCGGTGCTGGCATCGCAGGATCTTCCGCGGCGCCATTCCACTGCTGCTTCGGCTGGCAGCCGGTTACCAGCAAAACTAGAAGTACCGACGCAAGGACAGTATGTACCGTCTTGGTCGAAGGTACCGTCTTGGTCGCAAACACAGTCATCTCTTGCATAGATCCCACGGAGAGTGCAAAGACCCCAAGTCGTGCAGGACGGCCCTCGCCGCCCAGCACATCGTCGCTCGGTCAGCCACACCGTCCCTTACGGGCAGGTCATGAATGCGTCGGTGTCGGTGATCGCGTTCGCCGCCTGGCCAAGAGGATTCTGGTAAATCTTGGTGTCGTTGGTCTGGGTGTCGGTCACCGTCAATGTGAACGCGACGTCGGTGGTAGCGGCGTAGAACACCCAATTACGGTCGTTGATGGCGCAGCCATCGAGCACCTTGATCAGCATCTCCCAGTTGCTCTCGCTAAAGAAGTAGAGCAGCGCGGAGTCGTCCGACTGGGTGATCAGTCGACCGGGACCACTGACATTGTCGGAGTCGGTCCACTCGACATCAACGGTGAATCGGTTGTCCCGCAGAAACACCGTATTGGGAGAACCGCCACCGGGGTTCGACGACAGGTTGCCAACGTTCGGCACCTTGTCCGTCGGGTCCTCGAGCTCTGGAAACACCACCGCCGCAGCGTTCACCGCGCCATCGTCCGCCGCGCCATCGTCATCAGCCAAGAGCGACAGCGGAATCGTGACGCTGATGGAGTTCGGACCTACTGTCATCGGCACTCGGCCGGCCAAGGTGTCGGTAGCGTCGTCGATCACATCGACCAATCCATCCACGGAACTGTAGGTGAAGAGCTCGACGTAATACTCGTTACCCATGGCGGTGGTCAGACCCGTCAACACATCGACCCATGGCACGTCATCATCAGGGGATGCGACCTGATCGGTGTCGAGGTCGATGTAGCCATCGAGAGCGTTGGCGTCGCCACTGTCTGGGGCGCTGATCGCGGTGTAGAAATCCAGACCGATGACCAAGGTGTCGGCGATCGCATTGACGGTGAACGTATCGATGTCGATCTGGACGCCAGCGCTACCGAGGGTATCGCCTTGCGGATCCGTCGCGACCTCTTTCAACACACCGAAGCTAAGGCCTTTTGGAACCGGGGTGTCAGCGCGGGTGCCGCGAGATATGTACTCGCGACCTACCGCGTCGGTTGCGGTCATGAGAGTGAGCACTAGGGTCAAGAGAGCGAGGTTCGCAGGCTGGCGCCGAATCGTAGCCGCGGCGCCGCCGCGAGCCGATCTCGAAAGTCTCGTCTTCATGGATTGCCTCCTTTGAATGGCCGTTGAGAATGCCGTGATGAATGAACAGTGATGAATGAACAGTGATGAGTGAACCGATAGTGGAGAGGAACGGCCTGTCATGGACTGGTTAACCGAGCCCCTAATACTCCGGAGCGCAACGGGAACATATGAATCTTTCCTAGAGAGGATCACAGGAGATTCAGGTCTACTGAGATTGGGCTTTTTAGAATGGGTCTGTGGATCCTTGTTGTGAATCTCTCTCAAGCATAAACGCACCCAAACAGAGTTTTAGGACTCACAGAGTGGCAAAAGCGCTCAAGCTGGCTAGATTTTAAGTATACATGAAAACGAATCTCTAATCGATTCAGCCCTAAAAAAATACAGATTGCCCCTGGTTTAGTGGGATAGACCATTGTGATGGGCTCAAGAGAGAAGAATGGACGATGTGTCCGCCCAAGCGCGGCGACCAGGAGCGGATGCACAAAGACACTGAGCGGATCAAAGCAGCCCGCATCTGGGTCGAGTCCGAGGTCGAGGGGCGCGGCAGTGCGTTCTGTTTCACGCTGGGGGAGCTCGAGGTCGGGTGAGAGCTCGGTCGGGTGGCTGTCCGCAATCGGGATATTCTGTTCCGCAACCGGACGAGCCGACTTCCGAGTCGAGGTCTTGAGTGGCTTCTAGCCTCGGTTTCATCGCCAAGAGAGTGGTTGGCGTGACTCTTGCTCTCCAATAACTGACCGTATCGCCCGGCACCGCGCCATCTGCGGTTCCAGCCAGCTCCGTGCAAGCCGGCGCGGTGCCGGGCATATGTTTCCGGAGGCCGGGCATGTGCTTCTGGAGGCCGGGCATCTGTTTCTGGAGGCAGTTGAGGTCGAGGTGTACTAAACTCCGCCCGCTGAAGCTTTGTCCCACAGAGACGCTGTGGCAACGTGCTTTATCGGGCTCTCCGTCGCGGTGGCCCTGGCGATTGCGGAGAGCTCCTAAAGCCATGATTTTGACGAGACACACGCCACTCCAGCGCGCTCCCGACCTGGAGATCGAGCTCACGGCAGTCACCGAGATCGAGCTGATCGTGAACGGAGAGTGTGTTCGCGGTCACCCGCTCACCCTCGCCGTGTTGGATACCTTCTCGACCCGCAAGACCGTGGAACAAGGATTGGAAGAACTGAGGCCCCGGCTCAAGGGAGCTCGGGCTTGGTTGGAGCTGACGCAGCACGTGACCGAACTGTACCGCGCCGGTGTGCTGCAAGGCCCTGACCAACAAACGCCGATTCTGAATTCCCACAGCGGTTGGTTCGGTGCCGCGCCGGTCCACATTCGGATGCTCAACGACCGAGCTCGAACGGCCACCTTCCAACAAGCCATTCGGGAGACCGTGACGCCGGAGGACGTTGTCGTCGACATCGGGACTGGCACCGGCGTTCTCGCTGTGACCGCTGCCCTGGCCGGCGCCAAGCATGTTTATGCCATCGAGAGCAGCACTATGGGGCGGCTGGCGCAACAAGCCTTTGCGGTGAATGGGCTCAGTGATCGGATCACCCTGGTCCCCGGCAGGTCAGAACAGATCGATCTGCCTGAGAAGGCCGACATATTGGTGAGCGAGATCATCGGCAATGATCCGCTAGACGAGGAGATCCTGGAAACGACCGACGATGCGGTCAAGCGGCTACTGAAGCCCAATGCACGCTTGATCCCCGAGAGTCTGTCCATTTATGGGCTGCCGGTCTGTGGTCCTGCTGACTGGCTGCAGGCGCACATCTTCACCCGCGCCTCGGCGGCGCAGTGGCAAGCTTGGTACGAGATGGATTTTTCGGTCCTGGCGGAGGCATCACATCAGCAGAATCACTCGGTGCTCACCAACACCTACGACACACGGGACTGGTTGCGCCTCAGCGAGCCGGTATTGTTGGCGGAGTTGGACTTGAAGTCCGTCGAGCACAAACAAATCGAGATGAGCGCGCAGGTCACTGCGATCAATACCGGCGTGCTCAACAGCGTTATCGTTTTCTTCGAGACCAAGCTGAGCAAGTCGGTCCAGCTTTCGATCCATCCCTCGAAAGCCACCGCTGGCAACTCCTGGGCCAGCAAGATTTGGATCGCCGGTGATCCGGTGACGCTGGCGGCGGGAGAACCCTTCAAAATGAGTTATGCATACGGTGACAAGGGATCCTCTTTTGAGATCAATGGCCGATAGAGAAAGAGTGATGATTGACGATGAGGGCTCCGACCCGCCGTGCGATTTGGATCCTGAGAGGGTCTTCTCGGTCAACCCAGAGTACGTCAGCGCGGCGTTTGATGACCAGGTCGTGTTGGCTCACCTGAATCATGGCAAGACCATATCGCTCAGTGCGACAGCTGGCATGATCCTCGACCTGCTGGATGGTTGCCGCACGACCGCGGAGATTCGGGAACAGCTCCAATCGGTCGACCCTGCGTCGTCGCAAGACCTCGACGACACTCTCCGCTATTTGCTGCAACACGGCGCTCTCGATGTCACTCATCAAGCCGCCGATCCGGCAGGCGATGTGTCATGATCAAGAAGTACCTGGTTCTACTGTTGCTCGAACTTCAGCGTGTACCAATCGAGGTGCCGGGTGAGATACATCGCCATCGCCAGGAGCGCGAAGAGGCCTAGGGCGCCGAATAACAGCGCGAGAGATTCGGCACTTAGGAGGCCGAAGAGATAACCATAGAGACCGGCCAGGACTCCGCCAACGATCGCTCCGGCTCGTCGTGAACGAAGAATCGACTTCGAGTAGGTACTCAGAGGAAGCACAATGGAGCTCGACGCCAGGCCGTAGGCGGCGGTGAGTCCGAGGTGCTCGGAGAGCGCGATCAGCAACAGATAGAAGAGTACGAGGGCGGCGCCGACCAGCAGAAAGTGCATCGGATGGAGCCGCGCGGGTCCCAAAAGCTCCAGCAAGAGCAGGATTCCGAAAGTTGTCATCACGAACAGCAGCGAGTACTTGAGCGCTCGCTCGACCTGCTGGTACTGATCAGCCGGCATGAAGAGCGAAACGCCGAAGGTCGAAGCAGTAAGCGTTTCGCGTTCGAGCTGGTTGGGTCGCCAGAACGCTGGAAAAGGGCGAGAGAAGGGACTGCGTCGCCACGACGCGGAGAAGCCGTCGGGGGTCACTGTTCTGCTCGAGGGTAGGGTGCTGCCGACGAAACTGGGAGATGCCCAGCTCGAAGCCAGATCGACAGCTGTCTCGATACCGGTCGCTACAAAATGTAGAGATCGGGTGCCGCGGACTCGCATCTCGATCTCGAACTCGATCGGATCAGCCCTCAGCTCGTCGGTGAAGAGGTGCCCAATACTTTTCGGGAGTGACAGCGGCACGTCGTTCCGCGCCTGCAGCGACACTTCCTGACCGGATAATCTGAGTGACACCTGTTCCAGCCCCCTAAGCTCGCCGAGTCCGAGATCAATGGCGTGAATCATCCAGCCGACATCATCCCAAACCAACTCCTCTGGCAGTTCAAAGGTTCCTCGAGGAGTCTGTGCTGTTACCAGCGACCGATGATCGGCTGATCCCCCGTCAGCCCGAAGATCGCCCACAGATCCTCGGCTATGGACCATTGACAGGTCTCGTCGCGGTCCATCAGGAACATCCGCGCCGAGGGTCGATACGCGCCGATCTGATCGTCGCCATCGCTATTCCAGTCGCCGATGATCGGTTGGTCGTTGATCAACCCAAAGAGGCATCCCTGATCACCCGGCGGTGTCCAGGTACCACTTTCGTCACGGTCCATCAAATAAAGCCGATTCGATGGGCGATAGATGCCAATGTCATCGTCACCATCACCGTTCCAATCGCCGATGATCGGTGTGTCGCCGCTCAGCCCGAACAGCGCGACGTCATCGGTGGCGGGTGTCCACGAGCAACTTTCGTCCAGATCCATGCGGAAGAGGCGATCACTGTAGAGGCCGATGTCGTCGTCGCCATCGCCGTTCCAGTCGCCGACGATCGGTACGCCGTCCAAATTGACGAAACGGCAGCCGACATCGCCGCCTGCCCCGAAGCTCAAGGAGCAGTCACCATTTTGGTCCAAGAGAAACTGACGGGTCGAGGGTCGGTAAACTCCCAGCTCATCGTCACCATCGCCGTTCCAGTCGCCGACGATCGGTACATCGCCAACCACCCCTAGCTGACAGGCCTGATCCGTTGGCGGCGTCCAGGTGCCGCTGCCGTCGACATCGGTCCGAAAGAGTCGGTCGGCGGATCGATAGGTGCCGACCAGGTCGCTCGGGGGTAGGGGAGGCGCGAGTCGGAAGTTGGCCACGATCGATGCGGTGAGATCACCGCTGCGATGATTGTCGCGTTGGTCGGCGATGCCGGTCGCCGCTCCCAGATAATTCACGTTGGGATTCGAGAACTGGCCAACGCGAGTGCAGCCATTGGTGCATTGGTTGCTGTACGACATCACCGTTCGGTAGGATCCGTCGACGAAGTGGCCAAAAGACCACGTATACGAGGCCTGAGCAGCGGGGACTCCGTTCGCCGGGTCGTGCTCGAATCCCATGTTGTGACCGTGCTCGTGCACCCAGCTAAGATTACCGACCGCACAAGCACGTGCCGTGACTTGAAACGCGAACGGTCCAAAGCTCGAACCGGGGGTCCGCATGACATACCCGCGGCCACAGCCTCCACCACCATCTTGGGTGATCAAGCTGACCAAGTCCGCACTGTGAAGATCTCGCGCTGCCGCGACGGTGGGATCATTGCTGACCCAGCTCAGGTCCACAGCACTGTTCCCCGAATCGTTGGTGTTCGCGAGCTCCGTATGCACGAGACGGAAACGAGCGACCATGTTGCTGTCGAGAAACGCCGCATTGGAGACATCGACAGCACTCTGGATCGTCGCCTCTATCGCGGCCACGCCACCGGCGGCGGCCGCCGCTTGAGGGGTGTAGACCACCATGACGTCGATGCTGTCCGGTGGATCGACCCTGACCAGGCCCGTTGGCAGTTCCGAGGTTGCCCTGATCGGTGGAACAGCCTCCGTTTGACAGGGGTCGAACAGGTCGGGATCGAGCTTGGCGAGGCCATGGGCGCCGCCGGGTAGAGGCAAGATTTGGTGAACACCCTCCGCGGTTTCGATCCGTCCTACCACGAGGCCGGATTCGAGGGTCAACACAACTCGCCGCCCGTCGGCCCACCCACGCCACAAAGCACGCCCGGCACCTCGACGCTCGGCGTCGCTGCGCCTGGCTGATAGAAGAGATCCATCGAGCAACTCGAGGACGAGATGATCGGGCAAAGCTTCGAGCGCGGCCGTGTCGATGTTGATCTCGCGACCTTCCACCGCCGCTTTCAAGGCGCTGAAGACGCTGCTCCCGCCCGCGCCCAGTCCATAGAGCGCGAGCCGCGAGCCGGTCGCCGAGCCTTCTCCTAGACGATGGCTGGTCCTGGACCGCCCGTCCGAGCCTCGCTGTTGCGCCGAGCTTGTTGCTGGTGTCGCGATCAAGACGACTAGGGTCGCCAGAACGAATCGACCCCAACGGCTCTCGAGCCGCCCCGTCGCCCGACTCGGTCGTCCCGATGTTCCTCGTTGGTCGAGCTCGTCACCGGTCTCAGTAAGTTCGAGATTCTTCAGTCCATCCTTGATCAATGTCATCGCCTCCACCCCTCGTTGTCTCGGTTGATGAATCTGTGAGTGAGCATGTCCGGCGTTTGGTACAGACACGCTGCTCGAAGAACGGAGTCCGTATGATGAATCCTACCCAGCTCAGTATACCGGCTCTCTGAGCCACCACTGTCGGGCTCATTAGGCTCATTAGGCTCATTAGAGCTCTGCATTAAGGTGCCGGTCCGAGCTCTGAATTAAGGTGATTCCGGGCAATGCGAAGTGGCGTTGCCCGGCTTCGTTGTTCCGCTAGGAAACCGCTGTGGACACGCTTCCGCGCCGGGTGTTAGAGCACCGCAGCCGCCGCCGTCCTCAGGACTTCGGCTGAATGACGCAGGGCGTCTTTTTCCGCGCGGTCCATGGCCGGCTCGAAAACCTCGGTGGCGCCTTCCGGACCAACGATGGCGGGCAGCGACAGCGCGACGCCCGCGAGGTCGGCTCCGAGTTTTGCCGGTTGCACCCGCGAGACGGTGAGGACGCGCCGACCGCCGCCCAGCATCCAGCGGATTAGGGTAGCCGTGACCAGGCCGATGGCATGGTTGGTGGCGCCTTTGCGGCGAATGATCTCGTAGGCCGCCCGCCTCACCTCGAGGCTCAACTTGGTCTCGTGTTGCCCGGTCCATTTTGGCCAGTCGCGAACCCGCACGCCGCCGATACGGGCCTCGGACCACAGCGCGACGCTCGAGTCACCATGCTCGCCGACAACTTGCGCGTGGATGGAGCGGGGATCGATCGCCAACTCACGACCGACCATTCCTCGCAGGCGCGCGGTCTCCAACATCGTGCCGGTGCCGATCACCCGTTCCGGCGGCAGCCCCGTGGCCTCCACCATCAAGCGGGTCAACACATCAACCGGATTCGATACGATCACCAGGATGCCCCGGCTGCCGGCGAGCCGCGCGCCGAGGTCTCGGATGATCGCGGCGTTGCCTTTCAGCAGGTCGAGGCGTGTTTCGTCCGGTCCGCCTCCGCGGCCGGCAGCGATCACTACCACGTCGGCGTTGCGCATCGCCTCGACGTCGGCGGTGCGGACCGTGGCGGCGGGATAGAAGGCGGCGCCATGGGCCAGGTCCATCGCTTCCCCTTCCGCAAGCTCGCTGCGTAGATCGTTGATCAGCAGCGTCTTGGCCGTGCCG
>JAJCXQ010000720.1 GCA_029263355.1 Acidobacteriota bacterium | reverse complement strand
CGTCAGCTAAGCGTTCTTTCGGTGCGTCTTCCTCTACCAGCATGGCAAGGCCCCTCGACGCCTCCTCGAGAGCCGCTGGAGCGTCCCCGAGGTCTTCATGTATCGATGCGGCCTCGAGGCACAACGCGGCGCGTCGATGGTCGGGAACGCCACCGAGTTGTTCGGTGTATGCTGACATCAGGGCTCGACGTCGAGCGCCAGGCCAATAACTTGCCGTCGATTGCAGAGCTTGCCAGACACCTTCCGGCGCCAGTCTGCTCGACCTCAAGGCTTCCCCGAGGCATCTCTCGAGGGCTGCATTAGCGGTTGGGTCAACCCACCAGGCGAGTTCCCGAACAAGTCGCTCACGCATCTCATGGTCGCCGATTCGACCAGCAACCGCGGCGAGGAGTCGATGGCTACCACGGCTTGGCGGCTGCAATCGATGACGCAAGAAATCCAGCAGCTCGGCACTACGGCACCTACGACTCTCGGCGGCGAGGCTAGAGTCGTGCCGATTACGTCGACCCTTGAATCGGTAAACGCTTTGGTCTGGGAAAGACGGATGACCATACTCATGATCAACCATCGGCGCGAGATCACTGCCGTCAGCCAGGTTGGTGTCGAGGAAGTCGATGAACGCGTCGGCTTGCTCGAGGCTGAGTCCGAGATGTTCGAGCAGAAGAGCAGCAGGAACGACGTCGCCACACAAGTCCGCCAGATACAGAAAAGCGGAGAGCAGCTGGGGTTCGACATCAGGCGTCGACACCAAGAACCTGGACCAACGCTCGGCCAGCCATCTGGAATCGCCCCCGGGTCGGTCCGAAACCATGGCATGAATCCTCGGGGTCGCCGCCAAGAGTGCCCCCCAGCTTCGCTCTACCACCTCGCGTTCAGCTCCTAGGATCACGAGTGTGACTTGCGGCTCCTCACCGGCGAGAACCAAGAGGTCGGTGAGCAAGGGATCGGGGACCAAATCGACAGCATCGAGGGTCACTACGACCCTTCGATCAGCGGCAAGTCGCCGTAACCCAACCCACAACCTCTCTCGACCCACAGGTACAACCCTCACAGCGGCGTCCAGCTCGCGTATCGTGCTTCGGTCTTCCCCGGCAGCGAGCCAATCCAACCGCAACGACTTGAGTGCTGTCGCCCACAGATCGTCGCCAGAGTCATGAGCCGCTGAGGTTGTCGACCCTTGATCAATATCTGGGACGCCAAGTTTCTGGTGCTGATAGGCCAAATAGGAGCCGGAGTCCTGAATGTCCGGCTCCCAGCCGTCCAGATCGACGGCGAGGGACACGATCGACAGTCCATTTGCTCGCAGGTCGGCCAACACCGCATCGAGAAGATCAGCGCGACCGCTACCGCAGTCGCCGAGCAAGAGGATCGATGGTGGCGCTGGCACCGCGCTCAGTAGAGCCGTCAGCTCCGTGCTTTGGCAGCAGGTATGGGGAATCGTCTCGGCTAGCATGATCGTACAGACTCCGTTCGGCGGCAGGTTGTCGGCGTCATCTTGTGCACAAAAAGTCTCTCTCGCGAGAACTTACTCATGATGGAGCAGGGTACCGGGTTCGGTGGACAAGAGGCGCCGCGTCGGAGCAAGGCTTGCCAGCGTCGCCAGCAGCAGCAGTACGCCGAGGCCAAATAGCACATTCAGCGGGTCGCTCGGCGAGACCAGATGAATGCGATGCGCGACCGCGCGCTCGGCTGCCCACGAGGCCGCCAGGCCAAGACCTAGGCCAACAGAGCACAGCAAGGCTCCTTGCCGCAACACCAGTGCGATGATGGTTCCCGGGCGCGCACCGACGCAATTCGCACCGCCAGGCTATTGAGATTCTGCTCAAGAAAGTGTGAAATGACTACATAGACGCTCATCGATACCAGGATCAGCGAGATCAAACCCAGAAATCCCACCAACCAAGCTTGCATCTCTGGATAACCGAGGGAGCGAGAGACGATCTCAGTCATCGACAAAGTCGAGGCGAGATAGTAGTTACCGGGACTAGCCTCGAAAGCCATCCTCAGATCAGCAATGGCCGGCATCCCCTCATTGGCAACTTGGGCAACGATGGTCATCCTGCGGCTTGGGTTCTGTGCATGCGGTAGAAAAATCTCAGGCTGCCAGGTCGATCCGAGGCCATGGTGCCGAACGTTTCCGACCACGCCGACGATTTCTCGGGCTACGCTTCCACCGAAGATCTCAATCTCCTCCGGCGCTCCGATTCGAATACGCTGGCCGAGGGCGTTTTCATTGGGCCAATATCGGCGAGCCAGGCTTTCGTTGATAATCGCTACCGGCTGAGCAAAGGCGCTGTCGTGCTCGGTAAAGGTCCGTCCGACAACCTTCGGAATGCTCATCGTCGTGAAATAGCCGGGTGCCACCACCCTCTGATCCGCCGCTGGCTGGTCACTCACCTCGGCCGACTCTCGCCCCTCGACAATGAAAGTACCGTTGACACTGGAGCCACTCATCGGAAGCTCCGAGATCGCTCCTGCAGCTCGTATCTGGGAGAGAGAGCCAACCCGCGCCAACACAGCCTGAAGACTCTGTACCCGCTGACCAGCACTGAGCTTTGCCTGCTGAGGAACCGTCATACTGAGGGTCATGACACCCTTGGGCTGAAAGCCCAAATCAACCTGGCGGAGATCGATGAGATTGCGCATGAGAAGTGTCGCAACAACCAACAGTGGCAAAGCGCAAGCCACTTGGCAAATGACCATCAGCCTTTGGAGCCGGGCGGCACGCCGACTCCGATGACGGGCCCGCAGAGTTTCGCTAGAGAACGCGTTCAAGCTGCCGCGGAAAAACTGTCCGGCGGGCAACAGCCCGACAGCGACCGTGGTGGCGAACGCGATCAGCATAGTAAACAGGCCAGAACGCAGATCGAGAGTCAGCCCCGCAGCACGCGGAAGCTGAAGGTGGACCAGCTCGAAAAGCACATTGCGCCCCACCCAGGCAAGACCGAGCCCGAGGCCGCCGGCTGCCAGGCCTAGAATTGCGACCTCCTCGACGAGTTGTCTCACCACTTGCCAACGCGACGCGCCCAGAGCGATGCTCACCACCAACTCCTGCTCGCGCACAGTGTTGCGGACCAGCAGCAGATTCGCGACGTTGACACAGACGATCAGCAGAATTACCGCGAAGGCCGCACCGAGCAACGTCACCGTGGACCGATAGTCGCGTACCAACTCATCGCGAAGTGACGTCACGACAATCTCCGAGCCAGCGTTGGAGATCGGCTGCGCTCGGCGCAGCTGCACTGCAATCTGCGCCATCTCGTCTCTGGACGAGGCAATGTTAGAGCCGGGTCTTAGACTAGCAAAGACCAAGAGAGAGCGACGATCGAGGTTCTCGAACTCGGACTCCAGCTGCACCGGCAACCAGACATCGGTCTCGCGTGGAAAGTCAGCGGCCACCGGTAGTACACCGACGATCGTACACAGACGCCCGTCAAGCTCGATACTACTGCCGAGAACCTCGGCATCGGCACCAAAACGTCGTTGCCACAGGCGTTGGCTAATCACCGCAATGTCGTTGCCCATTGCGGCGAGATCTTCGACTGCGATGAGCCGGCCGAGCTCAGTGCCGGTGGGGAAAACGTCAAAGAACTCTTCGGTGACCAAGGCGCCCCGAACCTGCTCGAATCCGCCCTCCGTTCGCAACGCAAGCTGGGTGCGACGCACCGCTGCCATGTTCTCGAAGGAGTGACTGCTCTCTTGCCATGCCAAGAAGTTGGCAGGCGAAACCGATGACTTTTCTACTCCCCGATCCGGTAGGCTCTCCCACAGGACGACCCGTCGGTCGAGGCCATCGATCGGAAGAGGACGCAGCACCAGGTGGTCAATGACCACGAACATCAATGCATTGGCGCCTATCCCGAGAGCCAATACAGTCACGATGACACAGCTCCACACGGGCTGGCGAACAGCCAGCGTACGAAGGGTGCGCAAAAGGCGTTGGGCAGTGCCATGCATCTCGTCGATCCTCCGGTTGATATTGCAGCAGGAGAGTCAGCTAGCCTTTTGGAACTTAATGCGCTTCACGGCGGCATCAAGGATGTGGGTCGATAGTTTCCACAAGTCGCGGCAGTAGACACTGGGATTCTTGAAGCCGTTACCTCGACCATAACGGTGTGGGAGGTAGCCGGCGCCACAGATATCGTGCAGTGGGCAGACTTGGCAGGCCTTTTGCGCAACCAGGCACCTGGCTGGGGCTCGCCGGGACAGGATTTTTGATTGCCAACAGGTCTCTTGGCTGAGTTGAACAGGGTTTGGTGACTCGCAACAGGTCTCTTGGCTGAGTTGAACCGAGTTTGTGACGCACAAATGGTCTCTTGGCTGGCCAAGACGGGATTTGTGTTGCACAACAGGTCTCTTGGCGGGGTTCTACATCAGGCAGGTGTGCCGATGGGCTGACGAGATGGCTGGCACTGCCGTCGGAAATCTAGAACCAGGTGCCCTGGTAGGGAGAATATACGCAGGGGTCAGTGGATCGGCTCTTGTCTATGCTGATGCTGACGCAGTTTCTTCTCGGAACAATCTAGTCACGAAGAAAGACAGGAAACGCCGCAACGAGTAAATTGCGCGGGGTTTGGAGGCGTCAGCATCAGCATGTCTGTCCTTGCAAAATAGAAATCTATTTCTATAATGCAAGGATGTTAGCTCGACTCGCCCTTCAGCAGATCCTTGATCGTCTCTCCTTGTATCCCGCGGTGGCACTTGTAGGACCACGGCAAAGTGGCAAGACAACCCTGGCACAATCTCTGAAGGGGACCTACTACGATCTCGAGCAGGAGCCGGAGCGGTTGCGTCTGGATCTCGAGTGGGACACGGTGGTCTCTGACCGACGGCTAGTGGTTCTGGACGAGGCTCAGGCGTGGCCTGAGGTGTTCAGTCGATTGCGCGGTGCGATTGATCAGGACCGTAAACGCTATGGGAGATTCTTGATCCTGGGATCGGTTTCCCCTTCTTTGATGGTCCACGTCTCGGAATCTTTAGCGGGCCGCCTCGCGCTGATCGAGCTCACTCCCTTGTTATGGACCGAATTGAAGGCGCAAGCTTCGCTCGAGCGACTCTGGCTTTGCGGTGGCTTCCCCGACGGCGGCGTTCTCGACGTGAAGTACTATCCTCAATGGCAAAGCGACTACTTGACGTTGCTCGTTCAACGAGACCTACCGAATTGGGGGCTACCCGCAGGTCCACAGACCACGGATCGTCTACTACGCATGCTGGCCGCCGTTCATGGTCAAATCTGGAACGCTGCGCAGATCGGCAAAAGCCTCGGCCTTACTTACCATACGGTCAACAGCTACCTCGACTACTTCGTCGGAGCCTTCCTGATCCGGCGTCTTCAGCCATACCAGGCAAATATCCGCAAGCGACTCGTCAAGCGCCCCAAGCTCTATTGGCGCGACAGTGGCTTGGTTCACGCACTGCTCAACGTCACGGACCGACGCTCCTTGCTTTCGCAACCGTGGGTCGGCGCGAGTTGGGAGGGCTTCGTAATAGAGCAAACGATCGGTCTCCTGAAGTCCCTCGGCGTGCCGCATGAGGCCTATCACTTCCGGACCAGCGACCAACACGAGGTCGATCTAGTGCTCGACTTCGGCAGCGAGCTCTGGGCTATCGAAGTCAAGTTGACTGCCTCGCCCGGCCCTGGCGACATGGGGCGGCTCGATCGTGTCGCTGAAATGATCGGGGCCTCTAAGCGATTTCTTATCTCGCAGACCTCGAAGCCAACCGGAGGCGAGAACCGCGCGTCCTACAACATGGAATCGTTCGTCGAGCGACTACTGGACCGATTCAGCCCCTTGGCGATGTAGGCAAGTCGTTCCGAGTTGATCTGGCACCTCATTCTCATGAAGTCGACTACCGCCCGGTCGGGTGCCAGGCATGGCAACCAGTGGAGGCATTGAATGCCCTGATAACCCTCAACCCTCGGGCCCTCGAACGCGCCGATGAGCTCGACGACGCCGTCCGTCCGTGTCCACCGCCGGACACCGGCCGATGCCTCAGTGGACGTCCCGCTTTACCTCGATCACGACATCGGCGGCCCGATGGCGCGCACCGTCGCCCTGGTCTACCCCACTTGGAGTAATCCTCCACGGTTGATCGGCGACCTCAATACCCCGGCTGGCGACAACAGTCAGGATCTGTCACCCCACACCGGCTTCCCCGCCATCACCGTGCCGATGGGCTTCGTCGGCAACGGCCTCCCCGTCGGTTTACAATTCCTCGGCGATGCCTGGACTGAATCGCGCCTGATCGAGCTCGCCTACACCGACCTCACCCGAGAGCTCGACCGAGTGTTACGTGAAGTCGTCTTCGGTACGGCGAATTGGCAACTGCACCACATGATGCACCGTGCCCGCAAGCTGGTGCGCGCCGAGCGAGCCGCGCGGGCGGGTTCCGCCCTC
>JAJCXQ010000719.1 GCA_029263355.1 Acidobacteriota bacterium | reverse complement strand
CGCCGGTACTGCAGCACGAGTTCGACTTCGAGGTGCTCAAATCGAGCCGCCATGGGCCAACCTTTAGTCGCTCAGAGGCGGCGGCGGTTAGCAATGAAGTCGAGAGCCTGCTGCATGTCATCGGCGCCCAGGACATCGTTGGGACCGTCGGCGGGCTCTATGATTCCTTCGGTTTTTTCGGCGTCAGCGCTCTCGGCCACGCCCCGGACCCCACCACTAAAAAGCTCCGCCGCTCGCCGGAGCCCGTGCGCCTGCTCGATCCCCTGCTGTGGCTGTTGGCCAAGCTCGATGTCATCGAAATCACCGACTGAGGGGCCCGGATCATGGCAATGCAACAGCTGGTTTGTGGCCGAACTCACAGCGGCTGGAATGAGCTCACCGCGACGGACGGCATCAAGAACCGCATCAAAGACCAGGAGCTTCTGAAGTCGCGATCCGCGGTCGCCGAATCTTCGCCGGTCGGAACCGTCACGATGCGTTATTTGCTGGCTCAGCTGATGGGCAGCGAGCACTGGGCATTACTCCACACCACCACCGTCGAAGACCGGCGCCCGGGCGCCTACGTTGCCCATTGTCTGTGCGGCAGCGGCCCCGGCAATCAAGACTTCCTGCCGATCGAGCTGTGGAGCTCACCAGATTGGGTTCGACAAGCCGATGCCTCGTCGCCGGTTGCTGATCCCCTTACGATCGAGCCCGCACTCACCGCCGAGAACTGCCAGCAGCTGCTGACCCGAGACCCGCAGTTGAGCCCGCGGCGGATCGGCGAGCTGATGGATCATTTTCTAGACTCGATCAGCGCCAAGGAGCGGAAACCGCTCAGCGTCATCGGACAAAACAGCGAGCAGATCGTCAATACGATCCGCTTGTTGTCGTTCTGCCTCCCGGCCTTCCTGGTCCAGCGCTTCCTGACCTTTTCGACCTGTGCATCGGATAGTCCGAAAGACATCTGGTTGCAGGGCCGCATCGCGGGCCAGCCATTCGACGAAATCGCGACAGGAGCTCAGGTCGACCTGACGCAACCATCAACGGATCGCGTCGAGCCCAAACACGATTGGACCCAGTTCTACATCCGGTGCCTCGAAGACGAAGCACTCGGCTGGCGCGCGCTGACGCTCGCCAGGGACCTTTACGATTTTGCACTGGGTGAGCCCGGCAGGCGCCTGCGCCGCTGTATCGACACGGCTTCGTGGGTGTTCACGAACTCGTCCCCTGACAACAACTCAGAACAGTCACTCCAGACTATGTTCCAGTTCTTCGATTGGACACCAAAGCAGAGACCGCTCCAGCTGATGAGAACTCGGCGAGTCGACGTTCTAGTCGCTTTGCAGCGGGCGATCTGGCCCACACAAACGAGTGCGCCAGGGAGTCGCACAGAGCCAGCACACGGCGAGAGTCGCCGGCACGGTCACTTCGGTCGCGACTCGAAGTGGTGGATCGATCTAGCCAATAAGTGGCTGAACCCGTCAGGGCTATATCCAGCGTTCGAGCGGCTGCAAGGCTCCTATCTGGCGATCCTCGAGCTCTACTGGGACAATGAGCAAGAGCGCCTGGCCAAATTGAAGCAACTCGATGTCGACAGGCTCGCGGAACACCATCGCGAAGCAGTCTTCAGAATGAGCACGCAGGGCCTGGAATCGGCCACCGTCGATGCGTTCTTTCTCGGCGTCGAAAACTGCTTGAAGCTCGGCAAGGAAGACCCGCTTGCCAAACGGTTGCTCGCCCAGGCCAGCCAAGACCATATTCGGAGTTTGAGCACCAAGTTGGGATTCTCGCCACGATTGGACAACATTGCCTCCGGTCGTATCCGGACGATCATCGAACAGGCTGAGGGTGGCATGAGCCTGGCACCCGGTAGCCTCTTTGGCAATACGCCATCACCGCCGACCGAGAACTTTGAATTGCAGTTCGAGCCAACGGCGCACTCGGCTGGCTCTCTCGAAGCCCCGAGCATGCCGGCAATGATCGTGCCGGAAATGCCGAAGGTCGATCTTCCTGAGATGCAGGTGTTCGATCCTCCGGAGGAAACCTCGCTCACCCTCCCGACGGGGCCTGCCACTAAGGAGACAAGGCCCAAGAGGCCGAAGTCCAAGGCGCCAAAGGGCACGCCAAGGGACACCGTTCCGAGAGTCAACTTCACTCCCGCTAGATTCGAAGCGTTCCGAGACCCTAGGTTCTTGACCCGGCTCGCCGCCAAAGAGCAGGTGACCCAAGCATCGCGCACCGAAGACAAGGCTCGGGTGCGTAGAAGTCTATGGAACCTAGCCCAGAAGGAGCTTCCCGCAGCCGGATCCGGAGACGCGGAGCATCTATTCGACGTCTACTTCTGGGTCTTGTGGCAGGCGCAACAGAGCCTCTCCTTCCTGGACTCACCCGAGAGGCTTCTCACCAAGGTCTCCCAAGACCTCGAGTTGCGCAAACAGCATCGACGAACCGTCCGGCTGATGCTACGCAAAGCGTTCGCATCGAGCACGGGCAAACATAACCAGGGTTGGCTCAACCCCATCCTCAAGAAGCGTAGCCCGGTCGATAAGTTCCTCGACATCATCACGTTCTGAGGCTGCACAATCGCTATCTGTGATGGTAGCTGATTCAGCCACGATCAGTGGTTCAAACGGAGCACCTGGCCTCGCTGTCGACGCAAACCCGGATATACCGACCGGTGACGCCACAGCAGAAAACACACCAAGCCAAAAACCAACCAGGCGGCGGCGTAGGCCCACGACTCGAGCTCGGTCAGCGGCAAACCGACATATCCCGACGCGATGGCGCAGGCGTTATTCAGGGCATGCCACAACATCGCCGGGAAGATCGAACCCGTGACCAGCGTCAAGGCGGCCATGGCGGTCCCCAACAAAGCGGTCGGCAACAGACGAATCAGGTCGATGTGGAACAGCCCGAAAATGACGCCGACGACCAGGCACAAGGCCACCGGTCGCAAGCGCTGACGCAGGGCGTGGAGCAGCACTCCGCGGAACGTAATTTCCTCACAGATCCCAGGCAAAACAGCAACCAACAGGAAAATTTCCCAGGCCGGGATCTCGGCCGGCATCAGAAACTCTCCGAAGCCTTCCAACATGCGCTTTGGAATCGGGAAGAGATGCGACGAAACCTTCGCTACGGTAATCAATGCGAGGTGAAACGCTGGCGCCCCCAGGAGGACCGCCAACCAGATCACCGGTTTGACGGGACGCAGGGCCAGGACCTCACGCACCGGTAGTCGATAGCGCCAGATCATCAACATCGAACCGCCGAGGAAAATCCCTAGTAAGTTAAAGAGGACCTGGGGCCGTAGCGACTGCATCGACTCGATGTTGGTGGCCACCAGCAACATGATCACCCACATCCCGAGGAACCAGCGCCAGGCGTGACGCGGGAACACTGCCGCACCGCCTTCGAGATCGGCACGATCGAGCTCACTGGCGGTGATCAGACGTTCGGTGGAGAGTGCCCGCAGGGTCGACCAGCCGGCAAAAACCGCCGCCGCCATCGACACCAGCCAGGCGATGGCCAGAAACAGCGGATCGAAGCCTCCGACCAAAACCGACCGTACCGCCACACTCAGGTTGGCGATCGGCACCAGCACGACCGCCGATCGCAGCTCAACCGCCGGCAGCATCGACGCCAACGCCGGCGCCAACAGCAGCAGAAAAACCGGGAAAAAGTAGAGCTGGAACTCCTTGTAGGTTTTAGCGTAACCCGAGACCCACAGCAGCACGCTGCCAGCGATGGCGGCCAGGGGCAGAAAGAGCAACAGCAGCAGGACCACAGTGCCCGCCGACAGATCCACCGCAAAGCTCTCCGGCACCTCGATCAGATTCAGGCCGACGTAAAGCAACAAATTCAGGATCTGGATCACGGTGATGCCAACCCCTACCGCTAGAATTAGCAGCAACTTGGCGCCCACAATGTCGCGACGGCTGGCGGCGGTAGTCAACACCGTCTCCAAGGTGCCGCGCTCCTTCTCGCCAGCGATGGTATCGGCTGCCACCACCGAACCGCCGGTGAGCAGGAAGAGCAGCACGAAGACGGTCGCAAAACGGCCAACCGTCGCCCCGGTGCGCTGCGACGCCGTCGCCAGGTCGTTGTCTTCGACCACCGCAACCTCGCTCGCCGCCACCGGGAAACCTCGCTCCTCGAGAGCCTTCTGGCGCAGGTTGACACGGGCCGACACCAACCGTGCCTGCATCTCCCCCGAGGCGGTTTCCGAATCGTCCCAATTGGCGCGATAGACCAACCGTAACAGCGGTAGCGGAATCTCTTCGGCAGCACGCTCAGTGACGGCTACCGGTGCGTCGTCCTTTGTCTCTTCAGCTTGCTCCGCCAGCCACACCCCGGGCGGCGACGCCTCGACGAAGAAGTGCAACGTTTGGGCTTCGAGCTCCCCTTCCGGATCTGTCGAGTCCACCTCTTCGAGCTGCAAGTCGGGATCCTCGCTCTCCGCCTCCGACGCCACCGGCTCGTAGGAGGCGATCACCTGCCGCGCCAGCTCAGCCTCAGCGCCGACGACGGCGTACCGAAAGACCTTCGCTTCTTGCCGTTCCTCGCGCGATCTTTCGGTCATGCTGGACGAAAACAGCAGCAACGGCATCACCAGAATCGGCAACACGATCGACACCAAGATGGTGCGTCGGTCGCGCAAGAGCATCTTCAGCTCGAAGCGGAAGAGGGTGCCTAATACGGATCCAGAAGTCATCGTCTCAGGTCTCGGCGTCGAACGCTGGTCCGGCGTCGAGCTTGGATCCCGTTTCGGCGGCATCCTCAGCGCTTTCGCCGGCCCGCACATATTTCACGAAAATGTCTTCCAAATAGCGGCAACCCGTCGCCTCGCGCAGCCCGTCGAGGGTGTCGCAGGTCAAGATCTCGCCGCGATGGATGATGGCGATGCGATCACACAGCCGTTCCGCCTCGCTCATGATGTGGGTCGAGAACAGAATCGTCTTACCCTCGGCGCGGAGTTCCTGGATCATCGTCTGCAGCTCGAGGGCGTTCAGCACGTCGAGCCCGACGGTTGGCTCGTCGAAGATCAGAATCGGCGGATCATGAGCCATGGTGCGCGCCAACGAGACTTTCTGTTTCATACCACTCGACAGCTTGTCGACCCGGGCGTCGGCAAATTCGGTGATGCCAAAACGCTCGATGAGCGCTGCAACCCGAGCCGCCACCTGATCGCGGGGGTAACGATTGATGCGAGCAAAAAACTCGATGGTCTCCCGCGCCGTCAGGCGGGGATACAGCGCTGTGGACGCCGAGTAGAAGCCCAGGCTGCGCCGCACCAGCTCCGGCGCCGTGCTGACGCTGTGCCCCATCACCTCAGCGCGACCGCCACTCGGCTGAAGGATGGTCGACAACATGCGCAAGGTGGTGGTCTTGCCGGCGCCGTTGGCTCCGAGCAGGCCGAAGATCTCCCCCTCCCGACAGTCGAAGTCGATGCCGCGCACCGCGTAAACCTCGCCGCGCCCTTCGTCGAAGAAGCTTTTGGTCAGCCCCGTCACCTGAACCCGTATTTCGCCACTCATGATGCTTCCCCTGTCGACTTGCCGCGTTGTGACCAACGCCCCTTCAAGAACTTTCCAAAGCTGCCGCTGTAGGAGCCGACGAGAACATCCTCGAAGCTCAACACATAACGCGCCACGGCGAGACATAGTGCCACCGTGGCCATCTGAACCGCCAACGTGAGACCGATCAGCGGCCATTGATAAACACCGGCAATCACTTCCCGGAACATCAACGCGATGTTGGCGATCGGGACCAAGGCCCACTTCGCGGTCAGCTCGAGATCCGGGGACTGCACCAGAAACGTCGGCAGGATACAGACCATGTAGAGCGGACCCACCATCGACTGTCCTTCTTTGAAGGTGCGGGCAAAAGAAGCCAGGATCATCATGCCGGCGGCGACGAACATCGCCAGCAGCACCGCGGACAGCGCCATCAGCGGCAGCGCGGCATAGGGAATCCGAAAATCGAGGCCGGCTGAATCCGCTCCCAGCATCGGCGCTAGGATCGCCCGCATCGAAAGCGACAAGGCGAATAGGTTGAGCAGCCCCGCCAGCCCACCGAGGGTCGCGACGTAGAGATACTTGGCCATCACGATGCTCGAGCGGGAAGCCGAAACGGTCATCAACGTTTCCCAGGTCGAGCGCTCACGCTCGCCCGCGGTGGCGTCCACGGCCGGGTAAAAGCAGCCCAAGGCGATCATGATCACCATCATCATCGGCACGATGAGGCCAAGCAGAAACGCCCCCATCTCGTCACCGGTGGCGACGTTGTGGCGATCCGTGCGAAAGCGTTGCCACTCCGCAGGCGCCAGGCCGAGCTCCTCGCCGGATCGCTCGAGCCACGCCGCCCGATAGTCGTCGACCTTGGAGTCCATGCGAACACGGGCGGTTTGGCTACGGTCCTTGGAGGCGTCGAAGCTGAGCCGTAGCAGGAAATTGTCGCCCAGCCCAGCAGCGTCCGACGACGGTGGCAACAGCTCCGCCACCACGTCGAGGTCGCCCGATTGGATCGCCGCGCTCCAATCGGGGGGCGCCTCCACCAACTCGATTGACTCATCGTCCGCCAAGGAGGCGCGCAGCTCGTCGTGCGCTGCCGTCAAGCCAATCAAGGCGATGCGGGAGACGAAACGCTCCTGCTGCCCTTGCACGAACGAAAAGGCGCTGATCATCATCCAGAACATCACCGGATAGAGAAACAGCGGGATCAGAATGCTGTTCACCAGGATGCCGCGCTCACGCAGCGCCGAGCGCAGCTCTCGCCAATACAGGATGCGGATGTCGTAGAAGCTCAAAGGATCCGCCGGTGAGATTGGGCGGGCTTCTCCCGCTGGCTCATCGCGCCCTGGTGCAACATCGTGCTCTGGTGCAACATCGTGCTCTCACTACGATTCATGGGTCGGTCTATTCACTCGCCAAAGATCGCACCACCGCGGTGGCGATCTGGATGTCCTGCACCGCCACCCCGGTCAGATCGGCGACGGTGATCTGCTGGCTCGACGAACGTCCTGGGGCGGTCCCGGCGATCACCGCCCCCAGCTCGACCACCTCCTCCTCCGTTACGAAGCCCGCCCGCAGCGCCTGAGAGATCTCTCCCCGCTCACGACATTGCGCAATGCTGTCGGCCACCACCACCTCAGCACGGCCGAGAATTGCCGCCTCGAGCTCTTGTTTGTCGGCGGTGTCCGAGCCGACAGCGGTGATGTGGGTCCCCGGCCGGACGTCAGCGACGCGCAACAGCGGCTCGGTGGCCGGTGTGGTGGTGACGATCAAGTCACAGGAGCCCGCGAGCTCTCCGGTATCGAGAGTGGTCGCAACGTCGAAACCCTTGGCAGTCATGTCCTCGCGGTAGCTCTCCAAAGCCTCAGCCCGGCGTCCCCAAACCATCACGGAACGACAATCCGTGACTTCGCGCAGCAGCTCGAGCTGCAATCGAGCCTGAATGCCGGTGCCGACGATACCGATGCGCTGGACCGGATGCACCGCCAGATGACGGGCGGCGAGGGCGCCGGCAGCGGCGGTCCTGAGGTCGGTCAGATGTCCCTCGTCGAGTAACACCGCGTGTGGAGCTCCGGTTTGCTGGTCAAAAACCAGCATCAAACCATTCGACGACGGCAGACCCCGTTTGGGGTTGTCATAGAAACCGGAGGCGATCTTAATCACGTAACTATCGCCTCGCCGCAGGTAACCGTACTTGATGTGGACGTCCCCCGGCGGATCGTCCAATACCAGCTCCCCGACCGGCGGCACCACCGCCTCGCCGCGAGAGTAGGCGACAAATCCGGCCGCGATCTCGGCCAGCACATCAACGCTGGTAAGCGCCTGCCGGATCTCTTCGAGCCTGATGACACGCATGGTCAGAGCACCTCCCGCAGAGTTGGTAGTGCGATGTTGGCGCCGCACAGGATGATCGCCACCCGACGATCCGCCAACTGCTCGCCGAGGCGCTCGGCATCTTGCAGAAACCCTGCTACCGCAACTCCCGCCGCGCCTTCGATCATAACGTGATGGTGACCGATGATCAGACGCATGGCATTCCGGATGTCGTCTTCCGACACCAGCAAGTAACGATCGACCAGCCGTTGGCAGAGGTCCAAGGTGATCGCCCCTGGCTCGACGCCACCGGCGGTGCCATCGGACAACGTCGGCTGCGATTCGAGATCCAGAATGCGGCCGGCCGCAACCGACTCGTGCATCACCTTGGAGTGGATTGGCGAACAGGCGACGATCTCGATCGAATCGTCGATCGATTTCAAATAGCCCGCGATGCCGGAGATCAGTCCGCCGCCGCCGAGGGCGATGTAAACGGCGTCGACACCCTCCAGCTGGCGAGCGAGCTCAACACCGATCGTCCCTTGGCCGCCAACCACTTGCGGGTCGTTGTAGGGGGACAGATAAGTCAGTCCATGTTCTTCGCCGAACCGCCGCGCTTGAGCCTCGGCCAGCACACAGTCCCCAGCTTCCTGATGGACCTCGACTCCGCGCTCCCGGATGGCGTCAACCTTGGCCGGCGAAGCATCTTCCGGCACGAAAACCACTCCACGGATCCCAAGAGTACGTACGCCGTGGGCCACCGCGGCTCCAAAATTGCCCGACGAGGCGGCGACCACACCACGCTGTCGCTGCTCCGGCGTCAGCGCCAGCAGCTTGCTCATCGCCCCGCGCAGCTTGAACGACCCGGTCAGCTGGAAGTTCTCGAGCTTGAGAAAAACCCGTGCCCCGGACGTGCGTCCGAGGACGGGAGATTCTTCGACGGGGGTTTCACGGATATGCGGCCGGATCCGAGCTTCCGCCGCGAGTACTTCCTGAGCGACGTCGATCATCTGGCTCCCGCAGGTTGGTTGACCCCGCTACCTTACCGGTTCGCTGTCGGCGATGAAACCCATTGGCAAGAACGCAGAGAATCCCCCTCAATCCCCCTTTTTCAAAGGGGGAGGCCTGAATTTCGACTCAGGTTCCCCCCTTTGAAAAAGGGGGGCTAGGGGGGATTTCCCCCTAGGAGAACCGCTTTAATCACCTACCGCTCGACGAGATACGCCAAGATCGCACTGCCAAAGAGTTTCTGACGCTCCTGACGGCTGAGGATTCCCGCGTCACGCAGCTCCTCGAGGGCGCCACCGACACACACTGCGTACTCGAAAAGGCCGCTCCAATCGCCATCGTAGCTGCAAGGAATCTCCGGCAGCTCGACACGCTGGCCCTTACGCACCCCGTAAAGGCGATTGCGAACACCCCCCGGCCACAACACGTCAACCTGGCCACGATTCGCTCGGCCGAGACCAAAGACCAACTCCAGGCTAGCCTGCGAGGCATAACTCGAGCCACCGAGCACCGGTTGCATCGTCGAGCGACCCTCCGCGGTGCGGAAACGGACGACCCCGCCGATACCATCACGGTTGACCTCACCGCCGGTCACGATGCCACGGGTCCCCATCAGTTTCACCTTCGCCCAGCGATTACCGTTGTCGCCACTCGACATCTCGACCGCCAGCGAACCGTCGTCATTCGGTTCGAGGCGGCCGAAGGTCCACACTCCTGGAATCTCGGTCGGCTGGTATGTGGCCTGATAGACGAACAAACCATCAAACGGCGAGCCCCAGGCAACGTTATAGGTCGACAACGCAATCGACTCCTGTTTGTCGAAGCTCGACACGCTGACGATATCGGTAAAGCCATCGTCGTCGAGATCAGCGACCGCCATGCCATGGACGGTGCGCCGACGGTGGTCTGTCGACTCCGACAAGGCCGCCGCATCGTAGGTGAAGTTGGCGGCGCCATCGTTGAGCAGCATCATGCCGAG
>JAJCXQ010000718.1 GCA_029263355.1 Acidobacteriota bacterium | reverse complement strand
ACCGCCCCTGCTCTCCGCCGTCGCCTCACCATCAGCTGACGGCGCGTCCGAATCGACGTTCAAGCTGTGGTAAAAAACGCCCCAATCGTTTTGCAACTGCCGATAGAGATCACCAAAATCAAGGACTCGCCGTTGATACTCAGCGTCGGCCGACTTGCCACCGACCTTGGCGAGACCCTGGAGCGTGGAGACCTGCCTGGCAATGCGATCAAGCCGCGAGGTGAGATCGTCGACCTCGGCCGACGTCAAGCTAGCCTCTTCGGCAGCCGCAAGAACCTTGAAATCAGCGACCGTGTTGCGTTGCTCCTGCAGGGCTTGCTCGATGTCGCTCACCAGCACCTGCCCTTGCACAGCGTCCTTGACGTTGGCGAAACTCTGCTCGCGCTCGGCATTGCCCACGCGGTCGAAGAAGATGTTGAGGCCGAAGAGGCCAAGGATGACGAAGAACGACAGGAAGAGCCTGCGTCGAATGCTCATGGGCCGCGATCTCCTCTTACGACATCACTACGATTCCAGGACCTGTCGGATCTTGCGCATCCACCGACCCAAGAATCCCTCCGCTGCGTCCCCTTTTCCAGCCTGGATCTTCTTCGAATCCGCAAACGAGATTGTCGGAGCATGGTGATCGACGGTCGATCGTTCCGCTGTGTGCCGGGGACTGGAAGGCAAGTCCTGGATCTGCTCTACCGTGCGCCTGAACGCGTCGCCCAGCTCCCGAGCGCTCGGCCTCACCGCCGGGTCCTTGACCATGGCACCGGTAACAACCTCCTCCAGAATTTCGGGGAGATCCGGAGCAAAGCTGCGTAGGGTTGGCGTCGGTGAGTTGAGATGCATCATGATCATCGACATCGGATCACGGTTGACGGCGGTGAACGGCCGGCTACCGGTCAGCATCTCGAACAGCATCACGCCGAGGCTGTAGACGTCGGCCCGATCGTTCAAATCGGTGGACGAGATTCTCTCCGGCGCCATATAGGCCGGCGTCCCCAACACCCACCCTTCAGCGGTCAGATTTTCCTCGGTGACGGCTTCGCCGACCAATTTGGCGATGCCAAAGTCGAGCACCTTGACCTGCTCGCCATGAGGAGTCCGATGCAGGAAAATATTCTCGGGCTTGATGTCGCGATGGATGAGGCCGGCTGCATGTGCTTCGGCGAGCACATCACACACCGGCTCAATGATCTCGAGACAACGTCGCGGCGACAGCCGGCCCTGTTCACGGATCTCGTTCTCGAGACCGGAACCTTCGAGCAGTTCCATGACGAGGTAAGCCACCCCGGTATCGCTGACTCCGAAATCCGACACCGCAACCGCGTTGGGATGCCGAACTTTGCACGCCGCGACACCCTCTTGGCGAAACCGCTTCAAGGTCTCGTCATTGGCAGTGACGCTGGGCTGAAGGATCTTGACCGCAACCTCGTGATCGAGATCAACATGTACGGCACGATAGACAGCCCCAAACGTACCAGCGCCGATCGGCTCCCCGAGTTTGTACTTGCCCGCCAGGACAACCCCCGGCGCCAATTCGGCGACCGTCGGCTCGCCACTCTTGGGAACCGGCGTGGCACTCTTGGTCCGCAAGTGAGTCTGCACCCGCGCCAGCACCACTTGGAAGTCCAGCGGCTTGATGACGTAGTCATTGGCGCCATGGTTCAAAGCCTCAACCATGTCGGCGCTATTGGCCTTGGCCGTGGCCATGATGATCGGCAGTTGAACCTGTGAATACTTACGACGCAAGATCTTCAGCACCTCGACACCGTCGATGCCCGGCATCATGATGTCGAGCAGCAGCAAGTCGACGGGTTCGCGATCGACGATCGCCAGGGCCTGCTCGCCATCTTCGGCCACCCGCACGCGATAACCCTTGCGTTCCAGGCGGCGGGACAACATGTCGCGATTCATCTCATTGTCATCAACAACGAGAAGATTGAAGTCTTTGTTTTCCACAGTTTACGGATTCGCCAGCGAGGATCGTACGGTTTCAAGTCTCGTCAGCACCGTTCCGTGCGACACAGGTCCCGTGCGACACAGGTCTCGTTCAACAGGTCTGCCTTTAGCACAGTCTATCAGCGCGGGATCGCAGCCTCTATCGTGGGTTCAAGTATCCCGCAGGATAGGCCGGGTGAGACAGGTCGGCCCCCCCTCCGCTTTCCACGAAATCTCTCGACCTCGATAGGTCGAAACCTCACAGCCGGCCGCTTCGAGCCGTCGCTGAGTCACCGGATTCCCCTCCAGCATCAAACAACGCCGCGGCGCCAACGCCAACACGTTCGGACCCATGGTGGCGAATTCCTCTTCCGGCACCTCAACTAGCTCGACGCCGCTCGCCAGTAACAACTCCCAGAACGGCACCGGCGCCAGTGGCGGATAAATCGCTGCCAGATCACGATCGAGCATGCTCACCAGGGACAACAAATGCAGGCATGCATCCGGGCCGGTGAAATACGGCAGGTCGACCGCGATGACCTCGACCTCGAGAGCTGCCAGACCGGAGCGCAACTGGTTGATCCCCGCGGCGTTGGTGCGAAAGCCTCGGCCGACGACGAGGGTGTGCTCGTCGAGCCACATCATGTCGCCGCCCTCGGCGCTCGCCTCACCCTCGAGACCAAACAAGACTGGCACCCCGAGCTCCTCGAGCCGCCGCGCCAGCACTTGTTCCTCGCCACGCCGAAGCTCCTTACCCATGCTCAACACGATCGCCCCGCGGTCGGTGATCCACACTGGGTCGAAAACGTAAATCGCATCCGCTCGGTCCGGCTGCGGAGCTTCGTGGACAAGCACTTCGGCCCCCGCCTGGCGCAGGATTGCCACCAACGCATCGTGCTCGCTCCGCGCCGCGTCGAGATTGGGACTGGAGGTGTAATGCCAGCGCTCCGGGTCAGCGACCGCAAAGCCTTCATCCGGCCGCTTGACCAGGACACGGCGCAACGGACCCACCATGGTGTGGCCGCCAAAGGCTGTATTCAGGCTGCTCATGATCCGCGGATCCTACACCGAACCCCACCCGGTTGGCGTGCTGGCATGGAGCCCCTGACGAGCTAATAGACGCTGCTGAGCTCACAGACGCTAACGAGCTCACAGACGCCAATCGATTTTCCCACAACCGGCTATATTTTTCTTCGCCGACGAACACCCCTTAATAGGAAAGACACAACTGCTGTGTTCGCCGACTTCAAACCCCTTTTGGATTCGAGAGAGAGGAACTATGCCACAAATGACTCCCCGCACATTGTTCACCGTCACCGTTGCCGCCGCCCTTCTACTGGCGGCGATGCCCGCCTCGGCAGCCGGGCCCATCGAGACCGAGATCTCTCTCGTCTCCCATTTCCTGAAGGGGACTGAGAACGTCGTCGTCAACTACTCCATGACCAACGTGACCGACCAGCCGGTGCGGGTCTTGTTGTGGAACACTCCATTCGATGGCATTGAAGGCAACCTCTTCGAGGTCGCCCGTAACGGCGAGCTCGTGCCGTATCTCGGTCGCGTATACAAACGCGGAACACCCCAGCCCGAAGACTTCATGACTCTGGAGGCGGGCGAGACGAGAGTCACCAAGGTCGAGCTTTCCGCTTACTATGAAATGAACTTCACTGGCGAGTACCAGCTGCGCGCCAGAAACGAGAGTTTCGACCACGCACCCCTCGGACAGCTGCCGCTCAAAGGCCAGCATGGCAGCCTCCTCGACTTGGGCTCAAACAGCGTCATTTTCTGGATCGATGGCGAAGAGCCACCCTTGGCCGACATCGCGCCGTTGGCCTTTGACAAGGTCATTCGCAAGGCCAAGCCGGTGCGCGAAACCTGCAGTAACGAACGCAAGGCAATCCTGGCCAACGCCTTGGCGGCGGCTCAGGGTATCGCCGGCAACGCCTCCAGCTACCTTTCATCCGGCCAGAACCCCAGCAGCCCTCGCTACACGGAGTGGTTCGGCGCGTTCTCCTCGGGCCGCTGGAACACGGTTGACAGCAACTTTCAAGCCATCGACGATGCGCTAAACAACGCCAACGTCGAGTTCGACTGCAAGTGTAAACAACGCTACTATGCCTATGTTTACCCGAATGAGCCCTACAAGATCTATCTCTGCAGAGTCTTCTGGGACGCTCCTCTCACCGGTACCGATTCTCAAGCTGGGACACTGGTTCACGAGATGAGCCACTTCAACGTCGTGGCTGGCACCGACGACGTCACCTACGGCCAAAACTCTTGCCGTAGCCTGGCGATCAGCAACCCAAACTCGGCGATCCAGAACGCCGACAGCCACGAGTACTTCGCCGAGAATACTCCGTTCCTGAACTAGCTCGGGATATGTGACGGGGTTTCGAGCCCCTTCACCGTTCTTACCTCAACCAGCCACCGGCTACCCGTGGCTGGTTTTGTCTTAACAGGCCATGACGTAAAGGAAGAGCCGACCCGTCACCCCAAAGACACATCGAGAATCATCATGATTGAAAAACCGACCATGGTTGCGATCGTCACCAGATCGATATTTTCTTGATTACTCTGTGACTCCGGAATCAGTTCCTCGACCACAACAAAAATCATCGCGCCGGCAGCAAAACAGAGAGCGTATGGCAAAATACTTTGTATGCTCAGAACAAAAAACGCTCCAGCGACGCCAGCAATCGGTTCAACAACTCCAGAGGCTTGTCCCATGAAAAAAGCTTTTCCCTTACTCATCCCTTCTCGTCTCAAGGGCATTGACACTGCCGTTCCCTCAGGGAAATTTTGAATCCCAATACCAATTGCCAATGCGATCGCGCCGCCGATAGTGGCAGCTGGTAGACCCGCCGCCACTGCTCCGAACGCAACACCTACAGCCAACCCCTCAGGTATGTTGTGAAGTGTTATGGCGAGTACCAATAGGGTACTGCGTTGCCAAGAAGTTTTCAGGCCTTCCCTTTTCTCGAGTTTTAGACCTGGATGAAGGTGTGGCAGAAATCGATCAGCCAATCTCATGAATATCCCACCACCCATGAAACCGATGACAGCGGTCAGCCACGGAGTATGCCCCAATTGTTCTGCCATCTCGATGCCCGGCGCCAGAAGAGACCAGAAGCTGGCGGCGATCATGACGCCGGCAGCAAAACCCAGCATAGAGTCCATGACCTTCCGGTTCACCTCTCTCGTAAGAAAGACAAGTGACGCCCCGGCGGCGGTGACGCCCCAGGTGAAAAGAGTGGCAATGAGCGCCTGCTTGACCGGACCGAACTGTTCCATGAACTCGATCATTTTGAACTAAAACTCCACTTTTTTCCCTAGTGACATCAGATTTACGGTAGCCCCTGGCCCGGAACGATGGCGACCAAATACTCCGCGCAAGGCACGCAGCGGATACCGTCGATCAGAAGTGTCTCACTGCCACGGTAGAGCAGCCGTACCTCGGCTTCCGGATAATCTTCCCGGAACGCCTTCAGGCCCCTCAAATCTTTGGGTCGCACAGTGGTCGTATGTTTGACCTCGAGAGCCCAGAAGCCGGCGCTACCCCACACCACAAAGTCGACCTCGTTGCCTGACTTGGTTCGCCAGAATGCTAGTCGACAGTCGTTCTCCGAATAGTCTCTCCAAGCTCGCAGGTGTTGTGCCACCAACCCTTCGAGAGCCGCGCCAGCGATCTCTTGCGGCCGGTCAACGACACTCGCCGGGCGCATGGAAACGAACACTCCGGAATCGAACCAATAGAGCTTTGGATGCGATATCAGCCGGCGCCGCGCCCGCTTGTTGAACACCGGTAGCCGGAAACAGAGCAGCAAGTCTTCCATCACCTGGAGATAACCCACCACGGTCTTGCGGCTCACCTGACACTCTCGCGCCACGTCTGAGACGTTGAGCACGGCGCCATGGGAGAAGCTCACCGCTTCGAGAAATCGCGCAAAGTCGCCGAGATCGCGCACCAGAGCTTCTTGCTGAACCTCCTCGCGCAGGTAAAGTCCAACATAGGCTCTGAGCGTCGCCGCAGGCTCAGTCGCGTCCCAGACCAGAGGCAGGAGCCCCTGCCGCAGACTTTGGTCGAGATCGAAGTCAGCCCCCAATTCCGCAGCCATGAAGGGGTGCAAAAATCGCAGCAAAGCGCGCCCTGCCAGCAGATCGACGCCGCTTCGTTTGAGTTTGCGGGCACTCGATCCGGTGAGCACAAAACGTAGGCCTCGCCGCTTCTCGAGGAGGGCATGGACCATGTCGAGGAGGCCCGGCACTTTCTGCACCTCGTCGATCACCACCACCTCGCCCTCCGGATGCGCTCGAACTAGATCCCGCAAACGCTCCGGATGGGCGGCGTAGCGGCGATGAACTTCGGGCTCGAGGAGATCGACCCACAGTGCATTCGGATAGTGTCGATGCAGCCAGGTCGACTTGCCTGTTCCGCGGGGGCCAAAGAGGAAGTAACTAGACGGAGAATCCTGGAAAAATCTTCTGACCTCGGCCATTTTTGCTTCCTTTTTGGCAACTCAACTTCCAAATCGTAGCCGAAAAGGCCTCTAATGGCCAAACTGACGCTACTGCCCTACCCCCCCTCACTCTACGGCGACGATCTCGGGCACCACTCGGCCATCTCGAACCGTAACGAAAGCCATGGTCAGCGGCAGGGTGAAACGCCGTGCGCCGACAGCGCCAGGATTGAGGAGCAGACAGCCGCCGCGCCATTCGAGTTCCGGGCGGTGGGAGTGGCCGAAGATGATCAGCCGTGCCTCGCGGCTCCATTTGCGATCGATATCTTCGCGCCGGTGGGTCATGCGAAAGGCGACGCCAGCGAGTTCACCCGCCACCACCTGCGGCAGCCCTGCAACCAGGCCGGAGACGTCGGTGTTGCCGCGCACTGCCTGCACCGGCGCCACCCCGCGGAGTTGATCGAGGATTTCGGCTTTGCCGACATCTCCGGCGTGCAGGATGTGGTCACTGCCGGCGACCAGTTCCAGGACCCGGGGGCGCAACAGACCGTGAGTGTCGGACAGAACGGCGATTCTCATAATGGACCGATTCTATCGTGACACCACGCCGGAGCGAGCCGCAGGCGCGCTGCCATGCCCGTCACTTATCGGGGCTCCGAATCCGAATTCGGAACTCTCGGCACGGACAAGGACACCAGTCGTCCGATGAGGATCGCCAAGAAGAGTTGGCCGCTAATCGCCTCGACAACAACCGCTGTTTGCGCAAGCTCGCTCACCGGAGTGATGTCGCCGAAGCCGAGGGTCGTCAGCGTAACGAAGCTAAAGTAGATGGCGTGGCGCAGATCCTCACCGAAGCCGTCGGGCCCCAAGCCCTGGAAGGAACCGGGTGCGAACTGTTCGAATAACCCGAACAGAAGCGCGAAGATGAAGCCAATCAGGAGGTAGATTGCGATCCCGCCGCGAATTCGGTGCCCATTGACTTCTCCCGGACGAAAGACCTCCCGCGTGAGCTGGAAACAAACGAAGGCCATGAAGACGGTGGCGGAGACGAGGTTCGCTGTGGTCCAGAAGCTCGAGCCGTAGGTATCACCCAACCAGGAAGAAACAATCGAGACGACTGCCAGGGAGAACGCGAAGGTGCGCCAAGCGCCGGTCAGTCCGCCGATGAACGCACCGGCTACGAACAGCACCGTATAGGCAAAGGAAATCAGCTTTCCGGTGACCTCAAACCATTCGAGGAACGGCAACAAGCCAAACGACAGCAAACAGAGGATGGCGAGAAATACCGTCAGGCTTACATCCTCTGCTCGATGAGCTTCTGTTCGAGCTTCTCGACAAGAGATCCGGGACGGCTCATAGCTACTCGATATCAAGGCCAAGGGTGAAACTTATACAGCGATCCCGTCGCCGCTGCTTCTCAATCC
>JAJCXQ010000717.1 GCA_029263355.1 Acidobacteriota bacterium | reverse complement strand
TCCGCCCCTGGGCACCATTTCTAAGTTGCTGGTTCGTAACAACTTGGCTTCGTCAAACGCATCACTGCCCTGTGGTGCGTTTTTCGTTTTGGTGCGCTATTGGTGCGTTTTGTCGGATTCGGCACCTAATGGAATCGGCGCCTTCCGCGCCTGCCGCTTGAGGGGTAGCTCTTTTGTTGGATCTCGAAGCGGTCTTCAGCTGGGGCTGCGTAGGATTCTGCGGCGCGAGACCAGCCGATTGCCGTCCGACTTTCGCAGGGCCCTCCGTAGCCCCAATCCGCATGAGGGAATCGCGAGTCGGCTTTCGTCACTTCTCCATATACAAGACCAAGGGCTGCTACTTCATTGCAGCCTCACCTTAGGAGAAGCACCATGAGACAAGCCCTGATCCACTTCGTTTTCATCTCGCTCCTGCTTGCCGGGCTAGTCCCCGCACAAGCCAACCCCATGGATCCGTTGCTGGCCATGGCTGAAACTTTCCTCAAGTCTCCGGATTCTGGCGTCTGGGCTAGTAGGGTGACAGTTTCGAGAACGCCGCCGCCACCTTTGACCCCTCCGGCCGCTTGCTAGTGCGCTACTATCGTTTCCACAAAGGGCTGCAGCTGCTCGGCGGCAGAGTGAAGCTCACCGTCGAAGCCGGCGGCGAGATGAGTTTCAACCATCTTCCCAAACCCTTCGAGACTCCGGCCAGCCTGGTCCCAATTATCCAAGAGTCGGACGCATGGGCCTTTGCTGCCCAGAAGATGCAGGTCGAGGAAGAAGGCCTGTTTGGCGATGCGGAGCTGGCGCTGTACCCGGTGGCGGACGCTGCGCAGGCGCTGCTCGTTTGGCGGGTACACGCGTTTCATCCCAACACCGCGCCCGCAAAATTTCTTATTGACGCCTTGACAGGTGCCCTGGTTCGTCGCGCAAAAGGATATGTCGAGGATTCGATCAACGTGCAAGGCACCGGTTACATGCGGCCCGCGACATCAGGTGGATCGCCGGTCGAGGTGGACCTAGATACTTTGTGGCACAACCACGACGATATCTATTTCTTGGTGGATCACATTCGTGGCGGAAGCAAAGTTTTTCGACCTGCGGGACGGAGCCCCGACCGACGACTTCGAAGGCGTCACTAACTCTCACGACAACAACGAGTGGGGCAACGGGGAGGACTGGAAATTCGACGAAGCAACCGATGAGGCGACGGGACAAACTGCCGCTGTTGAGGCCCTGTGGGGGGCCCAGCGAACCTGGGATATGTTGCTCAACACGCTAAATCTGGAAGGCTTCAACGGAAAGGCAGGACCATTTCGGCTGGGCGTCCACTACCGCCAGGACGCCGGCACGCCCTATGGCGATGCGAACTTCGACGGTCGTTACTCCAACTTTGGCGACGGCGAGACGTCAGAAACGTGGTCGTGGACAAATCTGGCGTTCGTGGGGCACGAACTGGGGCACGGCATCTGGCACCACAACGTGTCGCAAGACAACGAAGGCGAGGCGCGAGGCTTGAACGAGGGCCACGGCGACATCACGGGAACGCTGGCGAAGCATTACGCGTACTTGGCGGATGGCGCGGGCTCGCCCCTACCAACCCATGAGCGCGGCAATATGGATTACTTCTAGGGCGTCCCTAATCGTTCCGCAACACGCCTGGTACGGGTGCAAAGGAGCGACGAAAACCTCGCAGAAAGTAGATGCGGACGCGGGGTTCACTGAAGAGTCGGTCGAGGATACCAAGCCGAATCCACTCGACTTGCTCACTTGAAGTCTTGGCTGTGCGTTGATCGTTTACTACTTCGGAAACGCCGGTCCAAACCGTTCGAAAACGCCCGCCCAGCGACGCAACAGCTCGGGCTCGCAATCCAATAGCTCGAGTGCTGGCGCCTGAAGCGACATGGCCTGAGTGGCTTGCTCGAAGAGCCGCGCCCGCTGCTGCCAGGCCGCCCGATCGAGACGGGGTGACGGCAGATTAGTGGCGACGCGCTGGCCCATGAGCAGCACATCGATGCCTTCGGCGCCCCACAGCGGATCTGGGGCGTTGAAGCTGCGCAAGAGAGCAGCGTTGTAGGAGAGGGGGCCACGCTCGCGGAAGGCGTCGACGAGCTCTGCGTGGTGCGAGATGTCGACGTGGTGGCGACAATGGCGCCAGAACGGTGTGTCGAGGCGACGATTGAAGCGGTAGTGGATGGCGAGGAACCAACTCAGGTAATCCCAGTAGGCGCCGACTTTGCGACTCAGCAAAGTGGTGATGCCGCGCTCGTCTCGACGCAGCGGAAACGCGCTGAGCAGCAGACCGATCTGACGGATCAGCATGTGGAGGGCGGTGGATTCGAGGGGCTCGACGAAGCCGTAGGCGTTGCCCATGGCGACGACGTTGCTTCTCCAGAAGTGTTCGTGCCGGCCGGTATGGAAGGGGATCAGTCGCGCTTCACCCATCTCGGGGTTGGAGCGACGCATCTCGCGCTCGGCCTCCTCGGGGCTGAGGAAGGCCGAGCTGAAGACGTAGCCACGATGGTCTTCGCGCCGTTGGGGAGTCGACCAGCACCAGCCTGCGGTCAAGGTTTCGGCTCGGGTGTAGGGCTGAACGACGCCTTGGTTCGGGACGCTGGCGATCAGTGCTCGATCGGCGAAGAGACTGGCTTCGTAACTCAGGAGCGGTGAGCGGAGGGCTTTTTCGATGAGCAGCGAGCGGAAGCCTGAGCAGTCGACATAGAGGTCGAATTCCAACCGGAGTCCATCATCCGTGACCAGTCCAGTGACCGAATCTCCGTCTGCCGATACGTCGACGTCGACGATACGGGCGTCGAGGGTGGTGACGCCGAAGCCGGCTGCTTTGCTCCGCAGATAGCGGACGAAAGGCTGGTTGTCGAGGTGGTAGGCAACGTCAACGCCAAGATGTGAGGTCGAAGGGCCATCATCGGGCTGCTCGAGCGCCACCGCCCCCGCTGCCATCAACATCGATTGGGGCGAGCACCGAAGCAGATCATCGTCGTAAACCGCCGGCTCAAGGACGTGGACCGGGCCAAAAGGGTAGTTGAAGAAGCCTTCGGGAGTGCCCCACTCGAAGCGTATTCCAAGCTTCAGAGTCGGTTCGACCTGGCGGAAGAATTCGACGATGTCCAGACCGAGGTCGACATGCAGGAACTGTGGCATCAACGGGGTGGTTGCTTCGCCAACGCCGATGATCGGCAGGCTGCTCGATTCGATGAGGGTGACGTCGAGATGCGGCAGCTTGCGCCGCAGCGCCATGGCAGTGAGATAACCGGCGGTGCCGCCGCCGACGATGCCGATACGGTGGACGAGGTTGTCGCTCGCTGGCGGGGCCGCTCGCCGTGGTGCTCGCCGGGCGGTGGCGACGAGCTCGCGCTGGACGGTGCTTGATAGCTTCGAATGCGCTGGCGTCGTCGCGCTCTTGCCGTCCTCACCGGCTTGACAGACCTCACAACCAGCCACCGGTGTGACGCTGTATTGGGACCTACGACCGTCGACGCCTAGCAACCCAACCGCGGTCAGCAGCTGTGGTGATCGGTCCGAAGCCTGGAACGCAATCGCGGCGTGCGCTTCGGTGACCGTTTGGCGGATGGCAGGCTCGAGGACTGGGCCCGTGAGGACTCCGGTGCGAAAGCTCGACGTCGCCGCCAGTAGCTCATGCGGGCTCAAACCGGAGCGACGCAGGCTGGCGATCTGGGCGCAGGCGATGCACGGACCGCTCTCGGGCACGGTCAAAGGTCCGATGCGGACGCCGTCGGGATCGGCGATGACGAAGAGACTCAGTGCGGAAGCTCGTAAACACGCCTGCTGAACCTCGAACAACGTGTTGTAGGGTGTGTCTTCTAGGGCACAGATCAGTAGCGCGCTGTCACCCTGCGCCTCGAGCCATTGACCGTCGTCCAGAGCTTCGAAGCAGGGTGCCGCCAGCAGCTCCGCGACGCAGTGTGCCGCGTCGCCGTTGCCGAGCACCAGCAGTGTCCCAGGCTGATCCTTCGACGGAATAAGGCCAGCATCCTTTGGGGCCCCCTTCTCCCGGGAGGGAGTGATGGGGGGGCGGAAGTCACAGCTCAACAAAACGCCATCGAAGCTTTTCAGCAATCGGACGATCCGCTCGGCCTCGAGCTGCGGTGCGAGCACAGCACAGATCTCGTCGACGGTGCGTCGACCGTCGACCCGATCGAGAATAGTCTCGGCCGTGCCGAGATCGGCGCCGCCCAGCAGCGCAAGGCCGCTTGGGCCGCGGACCAACAATCGTCCGTCCCCGAGTTGCGCGATCTGGGATGGAAGCCGCCGCGGGATGTCATGGTTCTGGAGTCGACTCATCGCGCTAATCTATCCCGAAGTCGCATAGGCTTCGGTGATGGACATCCCTTCGGAAGAACGGACCCTGCAGCTGACCCAAACCCGGGTTCGATGGCTCGATGCCGGTGACGGGGCACCGTGTTTGTTGTTGCATGGCAACCCCGATACTGCTGAGCTTTGGCGAGATGTCGTCGAGCGCCTGCGGCACCGCCATCGGTGCCTGGCGCCGGACTTGCCGGGCTTCGGTGGCTCGCAAGTGACGGGGATGTTTGATTGCAGCCTGGAGAGCATGGCGCAGTGGGTCGACGAATGGGTCGTAGCCCTCGAGATCGAGCCCCCGTTTGACCTCGTCGTCCATGACTTCGGCGGCCCCTATGGTCTGTCGTGGGCGATTCGTCATCCCCACAAAGTGCGCCGGATCGCGATTCTGGACTCGCTGTATTTTGTCGACTACCGCTGGCATGCCTGGGCTCGTATCTGGCGCACCCCGATCGTTGGCGAGCTCAGTATGTGGTTAATGAACCGCTGGATTTTCGCCTGGGAGCTCCAGCGAGGTGGACCACGTCTGTCGCGAGAGCATATTCAGGACGCGTATCGTACCCTCACCTCGGAGATGAAGCGGATGGTTCTACAGCTCTATCGAGCTACGGATCCCAAAAACTTCGCAGGCTGGGAGGAAAAGTTGCTCGCTCTCACCGCCCGGGTGCCGACGTGTGTCATGTGGGGTGCGAAGGACCCCTATATCTCATCGCAGTTTGCTGCTCGCTGGGGGACGGATCGGGTGCGTATCTTTCCCGACTGCGGTCATTGGCTGCCGGTGGAGGCGCCCGCCGGGGTCGCCTCTGAGCTGCTAGACTTTCTCGACTAGGTCTTGCGTGAAAAACAGGCATAGTAGAAAGGGCACGAGATGTCGTCCAAGAGTTTCAGTATCTGGCTGTTGATCAGTCTGGTTGTGGGCGCCGCCCTCGGCGGCTACCTGGCGTTCGAATGGAAAGATCGTGAGATCGAGCGTCGGGTCGCTGAGGCGATCACAACCGAGCAGAATCGCCAAGGACCGCTACGAGATGAGGTGGATGCCCTGAAGGCGGAGGTGGAGCGCAAACGGTTACAACTCGAGCTGGCGGCGATCGCAGTCGAGGTTGATCGCAACAACTTCGGTCTGGCAAGCGAACGGCTCGTTCGGTTCGGTGAAGATTTGGCGACCCTGGCGACCCGCACGGGCATCTCTCAGAGCGAGGTGGTTCAGAACATCCTCACCCGGCAAGCGGAGATTGCGGCGCGGCTCGATGCGTTGGATCCGCAAGCAGCCCTCGATTTGCACCAGCTGTTTGGCGATTTACAGCGCGTCCTGGAGGCAAGCGAACCGTAACTTCGAGTTTGACCTACTACTTGCTGTCGACGATGGCCTGGAAGCGTGGATGGTTTCGCAGAGGGTCCCATGCAGGATCGATCCTTAAAAGGGGGATCGAGATCTCGGATGGGATCGACAACAGATACTCGATGTGGTCGATTGCCGTGTCCTGATCGCCGATCATAGTGTAGATCTTCGCCAAGTGATCGATAAAGCGTGGCCCGATGAAGGCATCACTCGAAACCGGATAATGCTCAACGGCCAGCAAAGCTTCTCGGATCGCGTCTTCCTTACGGCCGAGACCCGCGTAGGCCATTCCCAGAGTGATGCGTAGGCGTGAGTCGACCTTGTCGTCAGGCAGCAGGCGCTCGAGCCGTAGACGTGCGTTTTCGAAGAAGTGTTTGGCGACTTCCGGTTCGTCGAGATGGCGATAGGCCAGCGCTTGTAGTAGACCGCGAGGATAGGACGCCGCTTCGACGCCGATCAGCCTAGCCTGAGTGTTGCCGAGTTTTTGTAAGGCGGCGTCGAAGTCTCGCTCGATCAATTCGAGGCGAAACCAAGCCAAGACCGAACTGGTCGCGCCCTGTCGAGGCATGGCGTCGAGTACGTCGCGGGCAGCCGTGGTGTCGCCACGCCATAACAGGAAGTTGCGGGCCCGGCTTTGGTACGGTGCCGGCTGATCCGGTGTCAGCGAGATCGCCAGGCGATAGAACCGGTCGGCCTCCTCATAGCGTCGGATCGTGGTGTAGGTCTGGGCGAGCTCGGCGGCGATCCAATCGCTCTGGGGTTGGATCTCGAGAGCCTTCTCGAGGTTGGTGGCGGCCTCTTCGAATAGGCCTTGCCGGCGTCGGATGTATGCGATCCCTTCCAACAGCTGACTGTCGTTCGGCAGCGCGCGGGCGGCGATATCGAACTCTTGCAGCGCTGCCTGGTAGTCACGATGACCGCGATAGTAGTAGTAGGCGAGGGCACGATGACCCTCGGGCAGCGTCGGATCGATTTCCAGAGCTTGCTCAGCGGCGATACGGGCGGAGTCGCGGCGTTCCGGGCTGCGGTCAATGATCCAGTGGTACATCAACGAATGTGCTTCCGACAGCTCGGCGTAGGCGAGAGCGAATTGCGGATCGAGCTCCACCGCACGTTGAAACATCTGCACTGCCAAGTACCAAGTCTCGCGGTCGGGCTCGCGACGACTCGCGTAGTCGAGGCCGCGCATGTAGGCCTGGTAAGCCTCGAGATGCTGGGTCGGTCGCGACACCAGCGCCGCGGCCTCCGGCTCCAGCAGCACGATGTCGAGCTGATGGATAACCTCGGCTGCGATCTCCGATTGCACTGCGAAGATGTCGTCGATCACCCGGTCGTAACTCTCCGACCAGATTTGGGTATCGTCGGCAACCCGGATCAGCTGTGGCGTCACCCTGACCCGGCTCTCACTGCCTTCGCTGGTGCTCCATCGGACCGCACCATCGAGGAGGTAGTCGATCCCCAGGTCTTCACCGATTTCCTGGATCGTCTTGTTGGTGCGGTCATACTGTAAAGCGGTGGTGCGTGAGATCACTTTGAGCGCGCTCACCGAGGCCAGGCGACTGGTGATTTCTTCGCTGACCCCGGCGGCGAAGTAGGCGTGCTCCGCTGGACCGAGGTTCTCGAGCGGTAGGATGACGATCCGTTTGCGCGTTGGAGCTTCAGCCTCGATCGGCGGTTCTTGGGTCACGATCGTCGGTTCGTTGCCGCCGCCAGTGCGCAGCCACGCCAGGGCGGCGATCATCGCCGCGACCAGCAGGGTGGCGAGGCCGGCGATCCACCGTTCGCCATCGCGCCTTCGTGGCATCTCCCGCGACAGGTCGGTGCGGGTGGTCAACAGTGCACCGCTCGATACATCACCGCTGCGTGCCTCGTCGGCCAGCATCTCCCGCTGCAGCTCTTCGAGCTCGTTGCGTAGATCCAATGCGGTCTGGAACCGGCGTTTGGGATCCTTCTCCAGGCAGTGACGGACGATCCGACCGAGGTGTCGCGGCAGGTAGACGTTGAATGACGTGACCGAAGGTGGCTTGTCGCGCAGAATCGACGACGCCAGGTCGCCCCAAGTTTTGCCCTCGAACGGCCGCCGACCTGTGGCCATCTCGTAGAGGATGATGCCGAGAGAGAAAAGGTCGCTGCGGCGGTCGACAGTATCGCCCTGAAGTTGTTCAGGGGACATGTAGGGCACCGTGCCCATCATCTGCCCGTCCTGGGTCTCTGGCTGGCTGACTTGGATCACCGACGCGGGGGTGCTGACCGCACTGTCATAGCGTTTGGCGAGGCCAAAATCCAGGATCTTCACCCGCCCGTCGCGGGTCACCATGATGTTGGCGGGTTTCAGATCGCGGTGGACGATGCCTTGGGCATGGGCGGCGGCGAGAGCGTCGGCCAGCGGGATGGCGAGCTTGAAGATCTGCTCTGGAGTCATACCCACCGATGGGATGATCTGGTCCAGGGTTCTGCCCTCGACCAGCTCCATGATCAGGAAGTGGGAGCCGGCTTCCTCCTCGACGGCGAAGATGGTGACAATGTTGGGGTGGTTGAGCTTGGCGAGAACCTGAGCTTCCCACCGAAATCGTCGATATCGATCAGGATCCGCTGCCCATTCTGGAGTCAGGGCCTTGATCGCTACCTTACGCTGTAGCTTGAGGTCCTCAGCCAGATACACCGCCCCCATGCCACCGGCACTGAGCTTGGAAATAACTTGGTAGTTGGAAAGGCTAGGGGCGACCGGTTCAACCATTTCGGGCTCCGTGGCGCCATGATAACGCAGCCCGCAGATCGACACTCATCGGCCAAGTCATCGGCTGGATCCGAGGGTAAGTCTCGAACCTGGCAGTGCTGGCACCGTGCTGTCGAGCCGCGAGTGCGTGCTCAGAACGTCTGGGCGTCGGCGGTCGGTCCGTAGACTTGCGGCAGGGCATTGATGCGGTGAGTTTACATCGCCGAGGGTCCAAGCAGCCCGGTAGGTCGCCGAGGTGTCGGGGCGAATCTTGAATCGACCAGCGGCAGCCTTGTAGGGCGCTCAGCCCTCAAGAGCGCATCATCGGACGAACTCGAGTCCGCAGGACACTCTTGATCGAGCTCAACACTTCGAGGCTCAGGGCCTCTGCGATCGCTCTGCGATGGAAGAGACGTAAGCCGTCCAGCGCGTCACGGTCTTCCCGCAACTGTTGAAAGATCGGCAGCAGCTCACCAGCCAACGTCCGCACGTCGCGGTTGCGAGACTGTTTGAGATAAACCCCGGCCAGATCTAGCGAGGCGAGCGCATAGTCGTCGAGGGTCCGGTGCTCCAACAAACGGAGTCGCACCGTCTGTAGGAAGTGCTCGGCTTCGGACAGCATGCCCTGCTTCTCGAGGATGCGACCCTCGGCCCACAGCAGTTTGATCTGTGAGAATGACGACTCCGGCTCTTCGTTGATCTGTTGCGCGTAACGCAGCCAATAGAGCGCCTCGATAGGATTCGACTCGCGGTCGTCAGCGAGTGCTACCGCCAGATTGTGAGCTGCCAGATAGTAGTAGGCAGGGTTCTGCTGACGGTCGATCAGCGACATCGCCTCGAACAGATCGGTCGCCGCCTTGAAGGGCTCGTTGGAACGGATTGCAAGGACGCCACGATCAACTAGCGCACAGCCCCATAAGTGGTGTTGGCGGAGTTCTTTGTAGATTTCGATCGCCATCGAGGCATACCGTTCTGCCTGCTCGAAGCGGCGTTGATCGCGTCGCAGGTAGACCAGGCTCTGGAGTAGGTCGGCTCGTGCCAGGTCGTCGGCGTCTTCGAGATAGAGAAAGCGTGCGATTTGGCAAGTGGCTTCCGCCGCTGCGAAGTCCGATATTGAACGTTGAGCATTGGCGGACACTGCCAAAGCGTGTACCTGAAGCGAGCACCAGCTGCGCAGGCTGCCGCAGCTTTGCTTGGAAATTTTATGTGCCAGCGCGGTAGCGACCCGGGCGACCAGCAGGCCGGCCTGAGGGTTGTGGCGCCGAATTTCTTCGCAGCGTTCAAGGTAGCGCAGGCAGAATGCGAGGCTGTGGTAGCGCGAGCTCTCGAGAATGTCCGAAGCGTGATCGGGCAGATCGAGGGCATCCAGCAAACGCTGAGCTCTGTGATCGGCATCCGGCATAGTCGGCCCCTCCTGGCTATCTCGAGGGTTGCACCGATCGACTCCTCGAATGTGGAGATCCAGCTGAAGCCGCGGTGATTGCAGAAAGCTGCCCATAGCTGGGCAGCCACTAGGAAAAAGGGAATACCCCTATTTTAACAGCGAAGGCTCTCTTTGGGGAGCCCTCGCTGCCAATGTGGCAGATCGGGTGCGGCAGGTCAACTGTTGGCGCAGCTTTGGATCCACTCTCGCAAGGTCGAATTTCGTTCGATATCCGGGTCGGTGATGTGCAATTCGCCGTCAGTGACCGCTAGTTGTAAGCCGTTGCGAAGATCCTGCTCGAGGTATTCGATGGATCCCTGCTCGGGTAATGGGTCGGAGGGATTGAATACTCGAATGTGTTGTGCGAGCAGCCGCCGACTCACCGCCTCGGGAGTGCCGTGATGGGCCACCAGTGCTAGTAGCGCGGTCACATATGGCAGCGATGAGTCGCCGTGTACTTCCGATGCTTCCCAGGGATCTTCCCGCGGCATGTTGGTCTCGGCGTAGTAGATATAGTCGGGGGTTACCAGCTTGCGATACTTGTCGCGGCTGGCGGTGGCATCGTCGCTCTCGTCGTAGCCGTGATAGCGGATGCTACCGCCTTGGTCGATCGCGATGTCGGCAATCACCGCCCCGTGTCGCATTCGGCAAATCTGCTCGTGGCTGCACACTTTCTCGGCCGCTTTGGCTCCCGAGCGATGTGCGAAAACGATACCGAGAGCGTCGTCGAAGACCTCGTCGGTAAGGCGAGAGATGATTTCGTAGTTCTCGTAGCCGAGGGCCTCGAGGTTGGCGCGGGCGCGACTTACGGCTGGCAGGTAGGGCTCGACAACGATCAATTTGGCGGCTTTGGGCTTGACCTTTTCGATGGCGCTCATGCCAGCGATGCCAGCGCCTACGACGATGATTGTGCCGGGGCCGTGGCCACCTCGGTCGAGCCCTTTGACGACTTTTCGCCCCGATACAGCGCCCGCGAAACGCGACATGCTGCCGACGATCGGAGTCCGGTCGCCGCCATGCGCCAGGTAAGAACAATTGCCGATCGTTCCGCCATCCAGAATCGCTGCAAAGTTGCGGCGCGCCAGCATCCGGCACAGTCCTGGCGGCTTGCTTGCAAGGTGGAGAGCGCCAATACGCAGGATCGGTCCCTGGAAGTCGCTCTCGTAACCGGTCGGCTCCTTGAGGGCATGGACAACGTCGAGTGGGCCGAGCCCCGCAGTCTGGCCGGCGTCAACGACCTCGGCGCCGGCGGCCGCGTAGGCCGCGTCGGCAAAGGTCTCGCCAGCATCGTTGGACGCCCGCTCACCGGTGCCGGCGACGGCAAAAATCCGCGGTGCCAGGCCGATCGACTCGAGGTCGTGACGCAGGGCTGTGACGTGGCGCGGGGTGAAGGCGGCCCGGCGCTCGTGGTGAATGAACTCGTCGGTGCCGAGCAGAAAGGAGACGTCTCGCCGGCGGAATTCCAGTTGGCTGAGCGCGCCCCGCACCCAAGTCCGGAAGTTCTCTGTCGAGCGCGAGCCCAAGACCGGTGAGGTCTGAGGGGCTATCGGAGTCGCAACGGTCATGACGGCTCTCCCAGGAGATTGACCAGGTGGTAGTGCTTCTGGCCCTTGCGCAGTACCAGCACGGCGCCATCGAGGAAATCATTACGACTCACGGCGAGCCTCTCGTCTGCGATCCGACGGTTGTTGAGATAAACACCACCATCGCGGATCAGCCGTTTGGCAGCGCCCTTGGATTGGGCGAGACTGCAGGTGACCATCAGCTCGGTGAGTGTCTGACCGTCCCCCGCCACCGCCTCTGGCTCGAGCTCGGTGGATGGCACGTCATCGAAGATATCGAGGATCTCGGTCGGTTTGAGATCGCTGATCTCGGCGCCGAAGAGGATTCGGGAGGACAGCTGCGCCCGCTCGAGGGCGGTTGGCCCGTGCACTCTTTCGGTCACGTCGCTGGCTAGCCGCTGGTGGGCTTCGCGCTTTTCTGGCGCTGCTGTGTGGGCAGCTTCGAGCTCGGCGATTTCGTCTTGGTCGAGCCAGGTGAAGTACTTGAGGTACTTCACCACATCAAGATCGTTGGAGTTGAGCCAGTATTGGTAGAAACGGTAGGGAGAAGTGCGCTCGGCGTCGAGCCAAACCGCTCCGGCTTCGGTTTTGCCGAATTTAACCCCGCTCGAGGTCATCACCAGGGGTGATACCAAAGCATAAGCTTTCTTCTGGCGCAGCTTGCGAATCAACTCGGCGCCAGCGGTGATATTGCCCCACTGGTCACTGCCTCCCATCTGCAAGGTGCAATCGTGACGATCGTACAATACCAGGAAGTCATAGGACTGGAGAATCAAGTAGCTGAACTCGGTGAAAGAGATGCCTTCCTCACCCTCCAGTCGACGCTGCACGCCTTCTTTGGCCAGCATGTAGTTGACCGTGAAGTGTTTACCGATATCACGTAGGAAATCCACCAGATTGACGGTACACAGCCAGTCGCCATTGTCGACCATCCGCGCTGGATTGCGCTGGGTCTCGAAGTCGAGGAATCGACTGAGCTGCGCTTTGATGCCAGCGAGGTTTTCGGCGACTTTCTCTTTGGTCAGCAGTTGGCGCTCGAGGGACTTGCCCGTGGGGTCACCGATCAAACCAGTGCCACCGCCGGCAAGTGCGATCGGCACGTGGCCGAATTGCTGCATGCGGGCCATATTGAAGATTTGGAGAAGGCTGCCGACATGCAGGCTGCTGGCGGTCGGGTCGAAGCCGATGTAGAAGGAACGGCCCTCTTGCTGGAGGTGCTCTGCGACACCCTCCGAGGCGTCGTAGACTAGGCCGCGCCATTGCATTTCATTGAAAATACTCAACCTCGTCTCCTCTTATGCGAAGAAATCCTAACGGTGCCAATTTTTTAGAGCGGTATTTGGAATCGGGATGAGGCCCGGCGGGTCGGGATGGGGCCCGGCGGGATCCCACCGGGCCGCGAGTGGAGTATACCATCGTGCTGCCGTGCCCCTCCAGCGCCCGGGTCCCGTTGACAGTGTGTTCGCTGACGGTGCCTCGCAGACCGGTGCCTCACCGGCCCGACTCGAAACCATGCCTGTTCGCTCGACGTATCTTTTGACGCCGGTATCTCCTAACAACGGTCACTGGATCAACTTATACACCATGTTCACTCGACGCCCCCATCATGCTGCTCGTTTCGCCGGTGGTGCCCTCTTTATTCTGATGATCGCGGGTGGCTTGGGCGCCGCGCGATCGTCAGACAGTGTCGAGCCGCGGGCATCGACAGCCGCGGCAGGCGGCGAGCCGGTGCCCCTCAGCGACATGTTTCTTCGTGGAATGACCGTCTCTTGTCCGGGCTATGGGCGTATCTGGGGCTCACCTTCGATGGAGAGCTCGCTGCGAGAGCTAGCGGGCATGGGAGTGCAGTGGGTGTCGATTCATCCCTACGCCGGGGTGCGTCGAAACGGCTCGATCCGTTTCGATCCGGCCTCCGAGACCGGCTACTTGGAGCGTGGAGTTCATTATGCCCGCCAAGCTGGAATTCAGCTCTTTTGGAAGCCTCACCTGGCGTATTGGGGTAGTTTCGAATGGCGGGGCACCATCGAGTTCGGAGACGACGGAACCGCCTGGCGCCGATTCTTCGACGGATACCACGCCTTTATCCTCGACCACGCTCGCTTTGCCGAACAACATCGGATCCCGCTGCTGTCGATTGGCTTGGAGTACGAGGAAACCACCGGCCACGAAGCGGAATGGCGTCGCATCATCGTCGACGTGCGACGAGTGTACTCGGGGGAGATCACCTATTCCGCCAACTGGGATCGGCTCGACGCGGTGCCGTTCTGGGATGCTCTCGACCTGATCGGAGTCCAGGCCTACTTCCCGCTGAGCCAGGATTCCGACCCATCCATCGAAGCCATCCGCGCCGGCTGGGATGCCCACCTACAGAGTCTCCGGCAGCTTTCTGAGCTCCATGGCAAGCCGGTGATCTTCGCCGAGATCGGCTACGACGTTTCACCGGCTGCAGCCAGCGAACCGTGGCTCACCCAGAGCCGCGAGTCCGCCACCAACCGCGCTCTACAGCGCCGGTTGATGGAAGTCGCATTGCACCGCATCGAGAACGAACCGTTCATCCGCGGTATGTTCTGGTGGAAGTGGATGCCGGGATCGCGCCACTACGGCGACTTTGCGATGCGCCATCCGCAGGTAATGGAAACTCTGCGTCGTGCCTGGGCGTCGAGCTGACGCTTAAGCCTCATCGAGGCATGAAGAGACCGATCATTGGATTCCACACCGACGAGCGCGACCACTGGGTCGCCGAGTTGGCATGTGGTCACGATCAGCATGTGCGGCATGATCCGCCGTGGACGAGCCGCCCCTGGGTCGTCACCGACGAGGGGCGCGCGAGCTTTCTCGGCGTCGAGCTCAACTGCGTCAAGTGTGATCGCTGCGAGCCGCCCGACCGTTGACGGCGCTGAACAGCGCCAACGAGCGGCTACTCGATCTCGGCGCCAGCACCGCGGATCTGGATCCGGCGATATGGTCCGTTACCGATATCTGCACTTGCGGCGTCGAAGGGTTCACCCTTTTCTTCTGCTCGATGAGCCAGCCAACCGAGGTATTGATCCCGGGTCATCTCGATCGCTTCCACCGTACCCTCAGCAGCGGCGATTCGGCCTTTCGCCCCGGCTGGAAAGACGATCACGTCGTCGTCCACCTTGATCTGGATACTCTCGCCTTCGTCGCCGACTTCGATCCAGCAGCCTTTACGCGGGCAGACGTCCAGGACGCCGCCTTCGACCCGTACCGTGCGACCAATGAAGGCGTCGGGATCCGCCAGAATCTTGACGATTGGGGTGGACTCTTTCAGTTTGACACCTTCACCGTAGGTTGTCGTCTCGCCGGCAGCGGAGGTCGTGGTGAAAAGCGCCAGCGCCAACATGCCGCTGCACAAGATCAGCGATTTCAGGGCGTTACCTTGTCCCTTGACCATCGTTTCGACTCCTGTTCTCTGGCTGTTCTCTGGCTGTTCCCCAAGCGAGTGGTACGCGAGGTCGATTGCGCGCTCAGTTTATCAGGTGGTGTCGTGCGAGCCATGCGATATGCTGAGGTTCTGAAGTACATCCACGACCCGAGGAAAAGAAGATGAAAAAACTAGGCTTCTTGCTGATGTCGATTGCCTTGTTCGCTCTTGCCTGTGCGCCGGCGGAAGAACCGGCGTCGGAGACGACGGAGCCCGCTCCGGAGCCGGTGGCGGAGACCGTCGCCCCGGAACCGCCGACCGCCATGGTGACCTTGCACAACGCTGAAGGTGAGGAAATCGGGACCGCGACATTCGTCGAGGCAGACGGCAGCGTGACGCTCAAGGCGTTGGTCACTGCCGGCGTACCATCCGGCAAACACGGTTTCCACGTGCACGAATTCGGCAAATGTTCGCCCGATTTCAAGGCCGCTGGCGGACATTTCAACCCCATGGGCACGCCTCACGGTTGTCCCGACGATCCGAATCGTCACGCCGGCGATTTCGGAAACATCGAGATCAGCGAGGGTGGCGGCATGCTCGAGGTGGTGAGTGATCTTGTGACCGTCACGCCGGGGCCGAATTCAATCGTCGGCAAAGCGGTGATTGTCCACGCGGGTGAAGACATGTGCCCAGAGCAGCCAACCGGCGCTGCCGGCGCCCGTCTCGCCTGTGGTGTCGTCCATCTTGCAGGTGAAGCTCCGATGGCCGATGACGGCGATGACGGCGACCACGGCGATGACGGCGACCACGACCACTAACGAATCGTCTCAGCCTATGATGGGGCGGACTTCGAGTCCGCCCCTCCGTCGCTAGATAGATTGCGTCCAAGAACACCGATTGTCCGGTCGCCCCCTGTGGACTGCGCGCGCAGCTGCGTAACTCGCCTCGGCACCTCAGTGTCCGCCAACCTCATTGGTTACAATAGTTTGAAGAGCGAGAAGCTGTTCTCTTGCTCATACATACTCGCCGCGTGCTCGCTCCACAGGGGCCTCCCTGGGAGGCGAGAAACGGGTTTCTGGATGGACTCTAGATAGCTGGTCGCGAGCAGACTTCGCCGACCCAAGCTGCGATCTTTGGCGCCGGGCGTTCAGCGAGCGCGCAAGTTCTGCGCTAGCTGGCGAGCCCGTTGAGCGATCGGTCCGACCTCAGTCCGGCCAACGAATTCGAGGTGTTGGAGCGCCCGACGGGTGTCGCCGAGAGACGCGATAACGGTTGCCGCCAATACCCGCAGCTCAGCGGCGTCCGGTGGGTTCTCGTCGAGCATCTTGCGGAGTCCGGCTAGGCCCTCTTGTCCTCGGCCGAGGGTGATGAGGCTCGCTGCTCGCAGCACCTCAGCTTCCGCATCTCGTGCATCTGCGCGCAGCAGCACGTCGGCTGCCGCGAGAGATTCGGTCGGTCGCCCTTGGCGGAATCGAATGTTGCCGAGCTGCAACCTGGCTTGGCGCCGGTCGGGCTCCAGGACGAGCGCCTGTTCGAGGGCGCTGGCCGCCTCGTCGGTCTTACCGAGGGCGTTAAAGATGAAACCGAGGTCCGCAAAGTTCGACGCATTGTCAGGTTGGACCTGAGAAGCCTTCTCGTAGAGCTCGCTGGCTTCCTGGAGCTCACCCTCCCGGGCGAGGGCGATGGCCAGGGCCTGCAGGGCGCTCGGCAGCTCGGGGGCAGAGGCGACTGCCTTTCTCAACTCTTCGAGCTCGAGCTCGGTGTTGCCGTCGCGGGCTGCCATCAGGGCTCTCGTGAAATGGACCGGCGCTCCGGTTGTGAGAAGCAGAAGCTCCTCGGCCAAGGTGTCGGGGCAGAGGCTAGCGGTGGCGACCGGCAGAGCCGATGTGTCAGGCCGCGCGTGCTCGAAATGGGGCTCGGCCTCGGCTCGCCGATCGAGGCGCAGGAGTATCTGGGCGAGCCCGTAGTGGGCTCGTCGGATATCGGGACGATGGGAGAGCACATTGCGATAGGCCACAACAGCCGCCTCCAGATTTCCCAGATCGCGTTCGGCTTCTGCGATGCCAAGGGTGGCGCCATGGCATTCCGGGTCGGCCTCGACGGCGCGCCGGTAGTTTGCCAGGGCTTCTCCGGTCTTGCCCGAACTGCGAGCAATGTCGCCGAGGCGCCACAGCGTCGGAGCCCTTTCGGAGCCTTCTTGGAGCGCGCTGTCGAGCTCGATCTGGGCGAGGTCATACCGTCGTCGTTGTTGATAGACCATCCCGAGGTGGTAGTGCCAACGCGCATCTGCTGGCTCTAGCTGAACCGCGTTGCGAAAACAGGCAGCGGCGGCGGCGACAAAATCGTGAGATTGATAGAGGCGTCCCATGAGGCCATATCCGAGGCCCAACAAGGCCGGGTCTTCACTCGCACCAGCAAGATCCTCGAGACGCACGCGCTCTGAGGCGAGAAGCTCGCGGACGCTCGGGTCGGCTCCTTCGAGAGCCGGATGAGGGATCGATTCGAGCTTGGGTTCCGTCGGTGTTCCGCAGGCGACCACCAGTGCTAGCAACAAGCCGGACGGCGTGAGCCTCGTTTTGCTCGACGGCCTCACGGCGGTGGTCCCTGGTCGATCTCCTGGCCGTGCCCTTGGCTCAGCCGATGGTACCGATCAGGGTGGACCTGGAACCGTTCCTGTTCACCGCCGGGCCAGCGAACAGTCACCGCCAAGGGCTCCGCGGTTCGTCCGAGGCCGAAGAGCAGACGGGGGTCCTGCGCCGACAAGTAGCCACCGTCGCTCCGGCACCAGCGCCGCAGCGTCGGTTTTTCCGGGCGCTCGATGCTGGCAGATGCTCCGAACATGTGGCGACCGTTCTGGCCGCGAAGCTCGAGCCCGAGCCAATGGTTGTGCTCACCGAGTCGATTGTCGAGCAACTCGGCGGGACCGCCGTTGTTGACGATCACCGCGTCGGTGTCGCCATCGTTGTCGAGGTCGCCGACGGCAAGTCCGCGGCTGACCCGGCGTTCGCTCAACAGATCCAGCTCGAGCTCCACGAAGCGGCCCTCACCGACATTGCGAAACAGTTGGTTGCGCATGCCCAGAGGATGAGGCTTGCCGCTCGCGACCTCCTCCGCGACCATGATCACCGCGCCATTGGCTACCAGGAGGTCGAGCCAGCCGTCATTGTCATAGTCCAAGGCGGCGATCCCGAAGCCGGTGAGCTCCCAGCTGGGCGTCGCCAGACCGCTGACTTCGGTGACGTCCTCGAAAAAGCCCGAGCCTTGGTTACGGTAGAGCGTGTTCGACTCGAGAGCGAGGTGGCTGAGCAAGAGATCTTCGTCGCCGTCGCCGTCGAAGTCAGCAGCGACGACACCCATCCCGGCCTCGGCATCACCCTGGCGGTTGAGGGCAGTGCCACTGAGGAGGCCGGTATCCTGAAAGCGAAAGTCGCCTTGGTGGACCCAAAGCGCGTTGGGCAGCGCGTCGTTGGCGACATAGAGATCGGGCCAACTGTCGCCGTCGAAATCAGCGCTGATCGTTCCCATCCCGGGGGCCACCAGGTCGCCGATCGCAGAGCTCGAGCTGATGTCCTCGAAGGTGCCGTCACCGAGGTTCCGATACAGAATGTCGCTGCTTGCGGTGAAGGCGCGGGGCCCACAGTAGTCGGCGATGCCGCTGACCATCCGGCATGTTGGATGATCCTCGAGTGAGACGTCGACGTAGTTGCTGACATAGAGATCCAGCCAACCATCGAGGTCGAGGTCGACCCAACTCGCCGACAGACCCCAGCGCGGATCGGCAACACCGCTGTCTTTGCCGACATCTTCGAAGGTACCATCGCCGCGGTTTCGCCACAGTTCGTTCGGTCCAAAGTTGGTGACATAGAGGTCAACATCGCCATCGTTGTCGAAGTCTCCGGTGGCAACCCCCATGCCATAACCTGTTGCTCGTAGGCCGCTGGCGTCGGTGACGTCGACGAACGTCAGCGCGCCGTCATTGCGGTAGAGGCGGTCGTGCAGCGGCAGCATTCTTGCGGCTGGTGGAAGGGTCGCGTTCCCGAGGTTGGTCTCGGTACCCAGCAGGTGACCCTGGGTGAAGTAGATGTCCAGATCGTCGTCGCCGTCGAAGTCGAACAGGCCGACACCGCCGCCCATGATTTCCGGGTAGTAGAGCTTGCCCGTCATGCCGTTGAAATGGTGGAAATCGAGTCCGCTGTTCTCGGCGCGCTCGAAAGCCATCTCGACGGTGGTTGGAGAATAGTCTGCCGATTCACTCGGCGAGCGCTCCGGCGAGCGACACGATATCGAGACAACGAGAACCGCTACAGCAGCGATTCTCCACCTTGGCGCCGAACTACCGCGGGCGCGTTCACCATGCAATGCTTGCGACATAGCTACTCGAAGCGTAGCAGCAATAGGCGCTGTGTGGCGCTAGTCGCCAGCTCGGCGTATCCAGGCAGCGATCTTCGGGGCGAGGCAGTCGGCGCGTTTGACCCATCCGAAGTGGCCAACCGAGTCGCCGCCGAGCTCATTTGGGGCGAGATGGAGGTGGGTCTTGGGCGCCTGCGGCATCTTGCTAAGAAGGTGCTCGACGGCACGGCGCGGGGCGTAGCTGTCGTCGCTGAGGGAGACGGCGAGCACTGGCACCGCCGAAGTGGCGAGGAGCTCTTCGTAGCGACGCGTCGAGCCTGCAGCCTGGTAGCGACCGGTGCGTCCTTGGAAGGCCCAGTCGCAGGTCAGCCGGCGTGCCTCACGGTCGCCAAAGCCCACGAGATGGCCGGGGAAGTACCCCAAAATTCGAGCGGTGAGTGCCGCGGTCTGCTCGAACATCAAGACCAAGAGGCTCTTGGGGAAGGGCCAGCTGCCGTGGTACACCGAGCACGACGCCACCAGTATCAAGCCGGTGATGGCTTGGGGATCAGCGGCGGCTACGAGGCAGGCGAGCTGGCCACCGAGGCTGTGGCCGAGCACAAAGATGTCGCGACCAGGCAGGGCGTCGGCCACGGCGTCCAGCAGGGCAGGCAGATCGAGTTCGACGATCTCACGGTAACCGAAGTCATTCTTGCGATTGGCTCGGACTGAGCTCGATCCGAGCCCGCGGAGGTCGGTGGTGACGACCGGGAAGCCCTGAGAGCACAACGCTTCCGCAAGCGGTTGGTAGTAGGAGGCTCGTACCCCCATCGCCGGGACGCAGAGGATGACCGGCGTGTCGGCGTCGACTGAAGGTGGTTGCCAGACGGTGGCGTCGAAGCTAGTGCCATCGTCAACTTCGACGGTGAGATTCTGACGGTTGGGTTCCACCGCGCGATGGTATCAGCGCCAGGGTTGGTCCCTGGAAGTCGATGGCAGGTCGCAGATGGCTCTAACATAGGGACCCTATGCGTCGACTCGCTTTTCTGGTCCTGTTGCTCCTGATCGCTGCCACGGTTGGGGCTTGGCTGATGTTCTCAGCAGCGCCGGAGGCATCGACGGTGGATCAGATGCTGCCGGTAGCGTTGCCTCTGGCAGATTCGACGACTCCCAACTCTCTGCGTGGGCGACTCGCCGAGCCGCCGGATGTCGAGCTACTGGCGGCGGCGCGGGCGTTATTGGGACCGAGGCGCCAGGCAGCTCACTGCGGTCCGTATTCGCTCACCACCGATGTCGACGATCCACGGGTCCTCGCAGCCTGTCACCTGCTCGCCAGCCAGCTGGACAGTGTTTATGAGACCCGCTACGGGGTGCGTCCGCGCGGTGCATCGGTGGAAGCCATCGTCTTGTTCGCGACGATCGACAATTATCGTGCCTTCGCCAGCGAGAACAACGTGCCTCTCGGCTACGCGGGATACGCCATCGCAGCCCGCGGCCTGGCGGTCTTTTACCTGGGCGATCAACCGTTCGAAACCTTCCTCACCACCCTCGCTCACGAGTTGACCCATTTGCTCAGTCGACGGGCCCTTGGCGTCAACCTGCCGCCTTGGCTGGCGGAGGGATTGGCCGACGGCATTGGGGATACCGCGACCGAGGTCGGTTTTCGGCCGTTGCATGGAGTCGACGGCAGCGAGCCACAGGCCAAGCGGCTGCGCGGCGCCTACGCCGACAGCCGCGCCGGCAGTAACGAGCGTCTGGTAGGGCTGAGCCGGCGCGAGTTCGATCGTGGAGTGGTGTCGTTCGACTACGAGCAGAGCGCGCTATTCGTCCGTTTCCTGCTCGACGATCCCGAGCTGGCGACTGGATTCCGTTCCTTTCTGGAGCGGCTGGCGAAAGGCGAGATTGCTGCCTCTCCGCAACAGCTGTCGAGCCTCCTCGGCGTCGGGTGGGCCGAGCTCGACCGTCGGTTTGCAGCGTGGGTGCAGGCGTCGTCATGAGTCGACATCCCCATCGTCCGTCGGCAAATTTCTGGTAGATTCTTTAGCCTTCGGCAGTCAGCATCGACCCTTCCCATCAAAGCGAGGAGACGTCTTGAGCGACGGACGACACTACCGTGACCATCTAGAGACCCTGGATCGCCATCTGTCTGAGGCCCTCGACCATGCCGGTCGCAAGGATTCGAACTTCGATGGCGTGTTGTTCCATGCCGGGAGCCTCGAGATTTACCATCGCGACGACCGTGTCGTCATCTTCCAGCCGACAGCCCATTTCCGCCGCTGGGTGCCTGCTCTCGATGGTCCGGAGCACGTCGTGTTGGCGCGTCCGGGGCGCCAGCCGCTGGTGGTGCGGGTGCTGCCCAAAGATTATTGGTACGACACCTCGCCGCCACCGGTGTCGTATTGGGAGTCGGCGGTTGAGCTTCACGAGGCGGAGACCTTTGAGCAGGCCATGGGGATCGTCGGTTCGACGGAGCGCCTGGCCTACGTGGGTAGTAACCCGGAGGCCGCGGCCCGAGTCGGCTTCGCTACAGAGCAGGTTGAGCCGGATGCCCTGATGGCGCCTCTCGACTGGTACCGCGCTTACAAAACCGAGCACGAAATTGCCCTCACCCGGCGGGCAGCGGAGAGTGCCGCCGCCGGCCACGCGCGGGCCCGTGAAGTGTTCGAGGCGGGCGGCTCCGAGCGCGACATCCACTTCGCCTATCTGGCGGCGACGGATCGGCTCGAGTGGGAAATCCCCTACGAGACCATCGTCGCTATGGGCGAGAAGGCCGCCATCCTGCATTATCAACTCAAGCGCGGCAGCGACGCGGCGCCGGGGAGTTCTCTGTTACTCGACGCCGGCTCGTCCTACGAGGGTTATGCTATCGACGTCACCCGAACGTGGGCGAGCCCTAGCGCCCACCCGGTATTTCATGAGTTGGTGCGCGGTGTTGACGCTTACGAGCGTGACTTGGTGGCGATGGTGACCTCCGGTCGACCCTATCTCGAGATCCATGTCGAGACCCATCGGGCGACGGCAGGGCTGCTGTCCGAGACCGGAGTCGTCAAAGTTAGCGCCGAAGAAGCCTTCGACAGTGGTCTCACCCGCACCTTCCTACCCCATGGTGTCGGGCATCAAATGGGCCTCCAAGTCCACGACGTCGGTGGTCATCAAGCCGGGCCGGAAGGCGGCACCGTGCCGCCACCTGAGGAGTATCCCTTCCTGCGCAACACCCGCATCCTCGAGCTGGGTCATCTGGTGACCATCGAGCCCGGGATCTATTTCAACCCGACGCTGCTCCAGCCCTTGCGTGAGCATGAGAACGGCAAGCGAGTCGATTGGGATCTGGTCGAGCAGCTGATTCCGCTTGGCGGGGTGCGGATCGAAGACAACATCGTCTGCCGAGAGGCGGGACCGGAGGATCTGACGCGGGATTTGATTCCGGGTCCGTGAGTCCGGGTTCCTGAGTCCGGCAGCCTTCCGAGTCCCGTAGGGGCGGCATCTATTAGCGAGGGATTTTTGGGCCCTCGGCCGACGTGGAAGCCGACTGTACCTCCGTGGTTCGACGTAAGCCTTCCATACAATTGGCTTAGCCCAACTTTCAGCATCTTGCGCGGTGTTTTTCTGATTTTCAGATCGCCAGGAAACAGTTTGCGAGAGCCTTTTCTGATTTTCAGATCGCTAAAGAATAGCTTGTGAGAGTCCTTTTCGATTTTTCAAATCGCTAAAAAACGGCTTGCACGAGTCTTTT